>JANOET010000202.1:0-9323 GCA_031413415.1 Acidimicrobiaceae bacterium
AGGCAAGATCCACCTGGGCGACAATGACGAGTTCCTTCCCACGGTGCACGGATTCGACGAGTTCTTCGTCAACCTCTACCACCTCAACGCGGAGGAGGAGCCCGAGCACCCCGACTACCCGAAGGACCCTGCGTTCAAGGCCCGCTTCGGCCCGCGCGGCGTGCTGCACTGCCATGCCGACGGCAACGGCGGCCAGACCATCGAAGACACCGGCCCGCTCACCAAGAAGCGCATGGAGACCATCGACGAAGAGGTCACAGCGCACGCACTGCGTTTCATGGACGAGGCCGTTGCCGCCGACGAGCCGTTCTTCCTCTGGTGGAACTCGACCGCGATGCACTTCCGCACCCACGTGGCGGAGAAGAACAAGGGCAAGAGCAACGGTCAGGGCGACTACGCCGACGCGATGGTGGCCCACGACGAGCAGGTCGGGGTGATGCTCGACAAGCTCGACGAGTTGGGCATCGCCGACAACACGATCGTGATGTACAGCACCGACAACGGCGTGCACTACAACACCTGGCCCGACGCCGGCATCACGCCGTATCGGTCCGAGAAGAACACCAACTGGGAAGGCGGCTGGCGCGTGCCGGCGTTCTTCCGCTGGCCCGGCCACACCACGCCGGGCACGGTGCGGAACGATGTCGTGTGTCACCAGGACGTGCTGCCCACGCTGCTGGCCGCGGCCGGTGAGCCCGACATCAAGCAAAAGCTGCTCGACGGTCACCAGGCCGGCGACAAGTTCTTCAAGGTCTGCCTCGACGGCTACAACATGTTGCCGTACCTCTCGGGTGAGGTCGAGACCAGCCCGCGCAACTTCTTCTTCTACGTCAGCGACGACGGCGACATCATCGCCATCCGCATCGGCGACTACAAGGCCGTGCTGATGGAACAGCGGGCGACCCGCCTGCAGGCATGGATCGAGCCGTTCGTGAAGCTGCGCGCGCCGAAGCTCTTCAACCTTCGCCAGGATCCGTTCGAGCGTGCCGACGAGAACTCGAACACCTACTGGGACTGGCTCATCGACCACACCTGGGTGCTCTACCTCATGCAGGGCACGGTGGCGGGCATGATCGAGAACTACATCAAGTTCCCGCCCCGCCAGAAGCCGGGGTCGTTCAACCTCGAGGCCGTCATGCGACAGCTCGAGGCCGCCGGCGACGGCGGCGCCCACTGATCCGGTTCGAGGTCACGCACGCCGGTCGCGTCAGGTCGGCTCGGTGTGCGTGGCCCCGTAGCGGGCGCTGATCGGCGCCGCACTCGCGCCGTGCAACACGACGCTCATCAGCACCGTTGCGGTGATGATGCTCACGACCCGTGTTCCTTCCGCCGGAGCAAGTCCGTCGAGGGCGAGCAGCGCGAACACCACCGAGGCGAGGCCGCGCGGGCCGAACCAGCCGACCACGCCGACGGTGGCGAGGTCGAGCTTGGTGCCGATGAGCACAACGCCCACGGGCAGCATGCGCACGACGGTGAGCGCGAGGAACGCGAACACGAAGTCCTGCCATTGTGAGTGCTCGAGTGCGGGCAGCATCACCGCGCCGAACATGAACCACACGATGAGCGAGCCGAGTTCGGCAGCCTCGTGAGTGAACTCGAGTGACTCCTCCAACTGCTCCTTGGTCGCGGCGCCGAACGCCAGACCAGCGATGAACGCCGCGACGAAGCCGTTGCCCTTCAGTTCGACGATCGCGGCGTAGGCGAGCAGCGACGTGGCCGCGACGCCGACAGCCCGCGCTGAGGTGGCGGCCCACCCGGCGAGCCGAGCCCGGCGGAGGAGCCACGCGGCCACGAAACCGATCGCCGCGCCGCCGACGACACCGATGGCCATCTCGGCTAGGGCCCGGCTCTCCGACTCGGTCTCGAGCGCGGTCCCGACCACCGCGGCGACGAGGAAGAACTTCACGAATGGTGTGGCGATGCCGTCGTTCAGTCCGCTCTCGACGTTGAGCACCCGGCGGATGCGAGCCGGGACGCGCTCGTCGTTGATGATCGCCGCGCCGAGTGCGGCGTCGGTGGGGGCGACGGCGGCGCCGATGACGGCGCACACCCACCAACCGAGCGACGGGAACAGCAGGTGGGCGACCACCGTGCCGAGCGCCATGGTGAGGGGCAGACCCACGAGCAGCAGCCGCAAGGGAAGTCCGGTGTCGCGACGCAGGTCGCGAACGTTGACGCGTGCGGCGTCGCTGAACAGGACGATCGCCAGCGCGAGCTCTGCGAGTTCGCGCAGTCCTTCGCTCTGGAGGCCGACGTCGATGACGCCGAACGTGGCGTTGGACAGCAGGAACCCGATGGCGACGAACCAGATCGGCGCCGAAATGTTCCACCGCTCCATCCGCCGCGACACGACCGCCCAGGCGAGCAACGTTCCCGTGATCGCCGCGATGACCGCCATGTCGAGGCCGTGCTCCATCAGCCGACTCCGAACACCGTGGACCAGTCGTCGCGCATGCTCACGACGGTCCAGCCGCCCCGGTGGGCGACATCGACGATGCGCTCCGACGCTTCGAAGGTGCCGGCCACGCTCTCGTAGGCCACCTCGCGATCGGCGTCGTCGTGGTCGACGAGCAGGCCGAGCGTCGGCCCGTCGGCAGCGACCGTCCACTCGATCATCTCGCGGTCGCCGGCCGAGTTGCCGGCCGCGAGCGTCGGTCGCCGGCCGAGTGCCTGCTGGATGTTGACGACCTTCGCCGCGCCCTCGTTGGCGTCGCCGGTGAGTGCGTTGGTGCGCACGACGGCGGGGACGCCATCGACCACGACGTAGTCGTATCCGATGAGCGTGCCCACCACACCTTCGGGTGGAATGCCGTACAGCTGGTGGCTGACGGCGCGCACGAACTCGGTACCCCCTCCGGTGACGATGAAGTTGGCGAACCCGACGACGCGCAGCGCCTCGAGGAGTTCGAGCATCGGTTGGTACACGCCTGCGGCGAAGGGTCTGCCGAGCGTGGGATGCGGGGTGTCCAGAATGAAACGGCGGGCCCGGTCGGCGAACTCGCCGGGTGACATGCCGGTGAACAGATCGGCCAATGCCATGGCGACGCGTGGCAGGCCCAGCTCGGCGACTGCGGCGCGATCGCGTTGGATCAGAGCGGCGTACTCGGCTCGCTGCGCCAGGGTCGGGTCGTCGCGGACGGCGAGCGCCAACTGGTGTCCGAAGAAGGCTTCCTGCGGGTACATCGGCTTCTCGGTCCACAGCGTCCCGTCGTTGTCGAACACAGCAACGCGGTCGGCAGGGGCAATGGAGTCGGCGTCGAGCAGGAAGGCGACCACCGCGTCGCGTGTGGCGCCCGCGCGCCACGACGGCAGCAGCCGGTGTAGATCTTCGACCGAGGGGTGCGTCACGCGAACACGCCGAGTCCGGACCCCAGCATTCTGGCCCCCAACACGAGGAAGAGGATCAGCATGACGGTGGCGTTGTTGGCCATCAGCCACACCTTCCACGACGACAGGATCGCCTCGGCACGATCACCGAGCGCGAAGTAGACGATGACCGGCGTCGCGACACTGACCGATGCCACGACGACGAACACCACGATGCTCCACGCCGCCTCGCCACCCGTGAGGCCGAGTTGGGCCATGCCGGTTCCTGCGCTGAGGGCGAGCGGCAGGTTCTTCGGGTTGGCCACGCAGGCCACGAATCCCAGGACGAATGACTTCCCACCCGTCATGCCGTCGACCGCGTCGAACAGCTTCGGTGTTGGTGTTTCGACGCCGGGCCTCGGTCTGCCGCGCCATTGCCGTGCCGCGAGAGCGAGGAAGAGCAGTCCGAGCACCAACTGCAGGATGTTCACACCATCCGACGCGGTGCTGTCGGTGGCCGCATCCGCCGAGTCGGCCAGGACGAAGGCTACGCCGGTCACGGTGGCGACGCCAAGCACCCACCCGCCGAGGAAGGAGGGCCCGTTCACCCTTGCCTTCGCCGAGACCAACATCAGGATGATCAGCACGACCGGGAAGGGGCTGATCGCGATGCCGATCGCCGCCGAGAGGCTGTCGCCGACGGCCGTCCAGATCATTTGCCCTCCTCAGGCCGCTGCGACATGAGCCATGCCTCTGCGGACTTGTAGCCACGCTCGGTGGACTCGAAGAGCACTTCGGTGGCGGGGACCAATGTCAACGGACCCTCCAGATCGAAGCGTCCGGTGCGACGCAACTCGTTGGCAACACCCGGCGTCAGGCCGGTGAGCGTGAGGGTTCCACCCGTTGCGGCGATGCTCTCGGCGTACTGCTGCAGCACGACGTAGGCAGTGGCCCCCAGCGAGGTGCGGCCGCGAAGTCGGAACACCACGGCGGCACGTTCGCTCCCCGTCGGATCGGGGAGGCGGGCCTGCAGCGTGCGCGCTCCTGCGTAGTACAGGCTGCCGTACACCGCGATCACGGTGACCTGGTTCGACGGCAACACCGCCGGTGCCGGTCGCTCGGCGGGTCGGCCGTCCTCGCCGAAGTAGACCTCGACGACGGTGAGGTCGATGGCCTCGCGGTTCAGCTGCAGCAGCAGCGACAGCGCGACGCCGATGCCCACCGCCGCGGCGACCGAGAGCGTGAGTGTGGCGACGAAGGTGGTGACCATGCCGATCTTCGAGTTGATCCCGGTGTTCCACACCGCCAGCGCCTCGCTCACCCGGAGCGAGCTGATGGCCGCGAAGATGAGCACGGCGGCCAGGGTGGCGACCGCCACCTCGCCGACGACCGGGGCGAAGACCGCGAGGATGAGCAGCATCCACAGACCGCTGAAGATGGCGGCCAACCGGGTGCGGGCGCCCACCGACGCGTTCAACGCAGTCTGCCCGACGGAGCCGCCGACCGGCATGCCCTTGAACAGGCCGGCTGCCACGTTGCCGGCGCCCTGGGCGATGAAGTTGCGGTTCGGATCGCTGGGGGAGCCGTCGCGATTCGGCGCGGATTCGCTGACCCCTGCGCCCTGGACGAGCACGATGGCCGCCACGGAGAACGCCCCGAGCAGCAGTGACACCGAGATGTCGGCCAGGTGAGGGAGCGCTGGAAGGGGGATACCGCGCGGGATGTCGCCGACGTCGGACACGTTGGCCACACCGTCGACCGAGAAGAGGTACACCCCGGCGGTGGGGACCACCAGCGCGAGGACGGCCGAGAACGCACGAATGGGTGTGCGGTCGAGCAGCACGAGCAGTGCGATGGCCCCGAGTCCGACGCACAACGTCGGGAGGTGCCATTGCCCCGGATTCGTCAACACCCACAGTGCCCTTCGCGCCGCGATGCCCGACTCGGGATCAGAGCCCGTGAGGTCCTGGAGTTGGCCGAAGACGATGTTGGCGGCGACGCCGGAGAGAAAGCCGATCATCACCGACTGTGTGACGAACCGCGTGTAGCGACCGAGTTTGGCGATGCCGGCCGCGATCATCAGCGCCCCGGCGATGATCGTGAGCAGGATGATCGACCGGTTTCGTGCGGCGGGGTCGAGGCCCTGGAGCGCCGACCCGGCGGCGAGTGCGGCGGCACTGGTGGTGGTGATGACCATCATCCGGGTGCTCGACAGCATGCCGCCGGCGGTCGGGCCGGCGAAGCTGGCGTACAGACCCTGCGCCGGCGACACGCCGGCGAGAATTGCGGCGGCCATACCATCGGGCACGCTGCTGATGGCTCCGGGCAGACCGGCGATCGCGTCGTTGCGCAGATCGGCGCGGGAGAACCTCATGTGGTGAACGCTAGACGTCAGTCGGTGTCGGAGATCACCCGGGCAGGGTGATCACGCCCATGACGTGGCCCGATACGGTCAGGGTGAGATGCCGATCGGCGTCCCATCATCACTTCGAGGAGAGTTCGATGCTCGCAACCTTCGCGGTCGGCCAGGTGCTCTGGTCCATGCTGTGGTTCTTCCTGTTCTTCATGTGGATCATGTTGCTGTTCATGATCTTCGGCGACCTGTTCCGCGACCACGAGACGTCCGGTGGCATGAAGGTGCTGTGGATCGTCCTGCTGTTCGTGTTCCCGTACTTCGGCGCGTTCATCTACATCATCGCCCGTGGCAAGGGCATGAACGAGCGTGCGGCGGCGCAGGCCAAGGCCAACGAGGCCGCAGCCAGGCAGTACATCCAGTCGGCCGCAGGCACCACCAGCGTGTCGGCGGAACTCGAGAAGCTCGTCGCCCTCAAGGTGCAGGGCACGATCACCGAGGACGAGTTCGCCTCGGCCAAGGCCAAGCTGCTCGCCTGATCGCCGCGTCGTCCGGTGCGGCAGCACTAGCCTGCCGCATCGGACCGCGACGTACGAGGAGGGGAGCCGATGCCCAGTGACGCTGTCGAGGCTGGCGCAGATCGCACCGTGCGTCGCGTCGGGTTCCTCGTCTGGACGATCATCGGGTGCGTGGTCGTCGCGGGCTTCGCCGTCTCGGCGCTGGCCGCGGTCTCCGAACTGGTGTTGCCGCTCGTCTTCGCCGTGATGCTCGGCGCCGCGGCCCACCCGCTCGCTCGCCGTCTGCAGCGGTGGATGAAACCGTCGGCGGTAGCCGCGGTGGTCGTGCTCGGCTCGATCGCGTCGCTCGGCCTTGTTGCCGTGCTCGTGGTGCGCAACGTCGTACGTCAGACCGGCGAATTGGCCTACGAGATCGACCGAGCGCTCGCCGAACTGGCCGGATCCACCGACGACATCGGGCTCGACGCGAGCGCGCTCGAGTCCGTTCGTCGGGCCATCGCATCCGCCGCGGCGTTCATCGGCCGTGGCCTGGTCACCCTGCTGGTCGACGGGATCGGCGCGGTCACCGGCTTCGTCGGCGCCGTGGTGCTCGCCGTGCTCATCGGGTACTACGTGCTCAAGGACGGCCCGATCATCAAGACCTGGTTGGTCCGCCAGTTCCCGACCGAACTGCAGCACGAAGTCCACGACTTCCTGAGCAACGGGGTGCAGGCCGTTCGCGCCTATTGGGCCGGTCGTTCCGTTCTCTCGGCAGTGGTCTCGATCGTCATCTCGACGGTCAGCCTGCTGATGGGGCTTCCGCTCGTCGGCACCATCGCGGTCGTCAACTTCATCGGTGGCTACGTGCCATATCTGGGTGCATTCCTCGGAGGCGGGCTGGCGGTGCTCCTCGCACTCGCCGAAGGCGGCATAGGTCAGGCGCTGGTGATGCTCGCCATCGTGCTCGCCTGCAACCTTCTGCTCGAGAACGTGCTCGAGCCGAAGGTGATGAGCACGCGACTGAGCATCCACCCGCTGGTCGTCCTCTTGGCCACCACGACCGGCGGCATCGTCGGCGGCTTGGTCGGTCTCATTCTGGCGGTGCCGGTGGCCGTGCTGATGATCGACCTCGTCCGGCGCCTGCGAGCCTCGGGTCTGGCCGACCGCATCCCGCGTCCCTATGTCCCTGATTGATTTCCTGATCATCCTCCTCGCCGGCACAGCGGCGGGCGCCATCAACACCGTCGTCGGATCGGGTTCGTTGATCACCTTCCCGACGCTCGTCGCGCTCGGCTATCCGCCGTTGTTGGCGAACGTGTCGAACAACATCGGTCTGGTCCCTGGGTCGATGTCGGGTGTGTACGGCTATCGCCGCGAGCTGGTGGGTCAGCGTCCGCGGTTGCGGCGGCTCGTTCCGGCCTCCCTGCTGGGCGGACTCGCGGGATCCACGTTGCTGCTCGTGCTGCCCAGCACGGTCTTCAACAAGGTCGTGGTGGTGCTCATCGCGATCGCGCTGGTGCTCGTCATCGTGCAGCCCTCGCTCTCGCGCCGCCTCGCCTCCCGCCGTGCCGACGCCGGGTTGCAGCAGGGGCACGGCCACCGCGACGTCACCCTCGGTCTGGCCGCGCTGGTGTTCGGTGCGGGTGTCTACGGCGGGTACTTCGGGGCGGCGCAGGGAATCATCCTCATCGCCGTGCTCGGCATTTTCCTCGACGACGACCTGCAACGGCTGAACGGGGCGAAGAACGTGCTCGCGATGAGCGTGAACGCGATCGCGTCGGTGGTGTTCATCCTCAGCACGCACATCGACTGGAAGGTCGCCGGCACCATTGCCGTCGGCTCCACCGTCGGAGGCCAGATCGGTGCGCGTGTCGGCCGCCAGCTGAACCCGAAGGTGTTGCGCGCCGTCATCGTGGCGGTGGGCCTCACCGCCCTCATCCGTCTCGTCTGACGTCTTGCCGCTACGGTCGCGGCGTGGAACTGAACATGCGCAAGGTGGTCTCGGTGGTCGAGACCGTGAACTCCGAAATGGGCCAGCCGGTCGAAGGCCTGCATCGCAAGGTGGCGACGGCGGTGGTGTTCGCCAACCCGTACGCCGGCCGATACGTCGCCGACCTCGGCGAACTCGAGGCGCTCGGCGCACGTCTGGGTGAGGCGCTCATCGGAGAGGCACTCGCTGCGCTCGGTGTCGCAGCCGACCAGGTGAGTGCGTACGGCAAGGCCGCCATCGTCGGCACCAACGGCGAGATCGAGCACGCCGCAGCGCTGATCCATCCCACGTTCGGTGCTCCGGTACGTGCCGCGCTCGGCAAGGGTCCGGCAATCATCCCGTCGACGAAGCTCCTCGGTGGACCAGGGACGCGAATTGCGGTGCCGCTCACCAACTGCAGCGACATCTGGGTGTTCGACGACATGGACGCCATCACGATTTCCATCGACGACGCACCGCGCCCCGACGAGATCGTCGCCGTGCTCGGGCTCGCCGTCGGCGGCCGTCCGCTCGCTCGCATCGGCCGGAAGGGCTGAGCGCGATGGCTGGCACGACCACGTTCAAGGCCGTCATCCTGTTGTCCCGACGCGACGACATGACCGCCGACGAGTTCCGACGTTGGTGGCTGCACGAGCACGCACCGCTCGCTGCGCAGTTGCCGGGTGTCCGGCGCATCGTGTTCAACGAGGCGCTCGGCGACGATCCAGAGGTCGATGGTGTGTCCGAGCTGTGGTTCGACAGCGAGGACGACTTCGTCGCCGCCTACGCGACCGAACTCGGTCAACAGGTCGCCGCCGACTCGATGGCGCACGTACGAAGCCGCACCCGGCTGTTCGTCGCCGAGCACGTGGTGGTCGGGGCGCCGTGAAGGGCCAGCGTGTCGTCATCACCGCGGCCGCCTCGGGAATCGGGCGCGTGGTGGCGGCCGCGTTCGCCGCGAACGGGGCCCAGGTCCACCTGTGCGACGTGAACGACGACGCGCTCGCCGAAGCGGCAGCCGCCTTGCCCGGAGCGGTCGTCACCAAGGTCGACCTCGCCGACACCGATTCGGTCGACGGGTGGATCCGATCCGCCGTCGACGACCTCGGTGGCGTCGCCCAAAGTTCCAAAAGCCTTAATTAGCTTGGCATTTTTAGGGATTAAAACAGATAAAGTTTTTCCTGCGGATTCATTCTCT
>JANOET010000203.1:0-3635 GCA_031413415.1 Acidimicrobiaceae bacterium
CAAAGAACACACCTATCCTCTGAACATCTTAAGTTCCTGGGGGTGGCTCGTTGAGGCGGTTGAGGTTGGCGATCCACTCGTCGCGCACCAGTTCGGGGTCGGGTGTCGGTGCTCCGTCGACTCCGGCGACGGTGATGCTCACGGTGGTAGCGCCCGCGTCGGGGACGAGGTCGAGCCGACACCAGCACGGCGCAGGGTCGTGCAGGAATGCCTCCAGGACGTAGGGCGGGTCGTCGACGAGCATCTCGCCCATCCACGAGCACACCACCAGCAGCGCCTCGAAGGCATCGACGGGCAGCACGTCGATCGTGAACGAGGGCGAGTCGTACTGGACACCGCGGAGCCAGCGCTGCCGGCGCACCGCCTCCGGACCGGGAGGGGGCGGGGTGTCGCTCGGAGCCGACGGCGTTGCCGCTCGCTGCTGCGACAGGTGCTGGACTGCGACGTCGAACGCACGATTGACCTCCTGCATCGCCTCGGCGTCGCCGCCGACATCGGGGTGCAGCGTCATCGCCAGACGCCGGCGGGCCGCCGTCAGTTCCTCGAGGGTCGCGTCGGCGCGCACCCCCAGCAGCGCGAACGGGTCGCTCACTCCGCGGCTTCCACGTCCACGGCTACGGCACGCAGCAGGGCGTAGCGATCTCGAAGCGATCGATCGCCGGGCCCCGGCTCGACGGGCGTCGCGGCGCCCAGGCCCCACCGCCGGATCACCGCGTCGTGCGACTCGCCCGCAGCGATCGCCGCCGCCTGGACACAGGCCCCCGTGGCGACCGCCTCGGCCGCGTCGACGACGCCCACCGGCATGCCGCTCAGGGCAGCGAACGCCGCACGAATCGCTGCGGACCTGGCTCCACCGCCGGTGAGGACGATGCGGTGCACCGGTGCGTGACGCTGCAACTCGTCGAGTGCGTCGAGCAGTGAACACACCACGCCGTCGACCGCGGCGCGTGCGAATTGCTCACGAGTGACATCGGTGCGCAAGCCGGTGACCCATCCGGTCGCGCCGGGAAGATCGGGAGTGCGCTCGCCGTCGAAGTAGGGCAGCAGCAGCGGGCCGACCGACCCGGGGGCCGACGAACCGGCGAGCGTGTCGAAGTCGTCGAGACTCACCCCGAGCAGACGAGCGACCGCGTCGAGCACCTTCGTTGCGTTCAGGGTGCACACGAGCGGCAAGAACCGTCCGCTCGCATCGGCGAAACCGGCCACTGCCCCGGTCGGGTCGGCCGTCCATCGTTCGGCCACCGTGTAGGCGGTTCCCGACGTCCCGACGGACACGGCGGCCACACCAGCGACGAGACCCAACCCCAACGCCGCGGCCATGTTGTCACCGGTGCCACACGCCACGGGCACGCCACGCCACTCACCCACCACCTCGTCGGGGGCGGCCACACGCGGGACCATCGCCGACCAGTCGAGTGCATGGTCCACCTCGGCCAACAGATCGAGGCGATACTCCCCCGCGGCCGGGCTCCAGTACCCGGTGCCGCTCGCGTCACCGCGATCCGTCACGAACGCGCCGCACAACTGCAGCGTCATCCAGTCGTGCGGCAAGAGGACTCGTGCGAGGCGCGACCACACGTCGGGTTCGTTGCGGCGCAGCCATGCGAGCTTCGTGATGGTGAAGGCGGCCACGGGCACACTGCCGACGGCCGACGCCCACGCGCCCGGACCGGCGAGCTCGGCGACGAGCCGAGCAGCGTCGTCGGCCGATTCGGTGTCGTTCCAGAGCTTGGCCGGTCGCAGCACCGCGCCTGCGGCGTCGAGTGTGACCATGCCGTGCTGTTGTCCGGCGACGCTGATCCCGGCCAGCTCGAACGACCCCGCTGCTCCCGCCACCTCGGCGTAGGCCGCCTCGAACGCGGCGAGCCACACCGTCGGGTCCTGCTCGGACCGCGGCGGGGTGGTGGCGGGATGCGGTGACGATGCTCGGGCGACCACGACCCCATCGTCGAGCCGACGCAATTCGACCTTCGTGCTCTGCGTGGACGAGTCGACGCCGGCGACGAGGCGCATCGGTCAGCGAACGCCCAGCAGCAGTTCGGTGACGAGCTGATCGAGCCGCTCGTGTCCGTACCCACGCGCACCGGCGACGACGGGGGCGATGGTCGCCTGCCTGATGGACGACAGCCCTTCGGCCGACACGCCTTCGGGCGACGTCGGTATGGCGAGCTGATCGGCCATGGCCGCTTCGAGCGCCTCGGTGATCTCTGTGTCGGCCCGGAACCGCTCGGCCTTCTCGCGCAGGATGAGATAGGTGCGCATGCATCCCTTGGCGAACTCCCACACACCGGCTTCGTCCTCGGTGCGATAGGCGTGCGCGTCGAAGTGGCGCATACCCGGCCACGCCGCATCTTCCAGCAGCTTCACCAGATAGAAGGCGTCGCGGATGCCCTCGCTACCGAATCGGAAGTCCTGGTCGAACTTGCCGATGCGCTGGGCGTTGAGGTCGATGTGGAACAGCTTGTCGTGCCACATCGTCTGCGCGACCGCGTGGGTGAAGTTCAGGCCACTCATGGTCTCGTGCGCGAACTCGGGGTTGAGGCCCACCATCTCGGGCCACTCGAGTTCCTGGATGAACGCAAGCGCGTGCCCGACCGTGGGTAGCAGCATGTCGCCACGGGGCTCGTTCGGCTTCGGCTCGAGCGCGATGACCATGCGGTGGCCGCGATCGCGGATGTGCGCACAGCACAGGTCCACGGCTTCGGCGTACCGATCGAGCGCGTCGCGGACGTTCTTCGAGGCCTCGGCCTCCATCCCCTCGCGGCCGCCCCACATGACGTACACCTGGGCGCCGAGCTCGGCGCCCAGATCGATCGCGTCGAACGACTTGCGCACCGAGTAGCGACGGACGGCGGGATCGTTGGCCGTGAACGCGCCGTCCTTGAACAACGGCTGGCTGAACAGGTTGCACGTCGCCATCGGCACCTTCATGCCGGTTTCGTCGAGCGCAGCCTGAAAGCGGCGAACGATGGCATCGCGTTCGGCAGCGGAGGAACCGAAGGGCACGAGGTCGTCGTCGTGGAAGTTCACGCCGTACGCACCCAACTCGGCGAGCCTGCGAACGCTGTGCACCGGGTCGAGCGGTGGTCGGGTCTCGAAACCGAACGGATCGCGTCCGGTGTTCCCCACGGTCCACAGGCCGAAGGTGAAGAGGTCGGCAGGAGTTGGCTGAAAGGCGGTCATGGCACACACCACGCTAGTCAGGATCTGCGGGCTCGGGATCTCGCGCCCATCTCGCCTCGCCGCCCCACTCGTCGTCGAAGACCACGGCGTCGAGTGGTCTGCGGCGCACCGGCCCGTGGCGCCCAGCGGGCCGACCCAGTGTGATGCAGGCGGACAACGCCACCTCGTCAGGAACTCCGAGCAGTGATCGCAACTCGGCTTCGACCGGGAGGTGCCACATGGTGAGCGCTCCGCCATACCCGAGTGCCCGCGCCGCGAGGAGCAGATTCTGGCAGGCCGGGTACACCGACGCGCCCTCGTACGGGTTCGGCCCGCGGTACTCGTACCAGGGCATCGTGCCGAGGCGGCCGCCCGGCCCGGCGAGCGCGTTCAACTCGGCCCACTGGGCGGCGTCGCGAGCGTACTTCTTCGCGCCTTCGTTGAGGTAGTCTTCGTCGCTGTATTCCTTGCCG
>JANOET010000204.1:0-19441 GCA_031413415.1 Acidimicrobiaceae bacterium
GGTCGCGCACCTCGACGTGGGTGAAGCCGACCAGCTGATGGGTGGACTCGAGCAGCGTGCCGTCGGGGCCGCGCAGTTCGACGTCGACCCGGTATCGGGCGGGCGATTCGGCCGACCAGGCCTGCACCTTCGGCACCCGGAACTCATGCTCGGCGGTGAAACCGCGGAACACATAGGGGATCTCGTGATGGTGCGGCACGGGCTGCACGGACGGCTTGCCGATGCGCTTGCCATCGGGCGATGTGAGCGTGACGTGCGTGGTGTGACCCTCGGTGGGAGCGGTGCTGAACCGCGCCGACGCGAGCACGCGCAGCTCGCCCGTGTGCTCGGCCATGTGCAGCCGGGCGTCGCAGACGACGTCGCCGATGCTGACGGGCGTGCGCGCCTCGATCCAGACACTGCGGTGCAACCCGGCCATCCACCACTGGTCCTGGTCCTCGACGTAGCTCTGTGCGCTCCACCGCATCACGACGATGGCCAGATGGTTCTCGCCCGATTGCACCAGGTCGGTGATGTCGTACTCGCTGGGCAACCGGCTGTCGGTGCCGTAGCCGACGAACGATCCGTTGAGGTACACGACGTGGACGCTCTCGGCGCCGCCGATGTGCAGTACGACGCGATGCGACTTCCAACCGCGACCGGTGACGAACGAGCGCCGATAGACGCCGGTGGGGTTGCGGTCGGGCAGGCGAGGCGGCGGTCCAGGGAACGGCATCTGCACGTTCGTGTAGTGGGGGAGGTCGCCCGTCTCCTGCACGGTCCAGTTGCCGGGGACGGCGACCGTGCGACCCTTCACCGGCGTCGGCCCGGTCACGGCCGAGGCGGGCACCGTGTCGGGAGTGTCGTACAGACGGAACTGCCACTGGCCGTCGAGCGAACGGCGAGCATCGTCACCGATCGGCAGGGGGACGTGCATGGGCAGCCGACCCATCGACACGACTTCGGGATCGGCCCACGGACGCAGTGCACCCACGTGCGGGAGCAAGGATTCAGCCTCCGTGGACCCAGACGGGCGTGCCGAGCGGCACCGACCCGGAATCCCAGATGAAGTCCATCGCCTGCGTGCTGAGTCGGACGCAACCGTGCGAGGCCGGGTAGTTCGGCACGCTGGTCATGCCGTGGATGGCGACGCCACCGCGGAAGTACTTCGGGCGGTAGATCTTGCCGAGGTCGCCCTCCCACCAGCCTTCGGGCCGCTCACGGTCCGTCTTCCACAGACCGTTCGGGGTGACCGAGTCGCCCTTCTCGATCTTCGTCGGGTCCTTCTTGTTCGTCGCCTCGTACGGGATGTTGCTGCCGGTGGACGTGTTGAACGTCCACAGCGTCTTGCCGTCCTTCACGAGGAACAGCAGTTGCTTGGTCTTGTCGACCTCGACGAGGGTGCCGCTGTCGGAGGCACCGTGGGCTCGGTCACCGAAGTTCTTCAGGTAGTTGGCCGTGGTGGCGTCGACCTTGCCGCTGGTCTCCAGGCCGATGTACTTCTGGAACGCCATGACGGCCTGGGTGGTGCCGAAGCCGTACTGGCCGTCGGCGCCGCCGGTCCAGAACCCGAGCTGCTCGAGCCGCATCTGCACCACCTTGGTGGCGTCGCCGCTCTTGCCGCCGACCGCCTGGATCTCGCCCTCGAACACGCCGACGACCTCGAGGTTCTTCGGGAGCGTCGTGGTGGGGGCGGCCGTGGTGGTGGGGGCGGCGGTGGTGGTGGGCGCCTCGGTCGTCGTGGGCGCTTCCGTCGTGGTGGTGGCCGCCGTCGTGGTGGGCGCCTCCGTGGTCGTGGTGGCCTTCGTCGTGGTGGGGGCGGTGTTGGCCGCGTTCGACGTGGACGAGCACGCCGAGGCGAGGGTCGCCAAGACGACCGGCAGGGCGAGCAGGAGGAGGCGGTTTCGTTGGTGGATCATGGGTGAGGGGTCCCTGGCGATCGGCGAACGTTCACCTTCAGGCTAGACCCTCACGGCGTCAGAAAGTCGGCAGCTCGAACCACACCGTCAGGCCATACTTGACACCACGTCGAAGGGGCGTCGCTTGGTGGGGATGCGTCACCAGCGACGGCCACACGACCAGTTCACCGACCGGCACCCGCGAGTTGTCGACACCCTGGCGTGGGAAGTCGAGCACGGCTCCCTCGTAGCCCTCGTTCAGCTTCACCGACGCCGACACCTGGGCCACGTCGTGGTGCATCCGCAGCTCCTCCTGGGCACCGAGCGCGTACTTGATGACGAAGACATCGCGCAGACCGTGGTAGTCGATGTACGGCCACGTGCTCCGCAGCTGCGGCCAGATGCGCACGCCCAGGTCGACCTCGACGGCCTCGAACAGACGCGGGCTGATGATGGCCAGCGACACCTCGTGTCCCGGTACCGGGTCGTGCGGCTGGTGCTCGAACGCGCCGACGGCCTCGGCGGCACGAATGACGGTGTCGCAGAACGACGGCGTCCAGAACGGCACGAGGTAGATCTCGGGACCCAGCTCGGTGATCCCTTCGCGGTGGTCGGCGGCCCCTCGGTAGCCGAGGATCTGCTGCAGGTCGTCGAAGGGTGGGCTCGGCTCGTGGTCGGACACGAACGAGATCGTGTCAGAGATCGTTCGCCGACCACGACCACGGTGTCGTCGGCACACGGTCGATCGAGAACCGGGGGACCAGGTCGTCGGCCGTCACGACCTCGTCGACCGCGCAGAGGCCGAGGCTCGCGCCCAGCCGGGCCAACACCGCGGCGGGGGCGACTCCTCGGGTCGCGAGATCGTCGAGCGTGACGGCGCCGTGGCGCTTGGCGAGTCGGCTGCCGTCGGGGGCGAGCACCAGCGGCAGGTGGGCGTACATGGGGGGTGGCAGCCCGAGCAGGTCCTGCAGCAGTCGCTGCCGGGGCGTGCTGCTGAGCAGGTCGTCGCCGCGCACCACGTGGGTGATGCCCTGCGCGGCGTCGTCGACCACCACGGCCAGGTTGTACGCCGGAACGCCGTCGTTGCGCCGCAGCACCACGTCGTCGACGCCACCCTCGAACCGCCCGGCCACCAGGTCGTCGACGACGTACCGCTCGTGCTCGCTGCGCAACCGCAGCGCTGGCGGGCGACCCTGGTCGCGCCGCGCCGCCGCCTCCGCGGCGGTGAGATCGCGGCACGTGCCGGGATACGCACCCTCGGGCAGTTCGCCGTGAGGTGCCTGGGCCGCCTCGCGGATCTCGCGACGGGTGCAGAAGCACTCGTAGACGCGTCCCTGCGCGTGGAGCGTGTCGATCGCCGCGTCATAGCGGCCGAACCGCTCGGATTGGCGGACCACCTCGCCGTCGGGAACCAAGCCAAGGGCGGCCAGATCGGCCAGTTGGCCGCGTTCGTGGTCGGCCGACGCGGTGACCCGATCGAGATCTTCCACTCGAACGAGCCATTCACCACGCTGCGCGCGCACGTGCAACCAGGTGACCAGCGCCGTGCGGAGGTTGCCGAGGTGCAACGAACCGGTCGGTGAGGGGGCGAAACGGCCGCGCATCAGGCCTTCAGTATCCATGCCGGCGACTCTCATGAGCACGTCAAGTTCTCGGCATGACGTGCCGAAGAAGAAGGACACATGTGCGCCGGGCCCGGCGCGGTGATCGACGAAGGACGTGCATGCCGGATCTGGCGCTCACCGGAGGAATGGAGGACGCACCTCGATCGTTCGTTCGCGAACGCGCACTCGAGATCGTCACGACCAACCTCACGCCGGCACCGTTCCTCCTGCTGCCCTTCGTGCTGTTGACCAGCACCCTGCTACGCGACTCGATGAGCAACTGGCGCCTCGGCTGGTGGGCGATCGCCGCCGTCATCAGCACCGCGCTGCTGTTCTTCGCGTTGTACCGGTACTACCTGCGTACCGACGTGCGGTCGACGCCGCGGACGACCGTGCTGCTCATCGGCCTGGCCTTCGTGTCGGTCGGCGTCGTGTTCGGCATGTGCCCGTGGGTGTCCGGCGATGCCGACATCGACCTGGTTCTGGTGTTCACGCTCTTCCCGGCCGTCGCCAGCGCCGTCGGCTGCATGGTGACGATGGGTCGTCCCGATCTCTACCTTGCGTTCGTCGCGCCGTTGATGGGCCTCACCACTGTCACTCTTCTGGCGTCGTCGAACTCGCGACTACGCGGCGTCGGCTTCCTCGCGATCTGCTTCACCGCCGGCCTGACGGTGCTGCACCACGTCGTGAGTCGGAACACCATCGAGTCCATCCGCCTGTCGTGGCGCAGCGAGCGGCTGGTTCGCGACCTCGCCCACGAGCGCGGCGAACTGACCGCGGTGAACGCCCAGATGGCCACGACGAACACCCGGCTCGCCCACCAGGCCACCCACGATCCGCTCACCACCCTGTACAACCGGCGCGGCACGCTCGAACTGCTCGAGCAGGTGATGAGTGGGGCCTCCGCGGACAACCCGGTCGGTCTGTTGTTCTGCGACCTCGATCGCTTCAAGGCGGTCAACGACGCGCTCGGCCATCGTGGTGGTGACCGCTTCATCACGATCATCGCCGATCGCCTGTTGCGCAGCCTCGAGCCCGGTTCGGTCGCGGGCCGTATGGGCGGTGACGAGTTCGTCGTGCTGATGCCCGGTCTGAACATGCCGGCTGCCGCTGCGGTGGCCAACCGACTGGTCGGGGTGCTCGCCCAACCGGTGTACGCCGAAGGTCGCGAGATGCCGTCGTCGGTCAGCGTCGGTGTCGCGGTCGGGCCCGACCACGGCACGACGGCGAGCGAGCTGTTGCGCCATGCCAACGCCGCGCTGTACCGCGCCAAGGCGGGTGGCAGGAACCGGGTCGAACTGTTCAATGCGTCGATGCAGGACGAACTGCTCCGCCGTCTCGAGGGTGAACAGGCGCTTCGCCGTGCCATCGACGACGGTGAGATCATCGCCTTCTTCCAGCCCGAGATGGACGCCACCACTGGCGATGTGGTGGGCGCCGAGCTGCTCGCCCGCTGGGTGCGGCGCAACGGCCTGGTCATCCCGGCACAAGAGTTCATGGGCTTCGCCCAGTCAGCGGCGCTGATGGATCGCATCACCGAACGCGTCATCAACAGCGCCCGGCCGCACATGCGTCGTCTGACGATGCTGGGCCTTCCCGACGACTTCAGGTTCCGCATCAACCTCGCGTCCGGTCACGCCGACACGCGTTGGCAGCAGGATTCCGTGGCGACGATGCTGCACGATCTGGACCCGCGCGTCCTCACGATCGACGTGCACGAGGCCTCGGTGACGGGCGACCTCGGCGGTGCCGCTGCCAATCTCGCCGGCTTCCGGGCCCGAGGCGGCCGCGTGTGCCTCGACGACTTCGCCCGAGGCGTGTCGTCGCTCAGTCTGTTGCGTCGCCTTCCGTTGGACGAGGTCCGCATCGATCGCCTGTCGATCGACACCATCGGCGCGCACCCGCACGACCGTGCGATCGTCCGCTCGATCATCGCGCTCGTGCGTGAGATCGGGTTGGCGGTCACGGCCGACGGTGTCGAGACCGGCGCGCAGGCCGATGCGCTCATCGCGCTCGGCTGCGTCCGTCAGCAGGGGCACCTGTACTCGCCGGCGCTCCCCGCCGCCGAGTTCGAGGACTTCCTGCTGGCGCGCATGGCCGAGCGGTATGCGCAGATGGGATCACCCGCGACCGTGTGGCGCACCGACGATCTGGCAGAGTGATGCTGGTCGAGTGACCGGCATCCGTCGGGAACGAGAGACCGGATTTCGTCCGGGGGTGTCGCATGTTCTGTCCATCGTGTGGAGTCGCCACCGAACCGCAGCAGCGGTTCTGCAACGCGTGTGGCAGCGCGCTCGTCACAGCGCCGCGCTCACCCGGCGCGATGTTCTCGTCACCCACCAACGAGCAGCCCGCTACTGCGCCTGCTGCGGCGGGCGTCGTCGAGGCGCCCATCGCCGTGCCTGCGGGTGAGATCCCACCGGTCGGCAGTCGCGAGGTCGACGAGATGTTCGACACCCGGCGCTTCCAGGTGGTCGAGCAGACGACGCCGACGCAGCAGCAGATCGGTGTGGCGTGGGAAGCCGGCGCCGCCGACTTCGCCGACACCACCGACGCCATCCCGCGCGTCACCGAACAGGTCGGGTTCACTGCCGCGGTCCCGCCCCCGGCGGCCGTGCCGCTGCGTGCCGTCACGTTGCTGCTCGCTATCGCCGCCGCGGCCGTCACCGTGTCCTCGGCGTTCCTCACCACGTTGCGTTACCGGGTCAGCGGCGACGTGAACACGAGTGTGCGCATCGGCCTGAACGGCATCACCACCAACGCCCGTGTCGGCACGATCATCGCTGCGGCGCTCCTCATCATCGGTGCGGCCATCGGGATGAGCGGCCGCCGTTTCGGCACCGGGTTGGCCGGCGGTGCCGGGCTCGCCCTGGCCGGCTTCTCCGCATGGCTGGTGGGCGACGCCTGGTCGGTCGTCGACACCTTGAAGCAGGGCTTCCGCGAGAGCACGTTCACCTACACGTTGTCCACCACGCTCGACGTCGGCTTCTGGATGGCTGTCGCCGCGGCCGTGCTGGGTGGCATCGTGTTCTTCGTGTCGTTCGCGGGGATGGGCGACGACGGCGAGTCGCCGCTGCACCCGGCGGTCGGGGCGTTCGGTCTGCTCGGTGGTCTGGCACTGGTCATCGGACCGATGTTGCCCACGAAGGGCGCCACGTTCGCCGACAACTTCTCCAGCGACCTGGGCCTCGGGCCCGCACGGTGGTGGAAGGGCCGGTTGTTCATCGAGCTCGGCATCACCCACGACGCCGTGCCGCCGCTCACGACGTGGTTGCGCATTCTGGTGTTGCTGTTGCTGCTGATCGGTGCGTACCTGGGTTTCATCGCCGGGTCGAAATGGGGTGTCGGCATGGTGCTCGGCGCGGTCGGTGTCGGGGTGTGGCAATGGGTCACCTCGATGCTCGAAGCCGGTGACCTGCCGTGGGGCATCGCTGGCGGCAGCCCGGGCCAGGAGGGTTTCACACCGAACGTCGTCACCACGGTCGGTCTGGTCGTGGTGCTGGCGACGTTGGTCGCCGCTGCGGTGCTCGCCTATCTGCCGCGCAGGAACGCCGCCGCCACCTCGTGACCGTGGACGGTGGCGGTCGTCAGGTCCGCGCCGTCGGCGAGTGACAGCAGCAGCCCGGCCGCGAACGCGTCGCCCGCGCCGGTGGTGTCGCGCACGTCGCCGACGCGGATGCCCGGCACCTCGACGTCGGGTCGGCCGGGTTGACGGAGCACCGCCGGGGCGGGGCCGTGCTTGACGACGACCGAGGCGTCACCGAGCCGATCGGGGTGCAACCCGTCGCCGAGCACCGCGGCCTCGAGCTCGTTGGCGATCACGACGTGCGGCCGCAACGACGCGATCCGCTCGATCGCGGCGTCCGCGCCATCGTGTTGGAGCAACGCCGCCGACGACGCGTCGACCGACACACGGATGCCACGCTCGTCGGCCCAACGCGCCAGGGTCGCGGTGGTGGTCGCGAGCGGTTCGCCGACCAGTGAGTAGTAGGGGACGTGCAGGGTGTGCAGGCCGTCGAGCCACGTGGGATCGGGGTCCGACAGCTCCAGGCACGCGGCCCGGTCGGCCAGCATCGTGCGCTCGCCCGCGGTGTCGACCAGCACGACGATCGTCCCGGTTCGCCCACGCCACCGAACCATCACGTCGGCGCCGACGGACTCGAGTTGCTCGGTCAGCCAGCGTCCGGCCGGGTCGTCGCCGACCTGACCGATGAAACGAGCCCGGCCACCTGCCCGGCACGCAGCGTCGACCATGTTCGCCGCGCTACCACCGCGGCGGCGTGTGACCACCGAGCGGGTGTCGCTGGCGACGTTGACCGGCTCGAGCAGATGGACGACGACATCCTCGACGAGGTCACCCACGGCACCCAGCAACGTGTTCACGGTGGCTGATACTGGCGCACCGCGTACCCTTCACGCCATGACTGGCGCGATGAGTGAGACCGTGAAGGACCGCATGCAGGCTGCGTTGACCAGGGCGATGCGGGCGCGCGACGAGGTCGCCCTGTCGGCGCTTCGTCAGGCACTGTCCGCGATCGCAGTGGCCGAGACCGCCGGCGCCGAACAGGTGGTGCTCAGCGACGAGCAGGTGTTGGCCGTGCTCGCGGTCGAAGTCCGTCAGCATCACGAGACCGCCGACGCCTTCGTCACCGCGGGCAGCCCCGAGAAGACCGAGCGCGAACGCGCTGAAGCAGCGGTCCTCGAGGCATATCTGCCGGCGGCGCTCGACGACACGGCGCTCGAGGGCATCATCGCCGCCGAGATCGCTGCCGCGGCCGCCGACGGTGCCACGGGGATGAAGGCGATGGGTCGTGTCGTGTCCGCAGTGCGTGCCAAAGCGGGTCCCACGGCCGACGGTGCGGCCATCGCCGCCAAGGTCAAGGCCGCACTCGCCTCTTAGCGCGCGCTCACCAGGAACTTCAGTTGGCGCGGTTTGAGGGCCGTCGGTGGCGGTAGCGCTGGTGATCTGGCTGTCGCCTCGCACCCGTTGGCGCGAGGTCGGCGACTCAACAGGACGGCTGGTGAGCACCTGGCGTCGCTGACGCGCAGGGCAGGGGGGTCCCCCGATCGGTGCGAGGGGTCGGGCCATACTGGCCCCATGCCGACCGCACACGAGCCTGGCTCCAACGAACCGCACATTCCCGACGAAGCCGAGTTGGAGGCCTTCGACCTCGACCACGACGGCCACATCGGGGTGCTGGACTCCGAGCGAGCGCGCCTCGGCGTGGTGGATGCCCGCCTCGAGGAAGTGGCGGAAGAGGGTGGCGTGAAGGGCAAGATCGCCGAGATCGCCCACAAGGTCGTCGACAAGCTCGACAACGACTGATCGCCGTGTCGTTCCGTCGTCCTGCCGCGGTGCTCGCCGCCACTGCCGTCGCGCTCGCGGCGATGACCACGGTCGCGATGGCGGCTGGCCAGACTCCGGTCGCCGTGTCCCACACGACCGCCTCGGTCGATGGCGTCACCACCGTCGCTGCGACGACCACGACCGTTGGCGCGACGACCGTGCCGCCCACCACCAAGCCACCGACGACGACCACGAAGCCACCGACGACGACCACGGTGCCCAAGCCCCCGCCGGGCCTCGCCATGGCACGCGACTCGGTGCCGGCGGCGGGATGGTTCCACGTCACCGGCGTCACGGTGCCCAAGGGCACGGCGATCATTCGCTACCGCAACGTGAACCGGGTCATCCAGGTGGGGCTGGCGTACCACTCGGCCGGCCCACTGTCGTTCTGGTTCCGCGCGCCGGGTGCACCGGGCTCGAGGATCACCATCCGACTCGAGGCGCTCGACGGCTATGCCCGACCGCTGCGGACACTGGGCACGATCACGCTCCGCACGGGCAATGCGATGATGCCGCTGCCGAAGGGTTCGGGATCGGGTCGACGGGTCGTCGTGCACTCCGACCAGCAGCAGGTGTGGTTGGTCGAGGCGAACGGCCGAGTGAGCGACACGTTCCTCATGTCCGGGCGTCGCATTCGCACCGCGTCCGGCTACGACCAGCCGGGCGTCTTCCGCGTCTACTCGAAGAGCCGCACGATGTGGTACTGCGAAGAGACGTGCGGGTACGCCCACGACATGGTCCGCTACCAGCGCACGCGCAGTTCGGTGGGCAGCCACAGCCTGCCGATCGAGCGCGGCGCCGTGGTGCAGGGGACCCAGGATCTGGGTTGGCCGCTGTCCCACGGGTGTAGCCGGCTCACCGATGTGAAGGCCCGGGCGATGTATGCCTGGGCACCCATCGGCACCGTGGTCATCGTGCTCTGACAGCACCGCGCTGCTCGACGACCACTCTGTGTAGACAGTCGTACGACCATGGTCGCAAAGACCTGGGTCCGCGCAGGACCATCGTCGTACAGGAGATGACTCATTGATCTGATTCCCGGTTTTCGGGCACAGTGAGTGCCAGAAATCGTCATGACGGGCACTTTCAGTGACGATTTCCTCACAGCGGGAAGTTCGGACGGGAGTACGACTATGTCACGGTCATCGATCACGGCGCGCCACCGGCGCGTCACCTCGGCGGAGGGCACCACCACAGCGGTGTCGCGACGCGTCAGGGTCACGGCTGTCGCCGCGGCCACCGCACTGTCCCTCGGCGCCCTCGGCGTCTGGGCCACCTCGGCCGGTGCGGCAGCCGCGCAGGTACCGGTCTTCCCCGACAACATCGTGGTCTTCCCCGACCGTGACTTCGTGTCGGTCGAGGGCTACGAGGGCTACGCAGGTCAGGTCGCCACCCTCGAGGTGTTCCGAACCGGCATCGGCATCGTCGGGTCGGCCAACGCCACCGTCGCCGCCGGCGGCGTCGCGTTCGAGGTCAACCATCCCGGTGGTGTGTGTTGGGGCGAAGGCACCGGCCTGAACGTCACCCCCGACATCATTCCGGGCGACGAAGTCACCCTGATCATCGGAAACGTGCCCCTTGGGACCACGACCGTGCAGGACATCCACGCGTCCGACTCGGTGCTCCAAGCGAACGGCACAACCCTGGTCGTCGCCGGCCGAATCGCCGGCCTGGACCCCGCCCAGATGGAGCAGCGCATCGTCGAGCCCGCACTGGTCGACACCGCCATCGGCAAGCGCGACATCCGCGCCACGATCGACGGTTTCGCCGGCCCCAACGGTGGCTACACCTCGACCCTCACGGTCAGCGGCGAGACGTTCACCGCCACCTACCTGTTCGACGACCCCGCAGTGGCAGCCATCGCCGCCGCCGCTGGCGGCGAGCGTGCCATGGGCTGGCAGGTCGTCGACGCGGCCGCCAACCGTCAGGGCCTCACCATCGCCGAGTTCGGCGAAGCGGGCGGCCCCGGCTTCGGTGGCTGCCCGAACGGCCCGCTGCAGAGCGGCCCGCCTGCCCCCACGAACATCGCTGCAGCACGCGTGCCGCTGTCGGCGTCCATCTCGGTGAACTGGGACCCCGCCGTCGCCATCCCCGGCACCCAGCCGATCACCGGCTACCGCGTGTGGGCCATCGACACCACCTCCAACGGTGGCGAGCAGGTCGAGATCGGCCGTCGCATCAGCAACCCGCTCTCGACGGGCACCACCATCACCGGGCTCGACCCGCTGCGCGACTACACGATCGAGGTCGTCTCGGTCAGCTCGGTCGGCGAGACGTTCCCTGCAGCGAGCCCGCAGGTCGTGGAGGACATCCTCGACCCGATCATCACGGCGTCGCCCGCCGGCGGCAGCTACCCGCTCGCACAGAAGGTGACGCTCACCGCCAACGAGCCGGGTGTCGACATCTGGTACACCACCGACGGCACCGACCCGATCGACGAGATCCTCAGCGAGTCGACCCTGACCGCGCTTCCCTACACGGGCGCCATCGACATCGCGGCCGACACGACGCTCAAGTTCGCGGGCTTCGACCCGTCGGGCAATGCATCGGTGACCAGCAGTGAGGCGTACGTGATCACCAACCGGCCCACAGCGGCCAAGACCGACATCCTCAGCGCCACCCCGGGGCTGAACTCGGTGGATCTCACCTGGGCCGCCGCCGACCCTGGGGCGCCCGGTCTGGAGATCGTCAGCTACGAGGTGAACGTGTACGACTCGTCCTCGGGCAACGCCCCGCCGGTCGTCACGGTCCCGTTCCTCGGAGCGGGTACGTCCGGCACCGTCACCGGACTCACCGGCAACCAGGAGTACTGGTTCACCGTGGCAGGCATCAACAACGTCAACGCTGCTCCGGGCCCCGAGTCGAGCCGTGTCTCGGCCATTGCCCAGGGTCCGGTCGTGGCGAACGCCGGCCCCAACCAGGCCAACGTGCCACGCAACACCACCGTGCAGTTGAACGGCAGCGGATCCACCACAGGTGCCACCGTCACCTACCAGTGGGATCAGCTCACGTCCGACGGCTTGCAAGTCATGCAGGCGGGCAACGCGAACAAGGTGACCATCGCCAACCCCCTGGCGGCGAGCACCAGCTTCCTGCTGCCCAACTACAACTTCGCCATGACCTCGGGCCCGTTGCTGTTCCAGTTGGCCGTCACGGACTCCGCCACCCCCGAGACGAAGTACGCCCGGGTGACCATCACGCCTCGCAACGACGTGGTCACCGTGGCGAGCGCCCGTTGGAAGGCCGGTGACTTCCGTGTCACCGGTACCGGGGCCATCAACGGTGCGGTCATCACCGTGCGCTGGATCACCTCGGCCGGCGTTCCGAGGTCGGCGACCACCACCGTGGTGGCCGGGGCATGGGACCTTCGTCTGCGCAACGGAGCGGCGCCGGCGGCCCCCGGGCCCGCCCAGATCTTCGTTGACTCGAGCCAGGGTGGAACCTTCGGCCCGTTCAACGTGGTTCGCTGACCCAACCCCGCCGGGCTCGCTGCCGGCACCGATGATGCCCGCCAGCCTCCATTGGAGGCCGGTGGGCATCGTCGCGTCAACGGACGAGTCGACCGGCGTCGAGGTGGATCACCGGGTGGACGTCAGGACCCCGCGCGGAATTCGACTCAACAACGCCAGTCGACCGGTGCCAGAGGGTCGGGGGCGTAGCTGCAGTACGAGCCGGTGCGGAGGTGGCGCTCGAGGTGCGCCGCGGCAACCGGGTGACGATCGGCAAGCCTGCCCAGTGCATACCGGATCGAGCGGGTGACGGCGGTGCGCGCCCGTTCAGCGCTTCCGCCGATCGTGCGCGGCTGTCCGCCGAGTCCGACGGCGCGTTGCAGTTCTGCGATGAGAAAGTCGCGGTCGCGCTCGGCGAGCTCGCGTCGTGCGGGATCGTTCGCTCGCCCGGCGTCGTCGATGTCGTCCTCGACTTCGGCAAGACGCCGCCGGTAGGCGGCGCGCGCTCGCTCGTCGAGGACGGGCATCCCGGCAGCTCCGAGTGATCCCTCATCGGACTCGGCCTGGGTGCCGATCGCGCCACCTCGTGTCGTTCCCTGCTCGACGGCGACCATGTCGAGCACGTGGAACTCGCGCCCTGGCTCGGCGAGCAGTCGTTCGAGGTATCGGAAACCCTTCATGTCGGGCATCCCGGTGGTCGCGCCGCCGAGCGAGATGGTTCGGATGTCGCCGTCGAGTCGGAACGTCGCTGCAGTGCTGGCCGCTGGCCGAGGGCCGGAGGTGGCCCCGTCGTTCAGACGGAGATCGCACAGCTCGGCCCAGCGGTGCGCGCCGAACGCGCTGAACGCGGCTCGGGCGGCACCCCACTCGAGTCGCGCTCCTTCGGCGTTGCCGTCCTGCTGTCGCGCCTCGGCCAGCACCGTGCGCGCCACGGCGGCCTCGAACGGAGCGCCGATCTGTGCCCAGATCGTTGCGGCGCTCGTGGCGGCCGTCTTCGCCGCGCCGAGGTCGTCGGTCAGCAGGGCCGCGCGCGCCGTGGCCAGCAACGCGTCCGCCTGCAATGACGGGCTCGAGAACGAAGCAGCGATGCGATGCAACTGGGCCGCAGCCCGTGCTGCGGTGGTCGCGTCGACCGCGGCCGCCGCGATCTCGGCCTGCGCGGCGAGCAATGGGACCAGGCGAAGGTCGCCGATCGGTGGCCGCTCCTTCCACGGCATTTCGAACGGGTGCGCGATCTCGTCGGCGATCAGTCTGGTCGCTGCTCCGACGTCGCCCTGTGCCAGGCGCAGCAGTGCCAGCCCTGGTTGCGCCGACCACATCCGTTCGTGCGCGGCGGTGAACGCCTCCTCCGCGCCGTCGAGGTCGCCCATGCGGAGCCGGATGTTGCCCAACTCGACCAGTGGCCAACCGAACTCGCGTCGCATCCACGGCCGCAACTCGTCGCAAGCGAGCATCGCCTCTTCCTCGGCGCGGTCGCAGGGCCCCGACACGCGCAGCATCTCTGCCCGATGCACGCGACAGCGACCATGTACTCCGCCGAATGCGGCACCGTGCCGCCAACGTTCCATCACGTCGGTCCACTCGGTGGCTCGCTCGTTCAGGGCCAGACCGCGTGCGGCACAGATGAGCTCGCAGTACATCATTCCGCACGTGAGCGCATCGACCTCGCCGGACATGAGCATCGACGCGACCTCGTCGAGTTGGTCCAGCCCGTCGTCCACGCGACCCTCGAAAATGGTGAGTCGCGCCGCGCACGTTCGGCCGATGACGACCGCCGGCGTCACGCCGAGCCGTGTTCCCAGGTCGATGGCCGTCGTCGACCATCTGCGGGCGGCGTCGGCGTCGCCGCAGAGGAATCGCTCGTAGCTCCGCACGGTGGCCACGAGCGCGTGCGGCGGTGTATCGGGGTGGGCGACGAGCAGTCGCTCGGCCCGTCGCAACCAAGCGCGCACAGACGCCATCAGACCGGTGTCGATGAGGAGGAACATCGCCAGCATCACCGCTGCTCGTGCCGCGTCCACGTCGTCGCCCTCGGCGAGCCGCAGCTCGTACAGTTCCTCCCACGAAGCGAGGCAGCCCTCGAAGTCGGCCGCGCCGTACTGCGCGTGGGCGCGCAGTTCCACCGACGCGGCCCCCGGCGGGTCACCGGCGTCGATGGTCAGGAGGTGGAGGGCCGTCTGCCAGTCGCCGCGCTCGACGGCGTCGCGCGCCCCCTGCAGATCCTCGCTGCTGCTCATTCGCCGCCTTCCGTTGCTCGGTCGCTCTCCGGTGTCTCATTGTGACAGCGGTTGTCACGCCTCCAATGACACACGGCTGGCTGGGGTCGGCCGAGGAGAAGGAGCACCACCGTGACGCCCATCGAGCAACTCGAGACCATCGTGCCGGAACTGATCGCAACGGTCGATCACATCTTGCTCGGACAATTGGAGGATCCGACACCGTGCGCCGATTTCGACGTCCACGCGGTGATCGACCACATGATCGTCGGTGGGACGACGTTCGCGGCGCTGTTCCGTGGCGAGTCGCCCGGGGTCGTCGAGCCGCCGGTCGTCGACGGCGGGGTACCCGCAGCGGAGTTCCGCGAGGCCATGGAGCAGCTGGTCGACGCGGTTCGGTCGCCGGGTGCGCTGGAGCGCACGATTCCTGCACCGTTCGGCGAGGTGCCCGGTGAGACGTTCGCTCGTTTCGTCGCATTGGACGGGCTGGTCCACGGTTGGGATCTCGCTCGTGCGACCGGCCGGCCGTGGACACCGCCCGCGGAAGTGGTCGAGGCGGTCGACGAGTTCGCCCGTGTCGCCGTCACTCCCGACCTCCGCGATGCCGGACTGTTCGCCGCGCCGGTCACTGCGGCTGCCGACGCCGACGCCATGGACCGCCTTGCGGCGTTCACCGGTCGAGACATCTGACGCCGACCGCGAAGCAGCGACGAACCACCGAAACCAACCACACCAACCCAAAGAAAGAGCACCATCATGCGCATCCCCAAGGAACAGATTCCCGTGAAGCTCGACGTGCCAGGCGCGACGGCCCGGCAACTGTCGGACTTCGGCACCGCGAGCGGCACCATCGGTGCCGAGTACTTCAGTCTCGGTGCCGGCACCGACATCGCTCCCCTCCTCGAAGGGCTCGACGGCGACCTGTGCCACGCCCCGCACTGGGGATACGTCATCTCCGGCGACGTCGTGGTCACCTACGCCGACGCCTCGACCGACCGCTGCGTCGGCGGCGACGTCTTCCACTGGCCGGCCGGCCACTCGGTCCGTGTCGAGCAGGATGCCGAGGTCATCCTGTTCAGCCCGCAGCACGAGCACCTCGCGGTCATGGACCACATGGCCCGCAAACTCGGCGTCGCCTGACGGTCCCGTACGCTGCGGCCGTGACCGTGCCGCCGCCCACTCCTGTGTCGCGCACGGCGATCGTGGTGGGCGGTGGCCCGGGTGGCCTCATGGCCGCCGAGGTGCTCGCTGCTGCCGGCCTGCAAGTGACCGTCGTCGAGCACATGGCGTCGGTCGGCCGCAAGTTCCTGCTGGCGGGGCGCAGCGGACTGAACCTGACGCACAGCGAGCCGCTCGACCGCATGCTCACCCGCTACGGCGATGCCTCACCGCGCCTGGCTGCGGCGCTGTCGGTGTTCGATGCCGATGCGCTGCGGGCGTGGAGCGCTGGCCTCGGCGAGTCGACGTTCATCGGCACCAGCGGCCGGGTGTTTCCCACGTCGCTGCGTGGCACGCCGCTGCTGCGCTCGTGGTTGCGTCGGCTCGACGAACTCGGCGTGCGACTGCTCACTCGGACACGCTGGACCGGATGGGCCGACGATGGGTCACTGTGTGTCTGCGATCGTGATGGCGTCGAGCACTCACTCGCCGCCGATGTCGTGGTGTTCGCGCTGGGTGGAGCGAGTTGGCCGCGCGTCGGTTCGGACGGTGGTTGGGTGGCACGGTTCCGAGCCGCCGGCATCGAGGTGCGCGACCTACGTCCGGCCAACTGCGGTGTTCGCATCGCATGGTCGCCCGAGTTCGTCGAGCGACACGCGGGCGCGCCGCTGAAGAACGTCGCCCTGCGCCTCGGTGACACGGTGGCGCGCGGCGACGCCGTGATCACGTCGTCGGGCATGGAGGGCGGGCCGGTGTACATGCTCTCGGCCGCCGTGCGCGAGGCAGCCGACCGTGACGGCGTGGTGACCATGCGGGTCGACCTGCATCCCGATCTCGACGCCGCCCAGGTGGCCGATCGGCTGCGTCGGCGCCGGCCCAAGGACTCGATGTCCAGCACGTTGAAACGAACCCTCGGTCTCGACCCGGTGACCGTGGCCTGGTTGCGTGAGGTGGGCGACGGCCCGCTGCCCGCATCGCCCGACGACCTGGCCGCACATCTGAAGTCGGTGCCGGTGCGAGTGGAGGGGCTGGTGGACATCGATCGCGCCATCTCGAGCGCCGGAGGCGTGGCACTGACCGAGGTCGACGACACGTTCATGTTGCTCCGTCGCCCGGGCACCTACGTGGTGGGCGAGATGCTCGACTGGGAGGCCCCGACGGGCGGCTATCTGCTCCAGGCCACCTTCTCGACCGCCGTCACTGCCGCCCGATCCGCCGCAGCCCAGCTCACGCGAACTTGAGTTCCTGGTGAACGCGCCGCGAACTTTAAGTTCCTGGTGAACGCGCCGCGTCGGCCGCCGCAGACTCGTCGGGCACCGCCGACTCGTGGGGCGCGAGCGACTGGTCGGGGCCGAGGTGGTCGAGCTGCAGGGTGGGTGAGCCCTCGGCGAGCGCGGCGGCGAGGTCGACCGACGCCGTGATGCGCCACTCGCCGTCGCCGTTCGGGTCCACCAGGGTCTGCTCGACTCGCCACCGGCCCGGCTCCTCGACCAGCCGGAACCACTCCGACGAGCGGGCATCGCCGTCGATGCCGATCGAGTCGTACTCGGCCCAGAACGGGGCCATCGTGTCGCGCAGTCGCCAGTGCTCCCAACCGGTGCGCTCGGCGAGCGTGTCGTGCGCCCGCCGGGCCAGCAGTTCCACCCAGGCGAACACGGCGGTCCGCACCGCAGTTCGCCATGCGGACGGCGGACCCGTGTCCAGGTTGGTCAGCGCGGCCGGTGCCTCGTGGTCGTGCACCGGCTTCCCGGCAAGTGCCGCCCACTCGTCGAGGAGGGTGGCGTCGGTGGCGCGGATGAGGTGCCCGAGCCATTCGACGATGTCCTCGAGCGTGTCGTTGTAGACGTCGTCCGGGAGTGACCGATCGAGTGTGCGCCACGCATCGGTGAGATACCGCAGAAGGAGTCCCTCGCTGCGATCCAGGCGGTAGCGGCGGATGAACGAGGCGAACGTGTCGCCGCTCTCGAGCATCTCGCGCAGGATCGACTTCGGTGACGGTCCCTCGGCCACCCACGGAAGACGGGCCCGATACGGCTGCATGCATGCCTCGAGCAACTCGTGCAACGGCATTGGCCATGTGATGGCCTCGATGCGTTCCATTCGTTCTTCGTAGGGAACACCCTCGGACTTCAGTCGCGCCACTTCGGCACCCTTCGCCGCGTTCTGCTGGGCGTAGAGAATCTGGCGTGGGTCGTCGAGCACAGCCTCGACCACGCTGACCACGTCGAGCACGTAGGCAGGGTCGTCGTGGTCGAGCGCGGCGATCACCTCGATGGCGAACGGCATGAGCGGCGCCGAGAAGCGCAACGCGGCGCGCTCGTCGCTGCCCTCCACGAGCGAGCCGACGCGCACACCGGCGCATCGGCCCCGCGCGTCGCGTTGGCGTTCGGCCACGCCGGCGGCCTCGAGGCTGCGGTACAGCGCGATGGCTCGGCGCTTGTGCTGTCGGCGGCGGGGAGGCGTGTCGTGGTTGGTGTTCAGCAGACGTTTCAAGGCCGACGGACCGTCCGCCCGGCCGAGCACGTTGGCCACCATGTCGGCGGTCACCTTGAAGCGCGACGTCAACGCCTCTGGTTGAGCGGTCATCAGCCGCTGCATGGTCGCTTCGTCGTAGTGCACGAAGCCGTCGGGGGCCTTGGCCTTGGTCGCCTTGCGGCGCGCCTTCGGATCGTCGCCGGCCTTCGACAGGGCGCGGTTGTTCTCGATGACGTGTTCAGGAGCCTGCACCCACACGTGCCCGTCGGGGTCGAAGCCGGGACGACCGGCGCGACCCGAGAGTTGGCGGAACTCGCGCACCGTGAAGACGCGCACCTTCGTGCCGTCGAACTTCGTCAACGCCGTCATCAGCACGGTGCGGATGGGGATGTTCACCCCCACGCCGAGCGTGTCGGTACCGCAGATGACCGGCAGCAGGCCGGCACCCGCGAGACGCTCCACGAGCCGACGATGGCGGGGGAGCATGCCGGCGTGATGGACGCCCACGCCGTTGCGCAGCAGACGGTCGAGCGTTTCGCCGAAGCCGCGTGTGGTGCGTTCAGCCTTCAACGCTGCGACGATGGCCTCGCGTTGCGGGCGTGTGGTGACCGCCAGGCTCACCAGGCTCTGGGCGCGCTCGATCGCGTTGGCCTGTGTGGCATGGACGATGTACACGGGCGTGATGCCTTCGCGGACCGCGTCGAGCACGCTCTCCGCCACGTGCGTGGTGCGCCACTGGTGATACAGCGGGGTGGGCCGCTCGACGGAAGTGATGTTGGTGACGGCTCGACTCGACCGCGCCGACAGGTCGTCGGTGATCGTGGTCATGTCGCCGAGCGTCGCCGAGGCCAACAACATCTGGCAGCCGGTCAGTTCCAGCAGCGGGACCTGCCATGCCCAGCCGCGATCGCGCTCGGCGTAGTAGTGGAACTCGTCGAGGCACGCGAAGCCGTACTCGCTGGACGGTCCGGTGGCGAGGGCGTGGTTGGCGAGCACCTCGGCCGTGCAGACCAGCACTGGCGCATCGGGGTTGATCGACGCATCGCCGGTGGCGAGGCCCACCTGCTCGGCGCCCAGCAGGTCGACCAGGTCGAAGAACTTCTCGGCGACCAGCGCCTTGATCGGTGCGGTCCACACGGCGCGGCGCCGGGCGTTCAGCGCGAGAGCGATGCCGGCCATCGCCACGAGGCTCTTCCCCGACCCGGTCGGCGTGGCGAGCACGACGTGTTCTCCCATCGCCAGGGCGAGCACCGCGTCCTCCTGGTGGGTGTAGAGCGGCCGGCCGCTCGCTTCGGCCCAGCGTCCGAACGCGTCG
>JANOET010000205.1:0-4953 GCA_031413415.1 Acidimicrobiaceae bacterium
CGCACCGGCCGCGAGCCCCAGTGACACACCCCGGGATCGATCAGCCCGGAGGTGACGAGCGGCGGCCCGTCGACGTCGTCGCCGACGGCACCGACGAGCCCGTAGTACTGGTCGCGGAAGTCGACCGTGAACGAGGCGATGTCGCCCAGGACCGGGCCGTCGTGCGGTTGCACCGAGCCGCCGGTGAGCAGCCCTGCCCACGTCGACGGCATGGGGATGGTCGGCTGCGGCTCGAACGACATACCGAACGAGCGGCGCACCAGTCCGGACTCGCCGCCGACCTCCCACACGCCGGCCCAGACGCGCACGCTCGCGTCGAACACGTTGTCGTCGGTCCACCACATCCAGCGCAGCGCGGACACCCGATCGACCTGTCCGCGAATGGCCGCCGCGTCGCGCACCGACAGCAACGACTGCGGCAGCACCAGTCCGACGCGCCCACCCGGCCGGGTCAACCGCATCGCCAGCGCGAGGAACTCGGCCGCAGCGTCGGCGTACGGGCCGCCGCCGAACTTCGAGCGACCACCGCGCGACGTCAGCGTCGACAACTGGTTGAGGTACGGGGGGTTGCCGACGATCACGTCGAAGCGCCGGTCGCCCCAGTCGCGCCGCAGTGCGTCGTCGTGTTCGAAACCGGTCGTCGGGTCGATGTCCACACCGGTCTGCTGGGGCAGCCCAGTGGCGCGCAGGAACCGGCCGTCGCCGCACGCCGGGTCGAGCACCGAGACCGCTCCGGGGAACACCGCCTCCGCGACCACCGCGTCGACGAGCGCCGGGGGCGTGTAGAACGCGCCCAGTTGCTTCCGCCTCCGTGGCTCACTTTGGGCCTCGCTCACCTCGTCAGCGTAGGGTTTCGCCTCGTGACCGCACCGGACCCGGCGATGTCGAACGACCGCTACCTCCACTTCGACCGCAACGAATGGGCGGCGCTGCGAGCAGCAACCCCCTTGACGCTGCGTGAGGGCGACCTCGAGCAACTGCGCGGCATCAACGAACGCATCGATCTCGACGAGGTCGCCGCCGTGTACCTGCCGCTCACACGACTGCTGAACCTGTACGTCGCGGCGACGCAGAACCTGCACAAGGCGTCCGCCGCGTTCCTCGGCACGTTGGCGCCGAAGGTGCCGTACGTCATCGGCGTCGCCGGCAGCGTGGCTGTCGGCAAGAGCACGTTCGCCCGACTGCTGCAGGCCCTGCTCGCCCGGTGGCCCGACCACCCCAAGGTCGAACTGATCACCACCGACGGGTTCCTGTACCCGAACCGCGTGCTCGAAGAACGCGGCATCATGAACCGCAAGGGCTTCCCCGAGAGCTACGACACCCGGCGACTCCTGCAGTTCCTGCGCGAGCTGAAGAGCGGTGCAGCCGAGGCGAGCGCCCCGGTCTACAGCCATGTCGTGTACGACATCGTCGACGGCGAGGAGGCAACGGTTCACCAGCCCGACATCCTCATCCTCGAAGGCCTCAACGTGCTCCAGGTCGGCAACACGGCCGAGGTCGCCAACACTGAGTTCGTCAGCGACTACTTCGACTTCTCGATCTACATCGACGCCGACGAGAGCGACATCGAAGAGTTCTACGTGCAGCGTTTCCTGACGCTGCGCGAGACGGTGTTCCAGGACCCCGGCAGCTTCTTCCAGCACTACGCACACCTCACGCAGGACGAAGCCATCGACACCGCCAGGTACATCTGGCGCGAGATCAACGGTCGCAACCTGCGCGAGAACATCGACCCCACCAAGGGGCGGGCCGGCCTGCTGTTGCGCAAGGGTCGCGATCACCGCGTCACCGACGTCGCCCTGCGGCGGCTGTGATGCGTCGCCTCGTGCTCGTGGCGGCCGTCGCCCTGATCGCGCTCACCGCGTGCAGCGATGCGCCGATCGTCGTGCAGCCGTACGACAAGTCGCCGGTGCCGGCCGTGCCCGACCGGACCCAGCCGGTCACCGATGCAGCGACCCTGCCCGACGGCCAGTACTGGGCGCCCTCGGCCGCGGTCGAGGCCGATGGTTTCCGGCTGCGGTTCACGCTCGCCCAGGCGTTCTTCGGTTCGGTCTGCGCCGAGGCCCTCGGCGCCGATGCGTGCGAGGGCGATGTCGGCGTCGTCGACGACCCGGCTCGAGACCTGATCGTCGCACCCGAGGGCCGCGCACCCATCTCGGTGGTCGACGAGCAGCAGAACAACTACGCCGTGCCCAGCGACGAACTGATCCGCCTCATCGCCGGCGAGGCCCCCTCGGCCGACGCACCCGAGGGCTTCGCCCACGTCGAGTTCCCGTACCTGCTCGCCGTGCTGAACGGCGAAGTGGTGAGCATCCAGCAGATCTGGATGCCGTAGGGGTTCGACTCAGGCGGAAATGCCGAGCCAGGCGGGCAGGTCGGTGATGGACGCGAGTTCGGCGAAGTGCTCGTCGTGCTCGACGTGCTCGAGTTCCCACAGCAGCGGGTACGGCACGTGCACGGCAGTGCCGCCGAGGGCCATGACCGGCAGGATGTCGCTGCGCACGCTGTTGCCGATCATGCAGAACCGGGTGGGGTCGATGTCGCGATCGGCGAGCACCCGCCGGTAGGTCTCGGGGTCCTTCTCCAACAGGATGTCGACGTGCTCGAAGTGGTGGGCGAGCCCACTGGTCTCGACCTTGAACGTCTGGTGGATGAGGTCGCCCTTGGTGATGAGCACCAGCCGGTAGTGACGGCCGACCGCGGCGAGCACCTCGGGGACGTGGGGAAGCAGCCGCACCGGCTCGGTGAGGGTGGACCGCACCATCTCGACGAGTTGGCCGATGATGGACGTGGGGACGCGACCTTCGCTGACGGTGATCGCGGCCTCGACCGCCGACAGCCCGAACGCCTTCACGCCGTAGCCGAACGTGTGCAGGTTCTTGCGCTCGACCGCGGTGAGCGCCGCCTTCACGTCGATGCCTTCGGCGACGTAGGGCGACACCCATTCGACGAACCGCATCTCGGACGCGTGGAAGCTGTCCTCGCTGTGCCACAGGGTGTCGTCGGCATCGAAGCCGATCGCGTCGAACGACCTCACGGCGCTACCGGTGCAACGCGTTGAGATAGTTGTAGACGGTGATGCGGCTGACGCCCATCGCGTCGGCGACGTCTTCGACGGCACGACGCAGGGTGAACGCACCGCGCTCGTCGAGCAGGCGGATGGCGCGCTGCTTGTCCTCGCGCGACAACGTCGGCAACGGAGCGCCGAGCTCGCGCTCGACGGTCTCGATCAACCGGTCGAGCGCGCCGTGCAGCGGCGCAGGTCGCACCGCAGCGACCACGATGCCCTCCCACTTCAGCGGCAGGTCGCCGGGCTCACGCTCGTCGGCCGCGACCAACGAGGCACCGAGTGCCTCGACGATGGGCTTCACGGCCAGCACCAGCGGGTGACGCGGCAGCTTGCTGCTGCTCACGCCGCCTCCACGACGCGCGAGGCGTGCATGCTGACATGGGTCGCGCCGTTGGCGAACGCCTCGGCCAGGATGGCCCCCGAGACCGCGGCCAGCTGGGCCTGCGCCACCTGGCACGACGAGCCGAACGGGCCGAACTCGACCACCACACCCAGGGCCTCGGCGGCCGCCACAGCGGCGCGCACGTGCGGCCCGGGCCTGCCCTCGTGGAAGGGCTCGATGGTGAACTCGAGCAGCAGCACGGCAGCGATGGTAGCCAGCGCGAGGGTCCACCGGCTCAGGCGCCCGATGCGTTCGGGCAGGTGGCCACCGGTCAGTGCTCGTCGGGCATGAAGAACGTGAACATGCGATCCGGCTGGATGCGCGCGTACTGCGCTCCGCCGGTGAGCATCGCTTCCCACTCGGCGCCATAGCGCGGCAGGTAGATGTCGAGCAGCAACTGACGGAACTCGGCGTGCTCCTGCGCGTTCACGTCGATGAGCTCGGCTCGACCGTGCACCGTCACTTGAAGGTGCTCGCCAGGCAGGTGTGCCGCACTGACGAACGGCGACGCACGGATGTGCCGGAAACGCATCGAGTCGGGCGCTGACCCGAAGTGGAATCGGCCGCGGTGGAAGATGCCGTCGACCGCGCCCGTGATCGGGTGACCGTTCGAGTTCGCGGTGGCGAGCACGAGCAGGCACATGCCCTGCAGATGGTCGCACAGCGCGCGGGCGGTGAGACGGCGCTCGTCGGAGATGATCTCGCGCAGGTGCCGGCCGCCGGCAGTCGCACTGCGGTCGAGCAGCGCCTGCAGCGCCGCCACGTCGTCGTTGGTCTCACGCACGCCTCAAGTGTCGCGCGTGTCGGCCGGTGCGAGGGCCAGCCCTTCCGCCGTGGCGGCGACGCGCAATCGCTCGTCCCAACAGGCGAAGATCACCTCAGTACCGAGCACGAGTGCGCTCGCCAGATGGACAGCATCGGCACCACTGAGCCGATGTTCCATCGCCAGGTCGGCACCGAGCGCCGCGACAGTCGGGTCGAGTTCGACGTGGGTCAGGTCTCGGCCGCGCTCCGTCCAGATCTCGATGGCGCGATGGAGACCGCCACTCGAGAGACGTCCCGATCTTCTTGCCGCGGCGAGCCCAGCCGGCACCTCGACTGCCGCGAGTCGGCTCGATGCGCACAGGGTCGCGTCGTCCCACAACCTGCGCGCGTGGCCACTGCCCGGCTCGAGGAGCACCGTCTTCACCAGTGCGCTCGAGTCGAAATAGGCCGCGATCACGTCATCGCCATTCGTCACGCAGGTCGTTCACCGAACCGATCACTCTCGGCAGCCGCTGGCGCGAGATCTTCGACTTCACGGGCGACACCGGCATGGTGATGACACCGGACGCCTCGAGCTCACGCAACCGCTGCGCCCACCCTGCGGGGACGATCCGCGCCACCGGTTCGCCGCGATCGGTGATGGTGATCTCGTCGCCGGCTTGGACCCTGTCCAGGAAGGCGGCAAGGTTGGCTCGAAGCTCGGTGACGGAGACGTCCATCGCGTCACTGTACAGAT
>JANOET010000206.1:0-12190 GCA_031413415.1 Acidimicrobiaceae bacterium
CTTCTCGATCAGTTGCGAACGATTGCGATCGAAGAAGCCCATCCGCACAGTGTGCACTGCGACCGTGGGACGCGCCACGCGAACCGACCGCGCCTAAGGTGATCTGCCATGAGCGACATTCCCCCGCTGCCCCCGTCCAACATCCCCCCGCCGCCGCCCCCGCCGCCGCCCGGGGGCCTCACCCCGCCGCCCGGCTACGTCGCGTACGGCGGACACGATGGCGTCCGTGGGCCGATGCAGTTCATCGGCGGCCTCACGAAGTGGGTCGTCGGCCTGCTCGGCGCCGTCATCGCCCTGCAGGTATTGGGCCTCATCCTTCAGCTCACGCTGCGCGGCTCGGCACTCGACGTGCAGAACGGCGTCCTGTCGCTCGACGACTTCGACGGCGAGCTGGGCTTCTACATCGCCGTCAGTGGCATCACGTCGATCGTCGGTCTCGCCCTGCTGGTGGTGCAGATCATCTGGACCGCGCGCATGGCCAAGAACCTCGGCTCGCTCGGACGGACCCCACAGTCGTTCGGTGTCGGCTGGACGATCGCGATCAACATCCTCGGCGGCTGCACCCTCGGCATCCTGCCGTTCTTGATGTGGCGCGAGCTGTGGAAGGGCAGCGACCCCGAGTCGCCGGCGTTCGACCCCAATTGGAAGAGCGGCCCCAACGGCACGATCGTCGTCGCACACCTCGTCGCCACCCTCGGTGCCGTAGCGCTCGGCTTCGCGCTCGGTGCGGCAGGTGCGGTCAGCATCATCCGTGAGAGCGGATCCAACGACATCGCCGACAACCTGTCGACTCGCTTCGGCGTGGTCATGGGCGCAGGCCTGCTGCAGATCGTCGTCTCGGTGATCTTCATCCAGCTCGTGCGTCAGCTCGCCGCCCGACACATGAAGGCAATCGCCGAGGCCTGATGCTCTATCTCGTGCGCCACGCGAAGGCCGAGAGCCGTCGCGAGTGGACCGACGACGACCGGCTCAGACCATTGTCCGACAAGGGCCGCGTGCAGAGCGAAGCACTGGCCGACCGGTTGGCCGAGGTCGCCACCGGTCTCGTCGTGAGCTCGCCGTACCTACGCTGCGTCGAGACCGTGCAGCCATTGGTCGATCGCCTCGGCAGCACCGTGCGGCCCGACGAACGACTGGCCGAGGACACCGGGTTCAGCGGCGCCCTCGCACTGCTCGCCGAGCTTCCCGACGGCTCGGTGATGTGCAGCCACGGTGACGTCATCCCCGAGACCATCGAAGCGTTGCAACGGCGCGGCATGGTGGTCGTCGGCGAACCCGACTGGCGCAAGGCGAGCGTGTGGGTGCTGACGCGCCGCGCCGATGGCACGATCGCCGAGGCCACCGTGTGGCCACCACCCGACTGAATTCGCGGCACCGACGCGCCGCAACCAGGCGGCTTAGCCCTGGATGAGACCTTCGACCAGCGGACGCATGTTCGCAGGCGGGTTGCGATCCAGGCAGGCCTGGGCCTCGTCCGTCGCGGTCGCCAGATCCGGCGTCGACAGGAACCGGGCACTGGCAACTGCGATGAAGCAGCGCGGGTCGGCATAGGTGTCGTCGAGCGCCGCCGCGTCACGCAGCAGGTCGATGCCCTGCTGCACCTGTTCGTCGTCGCCGGCCTGCTGGCCGTTGAGCGCGATGAGCCACCCGATGTACGTGCGCGCCTCGAGGTTCTCGGGCTCGATCTCGATGACCCGCTGATAGGCGGCGAGGGCACGCGACTGATCGGTGCCCAGGTTCGCGCGAGCCTCGGTGAGCAACTGCGTCACCTCGTCGGCGGGCAGGCCACCGGTGAGGGTCTGCCCGGGAAGGCGCTCCCCGGCGAACTGGCTGACGGCCACACCGAGGGCGACGGCGACGACGACGGTGACGACGGGAACGACGAGCCGTCGCCACAGCGGTCGCTGCAGCTTCGGCGGCAACGCGCTGCGGCCGTCCTCGATCTCGCGCAGGACCGCGGCGGCGCGGGCCACGTACCCGTCGCGCAACGCGATGAAGTCGGCCTCGTCGACATCGCCCACCTCTCGCTCGCGGTCGAGGTCGCGGATGCTCGCGAGCAGGAACCTGCGCTCCTCCTCCAGTTCGGCCAGACGATCAGGATTCAACGCCGTCCGGCTCCTCCGCGGCCATCGCCTCGGCGACACGCGCGCGGTCGTCGTCGTCGGGGACCGCATCGACGTTGTGCTTCCACTTGCGGAACGCGAAGAACAGACCGACTGCGGCGCACACGAGTGCCATCGCCGGCAGGATCCACACCAACGAATCGAACCCGGTCGCGTTCGGCACCAACTGGGTCTGGTCCCCGAACTGCTGCACGATGAACGCGACGATCTCATCGTCGCTGTTCTGCGCCTGGGCCACCTGCGCCTTCACTTCGGCACGGATGGCCACCGACGACGGATTCGCACTCTCGTAGACCGTCTCGCCGTCGCACACCGGACATGCGATGCGCTTGGTGATCTCCTCGACGCGCTCCTCTGGTGTGAGCGGACCGCTGTCCTTCACCGCACCGTAGGCGAGCAGGCCGCCGACCACCAGGAAGAGCGCGAGCCAGCCCGGCCATCGTTTCCACGCACTGGTGCGGCTCATGACAGCTCGTACAGGTCGCGTTGCTGTTGCACCAGGCGGCTCAGCGTCTCGGCATCGATCTGCCCGGCCCAACGGACCACGACCACACCGTCGGGGTCGATGATGAACGTCTCGGGCACGAGCGCCACGCCGAAATCGACGTTGACCGTGCCCTCGTCGTCGCGCACGATGGGCCAATCGCCGCCGCGGCTGAGGAAGAACGACTTCACCCGGTCGATGTCGTCGTTGATCTGCAGCATCGTGTACAACTCGGCGCCGTCGGCACCGAACGATCGTTGCTGCTCGGCGAACTTCACCAACTCGGGATGCTCGGCCCGGCAGGGCGCACACGTGGAGTTGAAGAAGTTGACGACCACCCAACTGCCCTTGCGGCGGGCCAGGTCGAACGGCGTGTCGTCGAGCGTCGTGCTGCGCACCGTGGGCGCGGCACGGCCGAGCAACGGGCTCTCGATCAGTCCGACTTCGTCCTTGGGTCCCGACGAGCTTCCGGCGAGCACGACGAAGAGCGCGATCATCACCACGAGCACGCCGAGCACGACGAATGGGGCGACGCGCCGCGGCTTCGCGGGCGAGTCGTCGCCGAGGTCGACCTGCGGCTCACTCATGTGCGGCGTCCTGCAGCGAGTCGGGTACCGGTTCGTCGAGCGGCACGGGAGCCGACACCGGGTCGGTGGGCTTGCGTCGATGCTTACCCGGGAAGGCGGCCAGCACGGTGCCGACACCGCACAGCAGCCCGCCGACCCACAGCCACACGATCATCGGCTTGATGAAGATCTTCAGCTTGGCGACGCCGGTGCTCGGCTTCGACCCGTTTTCGAGCGTGAGGTAGATGTCGCGCAGGACACCGGTCTTCACACTGGGCGTTGCGATGTCCATGCCCTGTGCGGTGTACTTGGTGATGGCCGGCGCGTAGGCCTGACCACCATCGATCGACACCAGCGCCTTCACGCCGACGGTGCCGGGACCCGAGAAGTCGACCACGTCCTGCAACTCGAACGTGTGCCCGGCGAACTCGACGACGTCGCCCTTGGTCATCGTGAACTCGCCTGCTCTGGTGTACGTGTTCGACGCCGTCAGGCCGACGGCGATGAGGATGATGCCGAGGTGCACCACCATGCCGCCGTTGGCCCGGCCGAGCAGACCGCGGTAGCCCTGGCGGCGGGTGGCCAGCACCAACTGACGAGTCGCCGAGCCACCGGCAAAGCCGGCCAGGCCGAATGCGAGCAGCGGGGCGAACCCGGTGGCACCCAGGAGAATGGCGAGCAGCAACGCACCGGCACCGCACCACGCGGGCCAGAACAGCCGCTCACGCAGCAACTCGGTACTGGCTTTGCGCCACGGCAACACCGGGGCGACGGCCATCAGGAAGAGCAGCGCGATGCCGATGGGCTGCGCCATCGTGTCGAAGAACGGCGAACCGACGGCGATCTGCCGGTCGTCCTTGGCCTCGACGATCAGCGGGAACACCGTGCCGAGCAGGACGACGAATGCGAACAGCGTGAAGATGACGTTGTTGGCGAGGAACGCACCCTCACGGGAGATGGGTGAGTCGATGGCGCCGGGCGAACGCAAGCGGTCGCCGCGCCACGCGATGAGACCGAGCGAGACCACGACGATGACGCCGAAGAACCCGAGCAGATACGGCCCGATGGTGCCGTCGCTGAATGCATGCACACTGTTGATGACACCCGAACGGGTGAGAAACGTACCCAGGATCGTGAGCGAGAATGTGGCCAGGAGCAGGCTCAGGTTCCACACGCGCAACATGCCGCGCCGTTCCTGTACGAGCACCGAGTGGATGTACGCCGTACCCGTCAGCCACGGGAGGAGACTGGCGTTCTCGACCGGGTCCCACGCCCAGACACCTCCCCAGCCGAGCACCTCGTAGCTCCACCAACTGCCGAGCACGATGCCGAGCGTGAGGAACCCCCACGCGAACAGCGCCCAGCGGCGGGTCTCCATCAGCCAGCCCTCGCCGACGCGGCCGGTGATGAGCGCGCCGATGGCGAAGGCGAACGGCACGGTGAAGCCGACATAGCCCAGGTACAGGATGGGCGGGTGGAACAGCACCAGCACGTGGTTCTGCAGCAACGGGTTGGGGCCCGCGCAGCACTGGTCGAAGTTCGGGACACCGCCGGCTCGGAACGCGTCGGTGGGCCCGAGCGCGAGGAAGAAGAAGAACGCCGTGACCAGCAGCATCACCACGAGCGCCCAGGCCACCAGGGGATCCGCCATGCGGGTGCGATAGCGGCGAGCGACGATGGTGGTGTAGATGGCGAGCAGCAGCAGCCACAGCAGGATGCTGCCCTCGAGGGCGCTCCACAGTGCGGTGAAGTTGAACAATGCCGGTGTGTCGTACGAGCCGACCTTCTGGACGTAGGCGATGCTCCAGTCGCGGGTGATCAATGCCCGCTGCATGACCACCACGGCCATGATGGCGCCGACGAGCACCACCCAGACGTAGCCCTGCACCGTGCGCACGAGGCGCTGGTCCTTCAGCAGCGTGGCCGTGGCGAGCGCACCGGCACCGAACACCGATGCGGCGAGACCGACGATCAGTGCGGAGTGGCCGAACAGGCCGTTCACCCCTTCTGCGAGCACGCTTGGGCCTCCGAGTTGGTCTGCTCGAGTCGATCCTGGTTCTCCGCGTCGTAGCTGTTGTCGTGCTTGACGATGACTTCGTCACCCTCGAACGCCGTGCCGTTGACGTCTTCCACGGCGCGGCCACGCACCACGACGGGAATGCACTCCTGGAAGATGCCGCTGGGCTCGCTGCCCACCGACACCGGCATCTCCTCACCGTTGTAGGCGATGACGAAGTTGTAGGCGCCGGCCTCGGACCTCTCGACCGAACCCTCCTGCACCACACCCTGGATGCGGATGTTGCGGCCGACGTCGCAGCCGTCCTTCACGCCGACCTCGTCGACGTTGCAGTAGTAGTCGACGGCGTTGGTGAGGAACTGCGTGACCACCACGCCACCGGCGACGAGTACCAGACCCAGCACGGTGAACGCCAGCCATGGCCGCTTGCGGGCCCGACTGGGGGCGGTGGGGACGACCTCGCGAGGACTCAGGTCCACGGGCGGTCCTCCTCGCGCACCTGCGGAGCGATCTTGCGGGCCCGGGCGAGCATTCGCCACGTGTACAGACCGATGCCGCCGAGGGTGACGACGTAGCTGGCGATGACGTAGGGCGTCTGCTCGCTGACGCTCATGCTGGCTGCGAGTACTCCCGACATCAGACCTGCGCTCCTTCTGCTCGACGCTCGGCGAGTGCCGCGTCGAGGCCTTGGTCGTCGAGTGCGTCCTCCATGGCCAACACACGCTGGCGGTGCAGTACGAGCCACACGTAGAGCAGGGTGAAGGCGAGCAGGCCGACGAACAGGCTGAACAGCATCAGCCCGCTCAGTTCGCCCTCGGCGACGCTCTCGTTCTGGTGCAGCGGGCGCCACCACGTCACGCTGAAGTGCACGAGCGGCACCTCCAGCACCGCGAGCAGGGCGATGACCGCGCTGCGCTTGGCGCGCTGCTGGTGGGTGCCGCCCAGGTTCCGCACGGCGAGGTAGCCGATGTAGGTGACGAAGAGAAAGGCCGTCGTGGTGAGGCGCGAATCCCACGTCCAGAAGATGCCCCACGAGATGCGGCCCCACAGGCTGCCGCTGACGAGCGTGATGCCCATGAACAGCACGCCCACTTCGGCGCTGGCACCGGCGATGCGGTCCCAGGTGAGGCTGCGTGTGCGCTTGATCAGGTAGCCGAGGCTGCTCACACCGGTCACGCCGAACGCCAGGTAGGCCAGCCAGGCCGACGGGACGTGGATGTAGAGGATTCGCACGCCGGCCTGCTGCGTCGCGTCGTTCGGCGACAGGAACAGGCCGAACACCACCAACCAGACGAGACCGACCAACGTGGCGACGCCGAGCACCCGCGAGAAGCGGGTGCCGGTCGGCCGGCGGATGGAGGTGGGTGAAACGGCGGAGGTCATGGTGGCCTATTCGTCGATGAGCGATCCGAAAGCGAACGTGCCGACGACTCCGAACAGAGCGGCGAACAGCGTGAGCAGACCGATCCACGGCCAACCTTCACTGGACGTCGCACCATTGGTTCCGAACGCCGCTTCCGTCGCCCGGGTTGCACCGATGAGCACGGGTGCCACCACCGGGAGCATCAGGAGCGGCAACAGCGTTTCGCGCCCTTTGGCCCCGGCAGCGAGACCGCCGTAGAGCGTACCGACGAAGGCCAGTCCGGTGGTCGCGGCAACGAAGGTAATGATCAGCAGCACCGCCCCGCTGGCGGCGACCTCGGCCTGATAGAGCACGACCGCCATCAGCAGCAGGACGACCTCGAGCACGGCGAGTTGCGCGGCGAGGGCCAGGGCCTTGCCCAGGAAGATGCCGCTGGGGCGCACACCGGCCACCTGGAGGGCGTCGAGAGCGCCATCGGCGTTCTCGACGGCGAACGCCCGCTGCACCAACACCAGCAGGCTGAACAGCGTCGCCAGCCACACCAGGCCCGGGGCGACGCGGGTGAGCACGTCGTCGTTGTCGAGCGCGAACGCGAACATCACCATCACCAGCGCGGCGAAGGGCAGGACCTGGTTGGTGACCACGCGGCTGCGCAGTTCGATGCGCAGGTCCTTGAACGCGATCAGTCGAGCGATGCGCCACGTGCTCATCCGCGAACCTGTCCGCCGACGACTTCGACCACTCGACTGGCCAGCGCACCGGCACGCTCGAGCTCGTGGCTGGCGACCATCACCGTGGCACCGGAGGCCGCCGCTGCTCGCAACGTGGCGTCGAGGTCGTCACGGCCGGCGGCATCGAGCCCGGCATGCGGTTCGTCGAGCAACCACAGTTCGGCGCGACGGGCGACCAGGCACGCCAGCGCGGTTCGGCGTCGCTGACCTGCGCTGAGTCGACCGACCGGCACCGTCGCCAGCCGACCCGACAGGCCCATGCGGTCGAGCGACGCCACCACCTCGTCGGGGGTGGCGCCAACCGTGGCGCCCCAGAACCCGACGTTGTCGGCGACCGTGAGGTCGGCGTACAGCCCGTTGGAATGACCGAGCAGACCCACCCGGTTGCGCACCGAGGTTCGGTCGGCAGCGATGTCGCAACCGAGCACCTCGGCCGAGCCACGCTCGACCGGCAACAGACCGGCGCAGAGACGCAGCAACGATGTCTTGCCGGCGCCGTTGGGGCCGCGCAGCAGCACGATCTCTCCGCGTTCGACCTGCAGGTCGGCGCCGGCGAGCACAGGAAAACCGCCCATCACTGCGACCACGCCTTCGAGGTGGACGACGGGTGCCATAGCGGAAGATCACGCTAGTTCCCGTGAGGCACGACCGCCCAACGGGTGTCACAATCCGCTCGTGCGGCCCGATCGCGTGGAACCAGGTCCCGGCCAGGAGAGCGTCTGGGACTACCCGCGCCCACCCTCCGTCGTGCCCTTCATCGGTCGGGTCCGGGTGGTGCACGCCGGCCGAGTCGTCGCCGACACGGTCCGCGCCATCCGCGTACTCGAGACCAGCCAGCCGCCGGCGTTCTACCTGCCTCCGGCCGACGTAGACCTGGCGCGGCTGACACGGTCGACCGGCAGTACCTGGTGCGAGTGGAAGGGCGCCGCGACGTACTGGCATCTCGACGACGTGCCGCAGGTGGCCTGGAGCTACGCCGCACCGACATCCGGTTTCACCGCGATCACCGACCACCTGGCCTTCTACGCCCAGAAGGTCGACGAGTGTTGGGTCGGCGACGAGCAGGTGCAGCCCAACCCGGGAAACTTCTACGGCGGCTGGATCACGTCGGCCGTCGTCGGCCCTTTCAAGGGCGGGCCGGGCACACTCGGCTGGTGACCCCGGGGATGGGACCGGGGATGAAGCCGGGGGCCGGGGGGTGACGGCTCAGGCGCGCCGCCCGCCGGTAGCGTCAACACCGTGAGCAGGCAACGGGTGCCGTACTTCGAACGGCCGAAGGTGCCGAGGGACTGGCGGTGGACCGTCGGCCTCGTTGGTCGCGCCCTCATCGTCACCGGGCTGTTGATGTTCGCGTTCGTCGCCTACCAGTTGTGGGGCACCGGCATTCAGACTGCGCAGGCGCAGAACGATCTCGAGTCGCAGTTCCAGGAGCTCCTGCAGAGCACCACCACGACCACCTCGACGACCGTCACCTCCTCGACCGCACCCACCGGGACGACCGCGGTCCCCACCACGAGCACCATCCCGGTCGCACCCGTCGGCGCGCTGCAACCGGGTGCACCGATGGCGCAACTGCGCATCCCGAAGATCGGACTCGACTGGACCGTCGTCGAAGGTGTGGCGGTCCCCGATCTGAAGAAGGGCCCGGGCCACTTCCCCGAGACGCCGCTTCCCGGACAGTTGGGGAACGCCGCGATCGCAGGCCACCGCACCACCCACGGCCAGCCGTTCTATCGACTCGACGAACTCGCACCCGGCGATCTCATCGAGGTCGACACCGTCGCCGGGAGGTTCGTCTACTCGGTCACGGGCAGCATCGTCGTCGCTCCATCCGAATACGACGCCGTCATCCCCACCGTCGACCCCGACACGGCCACGCTCACGCTCGCGACGTGCACCCCGAGGTACACCGCCAACAACCGCCTCATCGTCAACGCGGTCCTGGTTCCCGAGCAGAGCGCATCGGTGATGCGGCCCTCCAGCGCCACCACCCCGGACGACAGCACCACGACGTCGGTCGCCGCGACGTTGCCCGGCGACGACACCGCGGTCGACACCAGCGTCGACACCACGGAACCCGCCACCGGCGGATCCACCGACACCACGACGACAGCGCTGGTCGCCGCTCCGGCCAGCACTGCCGGCGACTCGTTCTCGGGCGGCTGGTTCGACGACACCTCGGCCATCTGGCCGAGCATCCTCTGGGGCCTGGCGCTCGCGGGCGTCGCCGTCGCCGGGTGGTTCGTCGGCAAACGGGCCAACCGCCTGTGGGTGTGCTACGCCGTGGGTGCGGTGCCGTTCGTCGTGGTGCTGTACTTCTTCTTCGAGAACATCAATCGGCTGCTCCCGCCCGGTCTGTGAACGGTCACCATGAACACACCCACCCCGTCATCGCCGTCGTCGCCCCAGAAGGTCGACCCCGTTCGCGCCCGGCGGCAGCAGGTCGCCAAGTGGACGCTGATCGCCAACCGCGTCGGCTACCTGTTCTTCGCCCTTGCGATCGCGACGTTCATCATCGGGTTCGCCGTCAGCTTCAACACGACGGTGTCGGTCATCGTCATCGGCTCGATCATCGTCGGATCCGTCCTGCTCGCTCCGGCCATCGTGCTGGGCTACGCGGTGAAGGCGGCCGAGCGAGAGGACCGCGAGCGCGGACTGTGACTCGGCCAGGGCGGGGTTTCGCCCGGCCATCCATGCAGTTACTCTCTGGTAACCGTTATGAGCATGCGTCTTCCTGCCCCAGCCCGTCGTGAGCAGATTCTCGACGTCTCGGTGCAGGTGTTCGCCCACCGCGGCTTCCATTCCACCTCGATGAACGACGTCGCCGACGCCGCCGGGGTCACCAAACCGGTGCTCTACCAGCACTTCGACAGCAAGCAGGACCTCTACCTGGCTCTGCTCGACGAGGCCGGCTCGCGACTGCGCAATGCGGTCCGCACGGCCGTCGCCGACGCCACCTCGGGCAAGCAACAGACCGAGCTCGGGTTCAAGGCCTACTTCCGTTGGGTCGCCGACGACCACGACGCGTTCCTGCTGCTGTTCGGTTCGCGGGCCAGTCGCGACGAAGAGTCCACCGTCGCCATTCGGCGCATCACGGCCGAGGCGGCGCAGGCGATCGCGCCGTTCATCGCCGCCGACATCGAAGGCGAACACCAGGAAATGCTGGCCCACGGTCTGGTCGGCCTGGCCGAGGGCGTCAGCCGCCACCTCGTCGAGAAGGGTGTCGTCTTCGACCCCGAAGTGCTCGGCCAGCAGATGGCCGACCTGGCGTGGGCGGGCCTCCGAGCCGTCCACCGCAACGGCTGACCGTCAGCCGAGGGGCAGCACGCCGGGCAGGTCGTGGCGGAACTCGCCCGTGTCGAGGAAGTGTCGCTGGCGGATCTCGGAGTTGATGAGGAACTGCGGCAACAGTGCGACGAAGTCGGCGCTCTCGGTGGTGAGCAACTCGTCGACCAGCAGCAGATTGCGCGCTGCGAGCAGGGTCTCGAACTGCTCGTCGGTCACCTCGGGCAGCGACCGCACCGATTCGTACCCCTCGAACAGCGCGTCGACCAGTTCCTGACGAGGTCGCAGGTAGTAGCTGGTGATCGCCAGATCGTGGACGCGTACACCGACGAGCGCGTCGTCGAAATCGAACACCGAGAGCCGACCCCGGTACCACTTCGCATTGCCCAGGTGCAGGTCGGCGTGCAGCGCGTGATGCGGACCGCGAGCCGACACCTCGGCCGACACCCGGCGTACGTGGCCGGCGACCTCGTGGAACAGGGCGCGACGATCGTCGTCCACCAGGTCGTGGGGCGCCGTCAACATGGGGAACCCGGGTTCCCAGTAGTGATCGGTCGACGGCAGCATCGCGCCCGTCGGGAACGTCCACTCCTGCGCGTGCGAGTGCAACAGCGCAGTCGCCCGCCCCAGCGCATGCACGTGCTGCGGCGCCGCGACGTCCTCCACATCCGGGCCGCGCAACCAGCCGAACAGCACTGCCGGTAACGACCGGCCGAGCGATGCGACGAACACCTCGCTGGTCAACTGTTCGTCGATCGTTCGCTGCGGCACCGGGACGACCACGTCGCCGCTGGCAGAGAGCGCGTCGAGCCACGCCATCTCGGCGGCGAGCGCGGCGGGGGGCTTCTTCGAGTTGACGTTCAACCGCAGCGCGAACGTGCGCCCATCGGTGGTGTCAACCCGGAACGTCGTGTTGAACCCGTGGTACAACAACCGCAGCCGCGCGACCTCGACCGGCCAGCCGGCGAGCACCTCGAGGGCGGCGCCCCGCAGGCGCCGCACCTGAGCGCGTGAACCGAGTTGGGCGAACTCGCTGAGCCCCGCGTCGTTCGTCATGCGCGCAGCACCCAGCCGCGATACCCCTCGACGAAACCGGCACCACGCAACGCGTCGGCCCACGAGGACGTGGGCAGCACGGCGTCACCGTTCACCTTTCGCACTTCGACGCTGCGCGCGCGGCCGTCCTTCACGAGCATCGCGAACGCAGCGGCCCACCCGGCGTCTTGCTCGGCGGCCGGGAACGACACCAGCGAGTGCGACCGACGGTCGAACCACACGAGCGGCACGCCGGCCCGCAACACGACGGCGGCCGACGCGGCACGGGCGGGCCGTCCGCTGGATTGCGGCCACGCAATGGCCGCCCCATAGGGCTGCGCCGGGTCGGTGGCAGCGAGCACCACCGGCGCGGGCACGTCGGCGGGGTGCAGTTCGGCGTCGACCATCTCGCGCGCCGCCCGCAAACGGTCGACCGCACCGGGCAAGCCGAACTGCGCCGCGCCCAGGCCGGCGACGAAGTAGCCGCGACGGACCTGACCGCGTTCTTCGAGCACCTTCAGGACGCCGTAGACCGACGCGTAGCCGCCGACCACCCCCTCGGCGAGCACCGCCTCACGCGTGACCA
>JANOET010000207.1:0-6362 GCA_031413415.1 Acidimicrobiaceae bacterium
CGCCGGGGACTTCTTGGCGGGCGCTGCCTTCTTGGCCGGGGACTTCTTGGCCGGGGACTTCTTGGCGGGGGCTGCCTTCTTGGCCGGGGCCTTCTTCGGCGCCGGAGCGCCGCCATAGCTGCCCAGGCCCGCTCCCCCTCCCAGCAGGCTGGCGCCCATCAGGTGCAGATCGTCACCGACGTCTCCGAGCCGATCGCCGAGGCCGCGGACCTTCTGGCCGACCTGGTCGAGGTTGTGGGCGACGTCGCCGATGGCGCCAAGTTGGTCGCCCATCATCTTGCCCATGTCGCCGATGAACGGGAGGTTCTTGAGCATGCCACCGGCCTTCTCGAGGGCGTGGAGCACCGCGAGCAGCTGGTGTTTCGACGACTCGAGCATGTCGGCGGCGTGCCCGGTGAGTTCGCGTACGTCACCGGCGAGGTAGCCGCTGGCAGTTTGGGCGCGTGTGCCAGCATCGTGCATCTGCTGTCCCGTCTCGCGCAACAGGGTGGGCAGCTCGGTGGCCATCCGAGTGAGTTCGTCGCGGTGCTCGTACAGCACTTCGAGCATGGCAGCGAGGCGGACCTGCTCGTCGCTCGGCGCCTCCTCGTTGGGCCCCTTCTTCGTCTGCTGCTGCTTCGTGCTGTCACCCATCGCGCGTCCCCTCTCCTGCTGTCGGCATCTTCGCACGACGAGGGCGCGCCTGCACTTCCTCGACGATCGGGTCTACGGTGATCGCCCAGCGGGCCGAACGAGGAGACAGCACATGCTTCACGTCGGCACACGAGTTCGGCGTTCTCTGTTGTTGGCCTGCACGTTGGTGCTGGTCGGTCCGGCCCTCGAGGCCACGGTCGTCGCGCCGGCGATCGTGCAGGCGCAGGCGGCGACGCTGCCCGTCAAGGGCGACCAGTCGACCGCAGTCCGACGCCTGCAAGAGGTACTCATCCGCGCCGGGGTGCACGTCGCCGGCGGTGCCGACGGCTACTTCGGCAACGCCACGGCGAACGCCGTTCGCACCTTTCAGGCTGCCAAGTTCATCCCGGCCTCGGGCGCCGTCGACGAAGCGACGGCGGTTGCGCTGGGCCTCGTCGCGCCCGTCGCCACGCTGTCCTCGGGTGCCTCCGGCCCTGGTGTGCAGCAGCTCCAACGAGCGCTGCAGTCCCTGGGGGTCGCCGTGAAGGGCGGGGCCGACGGGCGCTTCGGGCCGGCCACCGCTGCGGCGTTGCGAACCTTCCAGCGCACGAACCACCTCCCCTCCACCGGAGTCCTCGATGCCTACACCGCAGCGGTGCTCTCGAACCGCGGCAAGGCTGCCGCACCGCCGACCTACCCGGCTCCCGGAGCGAGCGGACCTGCAGTGTCGACGCTGCAGCGGCAGCTCATCGCCGTGGGTGCCCGGCCAGCCGGTGGTGTCGATGGCCACTACGGCTCCGCAACGCGTCGTGCCGTCGCCCGGGTGCAGGGCTGGGTCGGCCTGCCGCAGACTGGTGTGGTCGACTCGGCGACGGCCGCATCCTTGAAGAAGGCCACCACTCCTAAGGTGCCGGTCCTCGCGGCGTTCCCACTCCCGCGCACCTGCATGTTCTGGAACACCTGGGGTGCGCCCCGCGCCGGTGGCCGGCAGCACCAGGGCACCGACCTCTTCGCCGCTCGAGGCACGCCGGTGTTCGCCGTGGCCGATGGGAGGATCACGCGCATCCGCAAGGACTTCCCCGGATCTCGAGGTGGAAACCAGCTGTGGTTGACCAGAAAGGACGGCACGAAGTACTTCTACGGTCATCTCGACGGCTTCGCGGCCGGCATCGGCCTGGGTGCACCCGTACGGGCGGGGCACACCATCGGGTACGCCGGCAAGACCGGACTGACGACCGTCGTGCATCTGCACATCGAGGTCCACCCTGGCGGCGGTGCAGCCGTGAACCCCTATCCGATGCTGCGCGCCACCGCGAAGTGCTGACTACCCCAGGAGCGCTTCTTTTCGCCGGGCCACGTAGTCCACCATCGCGTCGTCGATCGCCGAGTCGAGCACCGGCGGCTCGTACTCGTCGCGAAGGCGCTTCCAGATGCCATGTGCCCTGGTCGTGGCATCGATCGAGCCCGCCTCGGACCAGCTCTCGAAGTTGCGCCAGTCGCTGACCATGGGCTCGTAGAAGGCGTGCTCGTAGCGTTCCATCGTGTGCGGTGAGGCGAAGAAATGCCCCCCGGCACCGACGGCAGCGATCGCATCGAGTCCCATCTCGTCGTCGTCGATGACGATGGGCTGCATCCACTCGCTCACCATCTGCAGCATCTCGGCGTCGATGATCAGCTTCTCGAACGAGCCCGTCAGGCCGCCCTCCAACCACCCGGCCGCATGGTTGACCAGGTTGGCGCCACCCATGACGGCACCCCACAGCGACATCGCGCTCTCGTACACGGCCTGTGCGTCGACCGCGTTCGACGCGGTCGTGTTCGAGGATCGAAACGGCAATCCATAGCGTCGGGCCAGCTGTCCGCTCGCCTGGGCCGCCTTGGTGTACTCGGGGGTGCCGAACGCCGGTGAACCGCTGCGCATGTCCACGTTGGAGGTGAACGAGCCGTAGACCGTGGGGCACCCGGGACGGATCAGCTGCACGAGCGTCGCCGCCGCCAGCACTTCCGCGTTCTGCAGGACCAGTGCACCGGCCAACGAGGCCGGTGCCATGGCGCCGGCCAACGTGAATGGGGTGACACAGATCGCCTGGCCTGCCTCGGCCAGCTCGGTGAGCCCCTGGGCCATGGGTACGTCGAGCGTGAGGGGTGTGTTGGTGTTGACGATGGACAACAGGGCCGGTGACGAGGCCAGCCCGGCACGGTCGGTACCCAGGGCCAATGCGGTGAGCTCGATGCAGTCGAGCGCCCGTTCCCTTCCGAGGGCGATGCCCTGCCAGTTCTTGTCCAGCAGACGGGCCACAGACAGGTAGAAGTCGAGGTGGCGGGTGTCGGGGTGCAGGTCCATCGCCTCGAAGGGCCCTCCACCCTCTTGATGGACGATGTCGAGCTGTTGGACGACCCGCAGGAAGTCGGCCTGCTCGGCGGCGCTCCCGGGGCGGCGGCCGTGCGCCAGGTCGGCGACGAAGGCAGGCCCGCCGACCGAGCTGAACACGACGTGGTTCCCTCCGATGACCAGCGTCTTGGCAGGGTCACGGGCTTGGAGTGTGAACGACGAGGGGGCGAGCGCCACGGCATGCTCGACCAGATCGGGGTCGAAGCGGACCGTCAACTCGTCGACCACGCAGCCAGCTGCGGCGAAGCGGGCACGCGACGCCGGGTCGAGGATGCGCATACCGGTCTCGCGCAGCAGCTGCAGCGACGACCGGTGAAGGTGCTCGACGTGGTCGTCGCTGAGCGGACGGATCGGCGCGTACGGATTGGTGAGCGAACGCCACGGGAGCCGTGCACTGCCTCGCTCTGGGCGTCGCGTGCGTCCCCGGTTGCTGCGGCTCACGTGGAGAGCGTAGTGGACACTCTTTGGTCGGGCTGACCAGGCGCGACGCGGGAACATGTCAAGGAACCGTAAAGTCTCACCGTCGACGTGCCGATGACAGTGACATGCTTCGTCTGCACCGCATCGTCATCGCGACGTGCCTCAGCCTCGGCCTTGGCACAAATGTCCTGGTCACACCCGTGGAAGCGGCGCCAGCCAGGCCCACCCTCAACTCGACCTACACGGTTCGCAACGGCGACTTCCTGGCGGGAATCGCCATGAAGCTGAACGTCAGGTTGAAGGATCTGTTGTCGACCAACGACCTCACCGTCAGCAGCCTGATCCTCCCAGGTATGCAGTTGGCGGTGCCGGGCACTACGAACGTCGTCAAGGCCACGACGGCCGCTGCCCCCCGGTCCAAGGCAGACAGCACCTACACCGTGGTGTCCGGGGACTATCTCACCGGGATCGCCGCCACGCTGCGGGTCTCGACCAAGTCGCTCCTCGTGGCCAACCGGCTCACCCTGAACAGCCTGATCTGGCCGGGAATGCGGTTGAAGGTCCCTGCGGGGGGCACCCTGGCGAAGGCGACGGCACCGACTGCGGCAGCGCCAGCCACGACGGCCTCGACTCGCTCCGCGTACACCGTGGTCAGTGGCGACTTCCTCTCCGGGATCGCCACCAAACTCGGGGTGAAGCTGGCGTCGCTGCTCACCACCAACCAGCTCACTGCGACCAGTTTCATCTACCCCGGGATGCACCTGAAGGTTCCCGCGGGTGGCAAGCTCCCGACCGCCACGCACGCGCCCACCGGTTCGGGCTCGAAGGGGGGCGCTTCGCCCGCCGTGTCGTCGGGCGTGGCGAAGGTCCTGTCGTTCGCCCGAGCCCAGATCGGCAGGCCGTACAAGTTCAACACGGCGGGACCGGCGACGTTCGACTGCTCTGGACTCACGCTCGCCGCGTTTCGGACCGTCGGCATCGCATTGCCCCACTACAGCGGGGCCCAGATGGCCTTCGGCAAGGTCGTCGACTGGACCAGCGAAACGATTCGGCCTGGCGACCTCGTCTTCCTCGAGACCGCCCCCGGCACCGGTGTGGTCGGCCACGTCGGCATCGCCACCAGCGCGAACACCTGGGTCCAGGCACCGCGCACCGGTGACGTCGTGCGTGAAGGCTCGTTCTCGACGCGGCGCATCATCGGCGTGCGGCGTCTCGTCAACGGCTGAGCGGACGCCGTGGTGGACGAGCGCTCCCCCGCCGATCAGCCGGCTCCCTGTCGGGTGCCGATCCACCACTTGACGTCACACCAGGTGGAGCTGCTCCGCACCGTCCTGCGTGCCGGCGACATCCCGTTCGGGATCCACCGCGGTGAGGTCGTGGCGGCCGGCGAACACGCCGACGAGATCGACAGGGCGGTCACCTGGGCCGGGGTCGACCCCACACGGTCGAGCGAGTTCGATGACCCGGATCATCGACCGGTGAAGCGGCCTCTGGTCGAGCCCCCTCGTCGTCCGCTGGCCGACGGCCGGATGGAGGCGACCCGGTGGCGTCGCCTCACTGCCGGGGCTCGCGCAATCCGGTGGCGGTCATGCTCTGGGAGCGCGAAGGTGCGGATTCGGTCATCGCGCTAGCGCAGCGTATGGGAATCAATTCGCCCATCGCTCCGTATCCCTCGAGCGCCATCGGGGCGTCGGCGGTGCGACCAATCGAGTTGGTGGGGGCATTCACGGCGTTCGCCAATCTCGGCCGCGCCACCGAGCCGCGACTCGTGCTCCGAGTGCAGGACGCTGTGGGCCGCACGCTCTGGGGGCAGGGCACGCAACTGCTCGCGCCGGCGATGGATTCGGCCGTGGCATATGTGGCGTTGCAATTGATGCGCGAGGCCGTGGACGCGGGAACGGGCAACGCCGTCCGCCGCTTCGTCACGCCGGACGTGCAGGTGGCGGGCAAGACGGGCACCACGGACGACAACACCGACGTGTGGTTTGTGGGGATGACACCGAATCTCGTCGCTGGGGTGTGGTTGGGCTTTGATCGGCCGCGCACCATCACGCCGGGTGCGGCGGGTGGCGGGTTGGCCGCACCAATCTTCGGGATCATGCTGGCCCGTTGGGGCGGCGCAAGCAAAGACGCGTGGTTGCAACCCGCCACGGTTGTGACGACGGAGATGGACCGCCTGACGGGAGACCTCGCTGAAGCCTGGACGCCCGTCGAGCGCCGTTACGTGGAGAGCTTCTTGGCGGGTACTGAACCGGGCGCGCTCCGTGTGGACGCGCGGCGGCTGTTCCTGACTTACGGGCCCCTGCCTATCTTCTAACGCTGTGACCCCACACTTCGCATTGCGCCAACTGGCGCCGCTCGCACTCGCCGCTTCTGCCTTGCTCTCCTGCTCCTCGTCAAAGACACCGACGGGAACTGGCGACTCAGAGTTCACGCTTGAGGTCGTCTGGCTGGGCACCCAACCCAACGGCCCGACTCTCGCCTCGTTCGAGGCGGCGCTGGACATCGTGCGCAGCACCATTGTTGGCGGGGTTTCCTCGGTTGCGATTCCCCCGACCTTCACGAATCTCAGCCAGTGCTTACTGAACGGGCATCCCGATATCTCGCGGACGACCATTCGCGGCCTGCGCGTCTACCTCTTGGTCGAAGCCATTGACGGCGCGGCCGGTACGCTCGGACAGGCTGGTCCCTGCCTCATTCGAGCCAATGACATCCCCGCGCTTGGCTACATGCGCTTTGACGCCGCTGACGTCGCCAACCTGCAAGCCACGGGCCGACTCCCACGCGTGGTCTTGCACGAGCTGATGCACGTGCTGGGCTTCGGCACCGTCTGGTACGACACTCTCGTGGACACGGTCACGACGCCGACCGATGTGCGCTACACCGGTGCTATCGCTCGCACCGCGTGTGTGACTGATCACGCCGGAACACTCCCCTG
>JANOET010000208.1:0-33503 GCA_031413415.1 Acidimicrobiaceae bacterium
CCGACCCGCGCAGGCCGCGTTCCTCGGCGGCGAAACAGACGAACAGCACACTGCGCACTGGCGGCGGCATCTTGGCGCCGGCTCGAAGACCCAACTCACCGGCGTCGTCGCTGCCGCTGCGCTGATCGTCATCGCGATCGCGCTCCCCGGTGTCTTCCGGTACATGCCCGACGCCACCCTCGCCGCCATCGTGATGGCGGCGGCGATCACGCTCATCGACATCCCGGCGATGGTGCACCTCTACCGCGTTCGCCGCAGCGAGTTCGCGCTCTCCATCGCCGCAATGCTGTCGGTCGCCATCCTCGGTCCGATCAGCGGCGTCGTGGTCGCCGTGGCGCTCTCGATCCTCAACTTCCTCCGTCTCGCGTGGAAGCCGTACACCGCCGAACTGGTGCGTGTCGACGGGCTGAAGGGTTACCACGACCTGTCCCGCCACCCGGAGGGTCACCGGGTACCGGGCTTGCTGCTCTACCGTTTCGACGCACCACTGTTCTTCGCCAACGCCCGGTTCTTCGCCGACGACCTGACCCGACGCATCGCCGGACGGGCGGAACGCAGCCCGGTGCGGTGCGTGATCGTCACCGCCGAGCCGATCACCGACGTCGATGCCACCGCCGCAGAGATGCTCGAGGAACTGCACACCGACCTGACGGCGCTCGCCGTCGAGCTCCGGTTCGCCGAACTGAAGGGCACCGTGCACGAGCGAGTGGACCGGTACCGTGCGTTCCACGACCACATGCCCGACCACACCGCACGAACCACCGGCCAGGCGGTGAAGGCGTACATCCAGGACTACGACGTGCACTGGGTCGACTGGGAGGACCGTGCGCCCTGAGCGCTAGCGTCTGGCTCCGTGATCCGTCGCACCGCCATCTTCTCCCTCGGTCACCGCTCCGGCCTCGCCGCCACCATGCTCGCCGTTGCCACCCTCGCCGCGTGCTCGTCGCCCTCGTCGCCGGGGAGCGATGTCGTGGCCTCGGCCAACGGTGTCGAGCTCTCCGGTGAACGACTGCAATCGCTCGTGCCCGCCACCGTGGGCGCCGCGAACGGTGCAGCCAGCCGCTCGGCCATGACGCAGTGGCTGCAGGTGGCCGCTGTCGGCCACGACATGAGCACCGTCACCGACGCCGCGACCCTGGAGTCCGAGGCGGCAGCAGCAGCGCTCGAGCTCGCAGCGCCGTTCCTTCGGGCCGCGGGCGACGCCTACGCCACAGGTTTCGAAGGAAGCCCGAAGGTGTGCCTCGGTGCCGTTCCCATCGCGGCCGAGACCGACCCGAACGAGGTCATCGAGGCGATGACCTCCGGGCTGTCGCTCGCCGACGCCGCCACCAAGTACTCCGCCGACCCGGCGTTCGTCCAATCCGGTGGTGTGCTCACGTTCCAGGACGGCTCCACGTGCGTCGACCCCACGCAACTGAACCCCGACGTCGTCACCCAGATGGGCGGCGCCGGACCGGGCGAGCCCGTGCTGGTGCAGCTCGGCGCCGGTCAGGCCATCGTGGTCATCCGCGCCTTCGACACGCTCACACCCGCGGAGCAGCTCAGCATCTCGCCCGAGGTGCAGCAACAGGTCGCCGCCGAGTTCAACGCACAGCTGGGCACCGCCGAGATCTTCGTCGACAAGCGCTTCGGTCGGTGGGAACCCGCGAGCGCCTCCGTGGTGGCGCTGGTCGTCGAGTGAGCGCACCGACGGTGGTCGTGGTGGGACTCGGTCCCGGCGGCCCCGAGTACGTCACGCAGCACACGCTCGACCTCGTCGAACAGATCCCCCATCGGTATCTGCGCACGGCGCGCCATCCGTCGGCTGCGTTGGTCGGGTCGGCGGTCGCGTTCGACGAGGTGTACGAACAGGCCGACACTTTCGCCGATGTCTACACCGAGATCGCCGAGCGGCTGGTGGCGGCAGCGACCGAGCACGGGCGCATCCTCTACGCGGTGCCGGGCTCTCCGCTCGTCCTGGAACGCACCGTGCGCACGTTACGCGCCGACCCCCGCATCTCGTGCGACATCCAACCGGCGATGAGTTTCCTCGACCTCGTGTACGCACGCCTCGGAGTCGACCCCGTGGAGGCCGGCGTGACCTTGATCGACGGGCACGAGTTCGCCACCGCCGCAGCCGGAAACCCCGGGCCCCTCCTCATCGCCCACACGCACGCCAACTGGGTGCTCAGCGACATCAAGCTCGCCGTCGAGTCGGCCAGCGGCGACGAGCCCGTCGTCGTGCTGCAGCGGCTCGGCACACCGGATGAACTGGTCACCCACACCACGTGGTCCGAACTCGACCGCACGGTCGAGGCCGACCACCTCACGTCGGTGTACGTCCCGCACCTCGGCGAACCCGTCGGAGCAGAACTGGTTCGATTCCACCAGTTGGCCCGCACCCTGCGCGAGCAGTGCCCGTGGGACCAGGAGCAGACCCACATGTCGCTCGTCCGCCACCTGGTCGAGGAGACGTACGAGGTGGTCGACGCCCTTGCCGCGCTTGACCCCGACGATCCCGACACCGACGAGGCGCTGGTCGAGGAGTTGGGCGACCTCCTCTACCAGATCGAGTTCCACGCCACGATCGCGGAACAGGAGGGTCGCTTCACCATGGCCGACGTCGCGCGGGGCGTCCACGACAAGCTCGTGCGTCGTCACCCGCACGTGTTCGGCGACGTGGTGGCCGACGACACCGCCACGGTGCTGTCGAACTGGGACACCATCAAGCGCACCGAGAAACAGCGGTCCTCCGTGTTCGAGGGCGTACCGTCGTCGCTGCCGTCACTGAGCTATGCCGACGCCGTGCAACGCAAGGCCGCCAAGCTCGGCTTCGACTGGCCCGACGTCGATGGAGCGCTGCCGAAGATCGCCGAGGAGGCCGACGAGGTCCGAGCGGCGGTCGGCGACCCCGACAAGGTCCGCGAAGAACTCGGCGACCTGCTGTTCGCCGTGGTGAACGTCGCCCGACATCTGGAGGTCGAGCCCGAGGCTGCGTTGCGCGCCGCCGCCCACAAGTTCCGCACTCGGTTCGAGCAGGTCGAGGCGCTGGCCACCGAACGAGGCGTCGACCTGCACGCCGCCGGGCTGACGTCGCTCGACGCGCTGTGGGACGAGGTCAAACGCGGGGGCGGGTGAGCGGCTGGAACATCGACGGCATCGCGGCCGACACTGGCTCGATCCTCGCCTCACCCGCTGCCGGATGGCCGTCCGCATGGTCTGGCGTGACGTCGGCCGTGACGTCGGCCGTGACGTCGGCCGTTGCGGAGTCAGCGGTTGCGGAGTCCGCGGTTGCGGGGGCACCGATCGTCGACAGCGGCTGAAGCGCCGGCATCGCCACGGGCGTCACCGCCACGACAGGCAGCTCGACCGCAGGCGTCTCCATCACGACGGGCAGCTCGACGGGCAGCTCGACGGGCAGCTCGACCGACGGGGCCACCACCACGACGGCGGGCTCGACCGCAGGCGTGATCACGATCGGCACGACGTCGAGCGGTGAGTCGACGGGGGGTGCCGGTGGTGGCGCCGGAGTGTGTGCCGTCGACGCAGTCGCCAGCACGGGCGGCGGGGCAGGGAAGGCGACCTGGACGATCGGCGGCGGCATGGTCGCGCCGACGGCGGGCTGAGGGTGCGGCGGCGTGAGCGTCGCGACCGCCGAGGCAGCCACCACCATCGGCGCCGCGGAGGCCGGCATCGAGGGCGACGACGTGGGCGTTGCCGGCGGCGGCGGGAGCGACGGGATGGTGGCTTGCGACGCCGGTCCCGGTTCGAAACTGATCGCGCCCGGACGCTCGCGACGGTTGGCGTCGTCGTGCAGCAACCGGTGCGTGAGCGCCCGCTCTGTAGTCGTCCGATCCATCGCACGGGTCGCGTCGGCAGCCATCACGGCCATCACACCGACGACCAGGGCGTTCACGAGGAACATCATCGCCGTGCGGCCGAGGTCGTCGGACTGCTGCGGGTTGGCCAGGTCGAGGGTGCTCGTGAACAGGTCGTGCACCACGAACGAGGCGGCGAGGGCGAGGTACCACCGCATGAACGGCATCCGACGCCCACCGACGCCCTCGGCCACGCGGCCGAGCGCCCAGAACGGCGAGTACAGCGCCAGCGCCTGCGCGCCGACCATGATCAGCCGGCCGGTGCCCCTCTCGGCCTCTGCGGCACGGAAGGCGAGGAACAAGATCGGCGCCACCGCGCAGCCAGCCGCGGCGATCGCCGCAACTCGCAGGCTGCCGCGAGCACCGAAGGTCGCGTTGTAGATGGCCAGCAACGACCACAGCAAGGTGGTGGCCAGGGCGCCAGCGACGACCACGTCCTCTATCACGCGCAGACGGTCGAGCATCTGCGCCAGGTCGACACGTTTCGTGGGCGTCAACGCGTCCCCCTCGTGCAGGCGCCAGGCCTGACCGACGATCAGGCCCGCGCCGGCTTCGACCAGTGCCAGGGCACTGACGAATGCCAACAGGGCTGCCCTGAGCGGGCGGACGGGGAGCATCGAGCCCCCGTGAAGCGGTGTGACAGCACTCACAGCACACTCATCGGGTCTCAGCGACCGGGCCTGAAGAACTTCGCGAACTCTTGATGGTCCTGGCGCAGCCGACGGGTGCCGGCGCAGGACTTGTCGAACGCCAACATCGCCTGATACATCCACAGGCCGTACAGGCCCTGCACCAACTGCAGTGCCACGTACGAACCCAGAATCGCCTGGGGCGGCAGATAGTGCCAGAACCACCAGACGACGCCACCAGCGCCGAACACCACCCACGGCACGGCGATGAGCCGGGTCCAGAACCGGGTCTCCGAGCCGACGGCCTCGGCCGTGGTGCGGTAGGTGCCAAGGGTGCTGAAGAACATCACGACGCCGAACGCGATGGCGCAGGCCTTGGCGTAGATCGACTGTTCGTCCAGCCAGCGCGGCGACATCCCGGCGAGCACAGCGGCGCCGCCGACTGCGAGGTAGGTGAGCGGGACGTACCACGGCGACACCGACCACTTGGCCTGGTGACGCGCGTTGAGTGCGGCGGCAATGCCCCACCAGAGCCACCCGATCAACATGCACAACGCCCCGCCACCGAGCATCGTGAGCATGATCCGTCGGGCGAACTCGTCCGGCTCGAACGTGCCGTCGATCAGCGGAGCGTGGCCGAGGTGGTTGAGATACAGGAACACTGCCGGGAACGCGAAGAACACGAAGAAGCCGGTCACGGTGATGGAGCGCGGCACCATCACTGCGCGGAACTCACCGGCCTGCTTGTGCTCGCGAGTCGGCATCTCGGCTGCGATGGCCCGAATCTGCTGCGTCACCGTGGGGTCGGGCCGCGGCTCGACGACCTTGCCGCGCTTGCGCTTCGGCGTGGCCCGCCCAGCGGCCGCAGCCTCGATCTCGGCCCGGCGATGCGCTTCCTCGACAGGGTTCCACATGGGCCGCACCGGTTGGCCGCCCTGCGCCGGAGGCGGAAAAGTGGTCTGTTGCATGGACTCCGTCACGGTCGTTGTATCGGCGGGTCTTGCCGATGACTTGAACGTTCGTGGCCTTGCCCGGCAGGGGGTTACCGTGTTCACCATGAGTGAGATCGTCAGCGTGGTCGGCCGTGAAATCCTCGATTCTCGAGGCAACCCCACCGTGGAGGTCGACATCGTGCTCGCGAGCGGCGCCCGGGGCCGGGCCGCCGTCCCGTCCGGGGCGTCCACCGGCGAGCACGAGGCCGTCGAGTTGCGCGACGGCGGCGACCGTTACCTGGGCAAGGGCGTCGCCACCGCCGTCGGTTTCGTCAATTCCGAGATCGCCGATCTGCTCGACGGCATCGATGCATTCGAGCAGCGCCTCATCGACACCGAGCTCGGCAACCTCGACGGCACCGACAACAAGGCTCGCTTGGGTGCGAATGCCATCCTCGGCACCAGTCTCGCTGTCGCCAAGGCTGCGGCCGACGAACTCGACCTGCCACTGTGGAAGTACCTCGGCGGACCGAACGCGCACGTGCTCCCCGTCCCGATGATGAACGTCATCAATGGTGGCGTGCACGCCGACAACAGCATCGACATGCAGGAGTTCATGATCATGCCCGTCGGTGCGCCGAGTTTTCGCGAGGCGCTGCGCTGGGGCACCGAGACCTACCACACGTTGAAGAAGGTCATCCACGACCGTGGCCTCAGCACGGCGGTCGGCGACGAGGGTGGCTTCGCTCCGAACTTGGCGAGCAACGAGGACGCGATCCGAGTCCTCATCGAGGCCATCGAGAAGGCCGGCTACACCCCGGGCTCGGACATCGCCATCGCCATGGACCCGGCGATGAGCGAGCTGTACAAGGACGGCGCCTATCACCTCACGGGCGAGGGCAAGGTCCTCGGCCGCGACGAGATGGTCGCCTACTGGACCCGCCTCGTCGACACCTACCCCATCGTCAGCATCGAGGACGGCATGCACGAGGACGACTGGGACGGTTGGAAGGCCCTCACCGACTCGGTCGGCTCGAAGGTGCAACTGGTCGGCGACGACCTGTTCGTCACCAACGTCGCCCGCCTGCGCATGGGCATCGAGCGCAAGGTCGCCAATGCGGTGCTGGTGAAGGTGAACCAGATCGGATCCCTCAGCGAGACACTCGACACGGTCGAGCTGGCCGCGCGTCACGGCTACAGCAGTGTCATGAGCCACCGCAGCGGCGAGACCGAGGACTCGACCATCGCCGACCTCGCCGTCGCCACCAACTGCGGCCAGATCAAGACCGGCGCCCCGGCGCGCAGCGACCGCGTCGCCAAGTACAACCAGCTGCTCCGCATCGAGGAGCAGCTGGGCGAGCAGGCCGCCTTCCGCGGCCGCAGCGCCCTCAGCCCCCGCTGAATGCAGTGGGTGACGTTGTTCGAGCGGGTGGTGCTGCGAGAATGAGTTCGATGAGCTCTGGCGGCCACAAGACCTCGGCGATCCCGCGTCCGAACGACGCGACCAAGGACGCATCGCGGAGCAGCACGGCCGTGCTCGAACGGCGCGACGACACATTGCTCGGCGATTTCACGCGTCCTATCGACCAGTCGAAACGACTCGTCCGCGGCCGCGGCAAGCGCAGCGTCATCGCGCTCATCGCCGCGGTCATCACGGCAGCGCTCATCGCCGCCCTGTTCGTCCTTCCGGTGAAGGCCTGGCTGCGTCAACAGGACGACATCGACCGCAAGCAGACCGAGATCGCGGCGCTCGACCAGGCCAACGCCGAACTCACCGACGAAGTGAACCGGCTCGACACGCCGGCGGGTGTCGAGGAAGCCGCTCGCGAAGAGATCGGCTACGTGCGTCGAGGCGAGATCCGCATCACCGTGCTCGATTCGCCCGCCGCACCGCTCACCTTGCCGAGCGGCTGGCCGTACGACGCGCTGGCCCAGGTGCTGAAGGTTCGTCAGGACGCGGTCACGACCACGCCCTGACCGCGTGATCGCGTCTAATGTCGGCGGTCGCACCACACACCAGGGGGTAACGCGTGGCTGGCAGCATTCTGGGCAATCGAGTTCTTCGCAAGGAAGACCCGAAGTTCCTCACCACCGGAGGCGTCTACGTCGACGACCTGCTCGACGAGCCGCTGCTCGCCGGAGCGGCGCACGTCACCTACGTGCGGTCCACGATGGCCCACGCCAACATCGTCGGCATCGATGTGTCCGACGCTGCCGCGATGCCCGGTGTGGTGGCCATCTTCACCGCCGCCGACCTCGGACTCGAGCCGGTGCCCAGCGAGTTCAACCCGGCGATCGCTCGTGGCCTGCTCGCCATCGACAAGGTCCGTTTCGTCGGCGAGCCGATCGCCGCGATCGTCACCGAGACCCGCGAGCAGGGTGAGGACGCCGCCGAAACGGTCATCGTCGACTATGCGTCGCTGCCCGTGGTCATCGACATGGAGGACGCGCTCACCAACACGTCGCTGCTCTACGAGGGGGCAGGCAGCAACGTGGTGTTCGACTCCACGTTCATCGGACGGCCCGGCGTCACCGGTCCGGCGTTCTTCGACGGCTGCGAGGTCGTGTCGGGTCCGCACCGCGTCGTCAACCAGCGAGTCGCTCCCTGCCCGCTCGAAGTGCGCGGTTCGGCAGTTGCGTGGGCACCCGACGGTCGCCTGCACCAGTGGCTGAGCAGCCAGGGCGTGCAGGACGCCAAGAACACCATCGTCGCCCTCAACGGCGTCACCGCCGACCAGGTGCTCGTGCTCACGGTCGACGTCGGCGGCGGCTTCGGAGCGAAGATCAAGTGCGATCCGGAAGAGGCACTGCTCGGCGTCATCGCCAAGCGGGTCGGCCGCCCACTTCGCTGGCGCGAGACCCGCAGCGAGTCGATGATGGTCCTCGGCCACGGCCGCGCCCAGGTGCAGACGTTCACCGTCGGCGGCAACCGCGACGGCAAGGTCACGCACTACCAGTTGCACGTCGTCCAGGACTCCGGCTACTTCGTCGAGTACGGCGCGATCCTCGCTCCGTTCATGACCCTGCCGATGGCGAGCGGGGTGTACGACATCCCCAACATCGAGTGTCAGTCCACCAGCGTGGTCACGAACGCCGCACTCACCACCGCGTATCGCGGCGCCGGCCGCCCCGAGGCCACCGCGGCTGCAGAGCGGGCGATGGACCTGTTCGCCGCAGCGATCGGTATGGATCCCGCCGAGGTCCGCCGTCGGAACCTGATCGGCAAGTTCGCCGAGCCGCACACCACCGTCGTTGGCCAGACGTACGACGTCGGCGACTACGAGGGAGCCCTCGACAAGGCCCTCGCCACCGCCGGCTATGCCGACCTCCGCGCGGAACAGGCTCGCCGCCGAGCTACCGGCGACGCGAAGCAATTGGGCATCGGCGTCAGCACGTACGTCGAGATCACGGGCGGTGTCGGCACCGGCGAGCACGCACGCATCGTCGTCACCGAGGACGGCGGGGCCACGGTGTACACGGGCACCTCGGGCCACGGCCAAGGCCACCTGACCGCCTGGAGCATGCTCGCCCACGAGCAGACCGGCATCCCCATGGACCAGATCGACGTCATCTGGGGCAACACCGATCTGGTCCCCGAGGGTTCGGGCACCAGCGGCTCACGGTCGCTGCAGCAGGGCGGCAACGCCGTGTTCCTCGCCGCGGGCGACTTGGTCGACAAGGCTCGCTCGATCGCAGCCAAGCTCCTCGAGGCCGACGACGCCGACGTCGTGCTCGACAAGGCCACGGCCAGCTTCCACGTGTCGGGCACACCCTCCATCAGCAAGAGCTGGGCCGACCTCGCCACTGCGGCGAACGACGACCCCGACCTGCCAGAGGGCCTCGCTCATGCCGCCTACTACGCCGTGGCGGGCGCCACATTCCCGTTCGGCGCCCACGTGGCGATCGTCGAGGTCGACACCGAGACCGGCCAGGTGAAGCACCTGCGTCACGTCGCCTGCGACGACGCCGGCACGGTGCTCAACCCGATGCTGCTCGAGGGTCAGATCCACGGTGGCGTCGCCCAGGGCACCGCGCAGGCGCTCATGGAAGAGGTCCGCTACGACAGCGACGGCAACCCCGTCACGTCGAACCTGGCCGACTACGCATTCATCTCCGCGGCCGAACTGCCGAGCATCGAGGTCGTGCACATGGAGACCCCGACGTTCATGAACGCCCTCGGCGCCAAGGGCATCGGCGAGAGCGGCACCATCGGCAGCACGCCCGCCGTGCAGTCGGCCGTCATCGACGCGGTGTCGCATCTGGGCGTCACGCACATCGACATGCCCTGCAGCCCGCAGAGGGTGTGGTTGGCCATCCAGGCCGCATCCAACTGACCGATCGGAACCGAGGGTTTCCGCGCCGCCTGCCGTCGCGGAAACCCTCGGTTTCTGCATGCGCCGACGATTGGCGAGCGATTCGCTCACCAATCTCCCGTTCGACGATCGAATCGATCGTGTTACGCTGCCGGACATGATCGATCGACAGCGACTGACCGCGTTGCGCCTCGAGGAGGAGCAGCGGTTCATCGACCTCCACCCGCGCTCTGCCGAACTCGCCGCGGAGGCCAACGCCCATCTCCTCGGTGGCGTGCCGATGGCGTGGATGACCCGGTGGCCGGGCTCGTTCCCGCTGTTCTTCGAAGAAGCCTCGGGCGCCCGCTTCAGCGATGTCGACGGTCACGAGTACGTCGACTTCTGCCTCGGCGACACCGGAGCGATGACCGGCCACGCACTCCCGCAGGTGGCCGAAGCCCTGCATCGCCAGGCGCTGCGCGGCATCACCACCATGTTGCCCAATGCCGACGCGGCGTGGGTGGGAGGCGAGCTGGCCCGCCGATTCGGCCTGCCGGTGTGGCAGATGGCGATGACCGCCACGGATGCCAACCGGTTCGTACTGCGGTTCGCCCGCCACCTCACCGGCCGCGCCAAGGTGCTGGTGTTCGACTGGTGCTACCACGGCAGCGTCGACGAGACCCTCGTCGTGCTGGGCCCCGACGGCAACGCCCGGTCGCGTCCCGGCAGCATCGGCCCACAGATCGACCCCGCACACACCTCCGTCGTCGTGCCGTTCAACGACCTCGGCGCGCTCGAGAAGGCATTGGCCGAAGGCGATGTGGCGTGCGTGCTCGCTGAACCGGCGCTGACGAACATCGGCATCGTGCTCCCCGAGCGCGGATTCCACGACGAGCTCCGTCGGCTCACACGCCAGTACGGCACGCTGCTCGTCATCGACGAGACCCACACCATCTGCGTCGGGCCCGGCGGTGCGACCGCGGCCTGGGGGCTCGAGCCCGACTTCTTCGTCATCGGCAAGACCATCGGCGGCGGCATGCCCGCAGCGGCGTATGGCATGACCACCGACATCGCCGAGCGGCTGATGCCCACGCTCGCGGGCGAGTCGGTCGACGTCAGCGGCGTGGGCGGCACACTCACCGGCAACGCGCTGGCCATCGCCGCCGTGCGCGCCACGCTCTCGAGCACCTTGCGCGACGACGACTTCGCGCACATGATCCCGCTCGCCGCGGCGTGGGCCGACGGCGTGCAGTCCACCATCGACCACTTCGGGCTGCCCTGGAATGTGCAGCAACTCGGGGCTCGAGCCGAGTACTGGTTCTGCCCACCACCTGAGAACGGCGCTGCGGCGGCCGCTGCCGTGGACCACGAGCTCGACGCGTTCATGCACCTGTGGGCGGTGAACCGCGGCGTCCTGCTGACGCCGTTCCACAACATGGCGCTGATGTCGCCGCACCACTCCACCGCCGACGTCGACCTGCACACCAGCGTGTTCCGCAGCGCTGTGCAAGCATTGCGATCGTGAACCTCTCCGGCCAGGTGGCCCTCATCACCGGCTCGGGCAGCCCCGACGGCATCGGCTACGCCGCCGCACGAGCGCTCGCCGCCGACGGCGCCACGGTCGTCCTGGCGAGCACGAGCGAACGCATCCACGAGCGCGCCGCGGAGATCGATCATCTCGGCGAGCGCGCCATCGGTGTCGTCGCCGACCTGATGGACCCGGGCGAGGCGGCGCGCGTCACCCGGGTCGCACTCGCAGTTGCGGACCGCATCGACATCTGCGTCAACAACGCGGGCATGATCGCCCTCGGCGGCGAACTGGTCGACGCCGTGCTGCACGCGACCACCGACGAGCAATGGCGCGACGGCCTCGACCGCAACCTCACCACGTGTTTCCACATCACACGCGGCGTCGTCGGCCACATGGCCGAGCGCGGCTACGGCCGCATCATCAACGTCGCCAGCACGTCTGGCCCCGTCCAGGCGTTCATCGGCGACGTCGCCTACCACGCGGCCAAGGCCGGGATGTTGGGCTTCACCCGCGCGGCGGCACTCGAGTACGCGGGCGTCGGCGTCACCGTCAACGCGGTCGCTCCGGGCTGGATCGCGACGGGCTCGCAGAGCGACGCCGAGCGGGCCGCCGGTGAGGCCTCGCCCATGCGTCGGTCCGGCACAGCGGCCGAGGTCGCCGCGGCGATCCGCTTCCTCGCCGACCCGGTGGCGTCGTTCATCACCGGGCAGATGATCGTGGTCGACGGCGGCAACTCGCTGCCCGAGAACCGCTCGTGGATGCCGTGACCACCGCGGACACCGCCCGCGTCGCACTGATCACCGGCGCCGCCGGGGGCATCGGCGGCGCCACGGCTCGCCGATTTCTCGACGGCGGGTGGGCCGTCGCCGCACTCGACGTGCGCCCGATCGACGCCGATGGCCCACTGGGCGGCGCGTACGCCCTCACCGCGGACCTGCGCGTCGTCGAACAGTGCCGCCGCGCTGTGGCCGACACCGTCGCCCACTTCGGCCGACTCGACCTCGTGGTCAACGCTGCGGGCGTGTGGACGGAAGGTCCGAGCGACCTCACCGCCGAGGCCGACTTCGATCGCGTCCTCGACGTGAACCTGAAGGGCCTCTACTTCCTCACCTCGGCTGCGATCCCCCACCTCGAGGCCACCCGCGGTTGCGTGGTGAACCTGTCCAGCGACGCAGGAGTACAGGGCAATGCGGGCGCGGCGGTGTACTGCGCGTCGAAGGGCGCGGTGTCCATCCTCACCAAGGCGCTCGCGCTCGAACTGGCGCCCCGAGGCGTGCGCATCAATGCCGTTTGCCCTGGCGATGTCGAGTCACCGATGCTGCACGGCCAGGCCCGAGACTTCGGCGGCGACGACCCCGCGGCGTACCTCGCGGCATTGCTCGCCGGCTACCCACAGGGTGCCGGTGCTCGCTTCATCCGCCCTGACGAGATCGCCGAACTGATCTGGTTCCTCGCCCAGCCGCACGCCGCGCCCATCACCGGCGCGAACATCTCGATCGACTTCGGCCTGTCAGCCGGGATCGTGTGAGCATGTCGTCGATGATTCCCCTCGATCCCACCGACCGTCAGCTCATCGAGGCCCTGCAGAAGGACGGTCGCGCCAGTTACGCCGACCTCGCCGACCTCGTGGGACTGTCGCCTGCGGCGACACGACTGCGCGTGCAACGCCTGCTCGACGCCGGGGTGGTGCAGGTGGTGGGTGTCACCGACCCCCTCGCGTTGGGCTACCCCGTGATGGCCGCGCTCGGAGTTCGCGTCGAACGCAACGTGCGTGCCGTCGCCGACCGGATCGCCGGTATCGAGGGCGTCATCTACGTCGTGTTCACGAGTGGTTCGTTCGACCTCCTGGTGGAAGTGCTCTGTGAGGACTCCGCCCGCCTGCTCGGTGTCATCGACGACGAGATCCGTTCCATTCCCGACGTGCGCAGTGTCGAGAGCTTCACCTACTTCGGCATTCACACCCATCGATTCGTGTGGGGGACGCGCTGACACCCGACCGGTCCTGCGGATCCGCGTGGAAAAGGGCCAGATATCCCCGCCGGAGCTGAGCCATCTGGCCGATAATGAACCCCGTGACCGAACAGATCGACTTCGCGGTGCTCGTCGGGGAACTCCCCGATCCGGTCATCGTCGTCGACACCACGGTCAACCTGATGTACGTCAACGAGGCCGGCGCCGAGCTGTTCGGCTGGCGCCCGGAGGTCTGGCTGGGCCGCAGCATCCTCGACCTGATCCACCCCGACGACGTCGCCAGCGTGCTGTCCTCGACGGGCACGATGCAGGAGAAGCGGGTCGGCACACCGGTCGAGGTCCGCGTCCGAGTCGCCGACGGCACCTGGAAACTCGTCGAGATCGTCGGCCGCAACTCGCTCGAGGTCGACGGCATCCACGGCCTCGTGGTCGTGGCCCGCGACGTGACCAAGCGGCGGATGTGGGAGGTCGCCGGCAGCGACACCGTCCGCTTCCAGCAGGTCGTCCAGCACGCCTCGTCGGTCACCCTCCTGCTGGATCGCAGTGGCGAGATCACCAGCGTCAACGCCGCCATCACCCGTCTGCTCGGGCACGACGTGTCGCAGGTCGTCGGCCGACCATTGGTGTCCTTCTGCGTCGCCGGCGCCGCCAACGACCTGGCCTTCGCCATCGAGAAGGCCGGCACCGACAACAAGATGATCTCGTGCGAAGCGACGATGCGTCACCACGACCCTTCGATCCCGGCCACGCCGATGAGATTCGAGATCGTCAACCTGCTCGACGACCCCGTCGTCGAAGGGTTGGTCGTCACCGGCTACGACGTCAGCGAACTGCACCACACCCGACGCACGCTCGAGCATCTCGCCCGCCATGACGCACTGACGGGTCTGGTGAACCGCTCGGTCCTGCTCGACGAACTCGAGCGAGTCGTCGAGCAGCGTCTGCCGGTCGCGGTCATCTTCATCGACCTCGACAAGTTCAAGGCGGTCAACGACCTGCTCGGCCACGAGTCGGGCGACGAACTGCTCTGTACCGTCAGCCAACGCCTGCTCGGCATCGTCCGCCCCGGCGACGTCGTCGCCCGCGTCGGTGGCGACGAATTCGTGATCGTCGCGTTCGACGTCAACGATCGCCAGATGGGTCAGGCGCTGTGCGATCGCATCGACGCGACCCTGTCCATGCCCTATCTGCTCACCGAAGGGCCGATGCGTGTCGCTGCCAGTGTGGGCATCGCCCTTCTGGTCGACGACGACGACGCCACGGTCACGGGGCTGCTGGCCGACGCCGACCTCGCGATGTACGAAGCGAAGGCTGCCCGTCGAGGCGAGCCCGAACGCAGCGTCACCCAACGTCAACGAAACGCGAACGAGCGACGCCGGCTCGCCGACGACCTGGCGGCCGGCCTGCAGCGCGGCGAGGTGGTCGCGTACCTGCAGCCCATCGTGTCGCTCCACCTCGGGGTCACCACGAGCCTGGAAGCACTGGTCCGCTGGAACCACCCCACGCAGGGCCTGCTCAGCCCGGCCGCATTCCTCGACCTGGCCGAGGACGCGGGCCTCGACCTCCTGCTCGGCGACGTCGTGCTGCGCTCGGCGTGCGAGACGCTGCGCGACATCGAGCAGCAGGTCAGTCTGTCGATGAACCTGTCGGTGACACAGCTCGCCGACCGCGGCCTGTGCGAACGGATCAGCACCATCATCGCCGAGTACGACATCGAGCCCGAGCGGCTGATCGTCGAGATCACCGAGCACGCCACTCTCCAGCGCCAGGCGGGAGGCGGTCGCGTGTCGCCGGAGCACACGTTGCACGAACTGCGCGACATGGGCGCGTCGTTGTGCCTCGACGACTTCGGTACCGGCTATTCGTCGCTCACCCACATTCGTCGCTACCCGCTCACGGCCATCAAGATCGACCGCGCGTTCGTGAACGGCATCATCGATCACAACGAGGACCGAGCCGTCATCGCCGCGATGGTGGGCATGGCCGGAGCCCTCGACCTCGAGATCGTCGGCGAGGGCGTCGAGACCGAGGAGCAGTTGCAGGCGCTGCGCACCATCGGGTGCGACAAGGCGCAGGGCTATCTCATCGCCCGCCCGTTGGCACCCGCCGACGTGAAGTCGTGGATCGACACTCGCGGCCGTGGTTGGCGCACGCCGATCGCGTCACGGGCCCGCTGAGGCCACACAGTCGCGGCAACTGCCGCGCACGTCGAACACGTGGTGTTCGACCTCGAACCCCGTGGACTCGAGCAGGGCACCCACCTCTTTGTCGATGAGACGTTCGAGCTGAGGGCTGGGTGTGAAGTCGGTGACGATGCCGCACTCGGTGCACACCAGGTGATGGTGGTGGTGCTCGGAGAACGGCTCGGCCAGCTCGTGGCGATCGCCACCGCCAGCCCCTGCGACACGCACCACCACGCCGGCGTCCACGAGTTCGGCCAGGTTGCGGTACACGGTGGACGTGGGGACGGCGGAGCGCTCGGCGACCTCGTCGGTGGTGAGCGGACGGTCGGCGTGCTCGAGCACGGCCAGCACGGCGCGACGGTTGGCGGTGAGGCGCAGCTCGCGCGGCGCCAGCGCCTGTACCACCGCTGCCGCGGTGGACGACGACAGCGTCGGAGGAACCTGGGCTCGGGCCACGACACCACGCTAGCGCCAATTCTCATCGAGTGAGAACCGTTCCCACTCAATTGATAATGATTCTCATTCAGGGTAGGTTGTCGACATGCGCCGCTCCGTCCCCATCATCGCGCTCGCGCTGTTCGCCTCCACCGCCGTCGGCTGCGCCGACGACACCCCCGCCGACGACGGCGTCACGACCGTGGCCGCCGCGTTCTACCCGATCGAGGAGATCGTCCGCCGCGTCGGTGGCGACGCCGTCGAGGTGGTCACCCTGGTACCGCCTGGCGAGGAGGCGCACGAGTACGACCCCACGCCTCGCCAGCTCACCGAACTGGCCGAGGCCGACATCGTCTTCTACCTCGGCCAGGGGTTCCAGCCGAACGTCGAGAAGGCGTTCGAATCGTTGCCGCCGTCGGTGCTTCGGGTCGACCTGCTCGCGGAGCTGACCCTGTTGCCCGTCACGGAGCAGCTTCCCGGCACCGAAGGCGAGGCCGAGGGCGAGACGCTTGCGGACGGCAACGACCCCCACGTGTGGCTCTCGCCGGCGAACATGCGTCAGATGACGGCGACCGTGCTCGCCAACCTCGACGCCGTGGCGCCGGCGGACGCGTCGACGTTCGCCGGGAACTCCGGCGACTACGCGACCGACCTGAACCTGTTGGGCACCGCGTTCGCCGACGGTCTGCGTCAGTGCCGCAGTCGCGTGCTGGTCAGCTCGCACCGCGCCTTCGGCTACCTGGCCGACGCGTACGACCTCACCGCCGTCGCGATCGCCGGCATCTCGCCGGTGGAGGAGCCATCGGCGAAGTCGCTCGAAGCCGTCGCGGCGTTCGCCGCAGAGAACGAGGTCACCACGATCTTCTTCGAGGAGAACCTCCCCGAGGACCTCGCGACGACGCTCGCCGACGAGATCGGCGCGACCACAGGCGTCCTCGACACCGTCGAGTCGCTGTCGTCCGATCAGATCGACGCAGGGGACGACTACCTTTCGGTGATGCGTACGAACCTGACCGCCCTCGCCGAGGGCCTCGGTTGTTCGTGAATGCGCCGTCGGCCCCGCCGATCCTGGAGGTGCGCGACCTCGGCGTGCACTACGGCGACCGCCACGCCCTGCACGACGTGTCGTTCGCCGTCGGCACCGGCGAACTGATCGCGGTCATCGGGCCCAACGGCGCCGGCAAGAGCACGATGTTCAAGGCGATCTGCGGCCTGGTCAACCACGATGGCGTGGTCGAGGTGAACGGCGTGCACTGCCACGACCACACCGACCGCATGGACCTGGCGTACATCCCGCAGCGCAACGACAGCGACCTCCACTTCCCCATCACCGTCGGCGAGCTGGTGCTGGCCGGGCGGCGCCGATTCCGACGCTGGTACCAGCGGCCCACCGCCGCGGACCGAATGGCCGCCGAGGCGGCACTCGCGCGTGTGCAGCTGGGCGGCGCAGGCGACCGGGCACTCACCGAGCTGTCGGGCGGCCAGCTACAACGCGCCTACGTGGCGCGCGCCCTGGCCCAGGAGGCGTCGGTGGTGCTGCTCGACGAGTCGCTGAGCGGTGTCGACGAACCGAGCACGCTCGAGCTGCTCGACGTGTTCGAGTCGCTCGCCGCCCAGGGCACCACCCTGCTGGTGGCCACGCACGACCTCGCGCTCGCCCGCCGACGGTTCACGCGTTGCCTCGCGGTCAACGCCACGCTCCGCGCCGACGGAGCACCCGCCGCGGTCCTCACCACCGAAGCCCTGGACTCGACGTTCGGGTCCGCCGACGGCACCAGGGGGTACCGTGCAGTGGCTGACTGATCCGTTCCAGGCCGACTTCATGCAGCGCGCGTTCCTCGCCGCAATCATCATCGGTGTCGTCGCCCCTGTGGTGGGCACCTGGGTGGTTCTGCGACGAATGGCCAACCTTGGCGACGCGATGTCGCACGGCACGCTCGCAGGCGTGGGCATCGCCTACGCCGCCGGCATCAACGTGCTCTTCGGCGCGATGGGCGCCGGGCTCGTCCTCGCGTTCCTCCTGCTCGCGTTCTCGGGCAATCGCCGCCTCGGGCAGGAGACCGTCATCACCGTGCTCGGCACGGCGTTCTTCGCGCTCGGCGTCGTGGTCATCTCGCGCCTCGACACAGGTGTGGAGCTCACCCACTTCCTTTTCGGCCGCGTGCTCACCGTGCAGTGGAGCGACATCTGGCTGAACCTGGCGCTGGGCGGCGCCACGGTGCTCGTCGTCGTGCTGATGTTCGGCGAGCTCCGCCTGGCCACCTTCGACCACGTGCAGGCCGAGCAGGTCGGCGTGCACGTCGAGCTCGTCCAGGCGGTGTTGGTGATGCTGCTCGCGGTCGTGGTGGTCATCAGCCTTCGCGCCGTCGGCACCGTCATGACGGTCACCATGTTGGTCACCCCGGCAGCGACGGCACGGCTGATCGCGCGCAACCTGCGACAGATGACGTGGTGGGGAATCGCGTTCGGTGTGGGCGAAGGCGTGCTCGGCCTGATGCTCGCCTATCACCTCAGCTCGGCGCCGGGTGCCACCATCGGCCTCGTGGCCGCCGCCGTGTTCGCCGTCGTCTTCGTGCTCACGTTGCCGCGGCGGATGCCGCATCATCACCGTCCGCTCGACTGACGAGCGCGGCAGCGAACCAGGTACTGATCGGGACGGACGCGATGAGGCCGATACTGCCCACGAGCGTGCGCACCACCTCGATGGCCACGTCCTCCCCCGTGATGGCCTCCCCCACCGATCGGCCCGTCTGGCTGAACAACAGCAGCAACGGCAGGGCCGCACCCGCGTACGCCAGGAACAGAGTGTTCACCGTGGACGAGATGTGGTCGCGCCCGACCACCAGCGCGTCTCGGTAGAGCGCCGACAGCCCGAGGTCGGGGTTCGACCGGTGCAGCGCGCCCACCGCCGACACCTGGGTGACGGTGACGTCGTCGAGCACGCCGAGGGATCCGATCACGATGCCCGCGAGCAGGAGGCCGCGCATGTCGATGCGAACGCCGAGGGCATCGAGGAACAGCGCGTTCTCGTCGCTCAACCCGGTGAGCGTCGCAGTGCGGATGAACACCAAGGCCAGCAGTCCGGTGAGGGCCAGCGCGACCAGCGTGCTGAGCAACGCGACGTTCGTCGCCGCATTCACCCCATGGGCGAGGTACAGCGATGCGTAGGCGATGACCGTCGCACCGACGATGGCGACGAGCACCGGATCGGACCCGGCGAGCAGCGCAGGGAGCACGAATGCGACCAGCACGAGGACGCTCACCGCGAGACCGGCCAGCGCGCCCAGGCCGCGCCAGCGACCGAACACCAGCACGACGATGCAGAAGATCACGACGAGCACCGCCATCGACCCGGCGCGCTCGTAGTCGATGAACCCGTAGATCGTGGTGCCGTCGTCGGCCACGTCGAGCGACAGCACGAGTTCATCGCCGACGTCGGGCACACGGACGTCGCTCGCCGTCACTGCCTGCTCGATCGTGGCCGTCTGCCCTGCGGTGGGCCCCGACAGGATGGCCAGCGAGAGCACCCGACAGTCGACGAAGTCGCTCACCTCGGTGCCGGCGCACGGCTGCACCACCACGGCGGTCACCTGCGCTCCCACGCGTTCGCCGCTCAGCGGTGCCGTTTCCGGGGCATCACCCGGCCACAACAGCACCAGCAGGAGCACCGCCACCAAACCCCAGACGACCACGCCGACCAGGACCGCCCGCTCCACCTTGGGGCCCAGATTCCACTCGTGGTCGTCGTGCGAATGGCTGCTCACCGGCGCGACCCTAGAGCAGGGGTTTCGGTTGCGACCGGAAATGGGGCATGATGGCGTCCGCCACTGGGGGCTCTGGATCCGTAAGGGGGATCACTGGTGAAGATTTCGGTCACCGTCAACGGCACGGTTCACGAGAGTGACGTCGAACCGCGCACATTGCTCGTCCACTACGTTCGCGAGGCCCTCGGCCTCACGGGCACGAACATCGGGTGCGACACCTCGTCGTGCGGCGCCTGCAGTCTGCACCTCGACGGCGAAGCCGTGAAGAGCTGCACGATGCTGGCGGTCCAGGCCGACGGTGCGTCGATCACCACCATCGAAGGGCTCGCCCAGAACGGTGAGATGCACCCGATGCAGAAGGCCTTCATGGAGAACCACGGCCTGCAGTGCGGATTCTGCACGCCCGGCATGGTCATGGCGGCCACCAGCCTGTTGAAGGAGAACCCGAGCCCCACCGAGGAAGAGGTGCGCATCGGGCTCGAGGGCAACCTGTGCCGTTGCACGGGCTACCACAACATCGTGAAGTCCGTGCTGGCTGCAGCTGCGGGCAACTGATTCGAACCATCACTTCGAGGTACTGGGGGTACCAAGAATGACCGTCACCGAGGATCGCCCTTCGCCCGTGTTGGGGACACGACGACTGCGGCGCGAAGACCCAGCCCTGCTCACGGGCGAGGCGAAGTTCACCACGGACTTGAACCTGCCGGGCGCGCTGCACCTGGCGGTGTTGCGCAGTCCCTATGCACATGCGCGCATCCTGAGCGTCGACACGTCGGCCGCCGCAGCATCGCCTGGGGTCGTCGCCGTGTACAGCGGCGCGGATCTGGCCGACACGTGGGGCGCTCCGATGCCCAGTGCGTGGGCGGTCACACCCGACATGAAGAACCCCGCCCACTACCCGCTCGCGTCGACCAAGGCCTGCTACGTGGGCGACGGTGTGGCCTGTGTGCTGGCCACGAGCGACGCTGCGGCCCGCGACGCGCTCGATCTCATCGACGTGCAGTACGAGCCGCTGCCCGCGGTGGTGGACCTGGAGGACGCGCTCAGCGACCGGGTCGTCATCCACGAGGACCTCGGCACGAACAGCAGCTACACGTGGGACCTCAAGATCGAAGGCCACGAGGGACAGGTGGCAGAGGCGTTCGCCGCCGCGGCGTACACGGTGAGCGAGCGGTTCGTCCAACAGCGCCTCATCGCGATGGCCATGGAGCCGCGAGCGGTGGCCGCGGTACCTCAGCCCTTCGGCGGCGACATGACGCTGTACAGCGCCACGCAGGTGCCGCACATCCTGAAGGTGATGGTCGCCCTCACGCTCGGCATCCCCGAGCACCAGATGCGCGTCGTCGCCCCCGCCGTCGGGGGCGGCTTCGGCAGCAAGCTCGACGTGTACGCCGAGGAACTGTTGTGCGTGGCGCTCGCGCGCAAGCACGGCGTACCGGTCCGCTGGGTGGAGGAACGCAGCGAGAACGCCGTCGCCACCGTCCAGGGCCGTGGACAGATCCAGTTCGTCGAGCTCGCCGCCGACGCCGACGGCAAGCTCACGGCCGTGCGCATCAGGCTGTTGGCCGACATGGGCGGTTACCAGCAGCTCATCACGGCCGGCGTTCCCCTCCTCGGTGCGTTCCTGTATGCCGGCGTGTACGACATCCCCCACGCGTACGACTTCAGCTGCACCGGCGTCTACACCACGCTCACACCCACCGACGCCTACCGCGGCGCCGGTCGGCCCGAGGCCACGTACGCCATCGAGCGGGCCATGGACGTGCTCGCCGACACGATGGGCATCGACCCCATGGACCTGCGCAAGCGCAACTTCATCCAGAAGGAGCAGTTCCCGTACACCGCATTCACCGGGCTCGTCTACGACTCGGGCGACCATCTGAAGGCCGCCGAACTCGCCGCCGAGATGGCCGACTACAACGGGGTGCGTGCTCGTCAGGCGACCCAGAACGTGCCGGGCGCGACCAAGCTGCTGGGCATCGGGCAGTCGAGCTACTTCGAGATGTGCGGACTCGCACCGTCGCGCGTGCTCGCCTCGTTGAACTACTCGGCCGGCGGCTGGGAGGCCGCCACGGTGCGCATCCTGCCCACCAACAAGGTGCAGGTGGTCACCGGCACGTCGCCGCACGGCCAGGGCCACGAGACGGCGTGGAGCATGATCGTCGCCGACCGGTTGGGCATCTCGCCCGACGACGTCGACGTGCTGCACAGCGACACCGCAATCGCGCCGCTGGGTCTCGACACCTACGGGTCGCGTTCGCTACCCGTCGGTGGCGTCGCCATCGCCATGGCGTGCGACAAGGTCATCGACAAGGCCAAGAAGATCGCTGCTCACCAGCTCGAGGCCAATGAGGACGACCTCGAGTTCGAGGGTGGATCGTTCACGGTGAAGGGTTCGCCCGATCGCACGATGCCGCTCGCGGCCATCGCGTTCGAGGCGTTCACGGCGCACAACCTTCCCGACGGCCTCGAGCCGAATCTCGAGGCACAGGTCACCTACGACCCGCCGAACTTCTCGTGGCCGTTCGGTACGCACATCTGCACTGTCGAGATCGACACCGAGACCGGCCAGGTCGACGTGTTGCAGTACGTCGCCGTCGACGACTGCGGCAACCAGGTGAACCCGCTCATCGTCGAGGGCCAGGTGCACGGCGGTGTCGTGCAGGGCATGGCCCAGGCGCTCTACGAAGAGGCCGTGTACGACACCGAGGGCACGCTGAAGAACGGCAGCCTCGCCGAGTACCTCGTCCCCGCCGCCAGCGACGTTCCGAGCATCACCCTCGGGCACACCATCACGCCGTCACCCACGAATCCGTTGGGCGTGAAGGGCATCGGCGAGGCCGGCACCATCGGTGCGGCCCCTGCGGTGATGAACGCCGTCGTCGACGCGCTCAGCAGCCTCGGTATCACCGACATGCCGATGCCCGCAAGTCCCCACAACGTCTGGAAAGCAATCCAAGGAGCGAGCAAGTGATCCCCGCAGCATTCGACTACGTCCGGGCCGGTTCGGCCGCCGAGGCGATCAGCCTCATCGGTGAGCACGGCGACGAGGCCAAGTTCCTCGCCGGTGGCCACAGCCTGCTCCCGCTGATGAAGCTGCGCCTCGCAGCCCCCAGCGTGCTGGTCGACATCGGCCGTGTCAGCGACCTGAGCTACATCCGCGACGGCGGCGACCACATCGCCATCGGTGCGCTCACCCGACACATGGACGTCGAGACCAGTGCCGTGCTGAAGGAGCATGTCCCGTTGCTGGCCCACGCGGCCAGCTACGTGGGCGACCCGCAGGTCCGTCACCGCGGCACCATCGGCGGCTCGATCGCTCACGCCGATTCGGCCAGCGACCTTCCCGCCACGACGTTGGCGCTCGGCGCCACCTACGTGGCCCAGGGCCCCAACGGCACTCGCGAGATCGCCGCGGCCGACTTCTATCTGGGCTTCCTCGAGTCGGCGCTCGAGCCCGACGAGATGCTCACCGAGATCCGCGTCCCGAAGATGCAGGGTGCCGGCTGGAGCTTCCAGAAGTTCAACCGCCGAGCTCAGGACTGGGCCATCGTGGGTGTCGCCGCATGGCGTCGCAACGGCGATGCCGGAGTCGCTCTGGTGAACATGGGCAGCACGCCCATCCTCGCCACCAGCGTCGCCGGTGCCCTCGCCCAGGGCGCGTCGGTGTCCGATGCAGCGCAGCTCGCGGCGGCCGAGGCCGAGCCGCAGAACGACCTGAACGCCAGCCCCGAGTACCGCGTGCACCTCGCCAAGGTGCTCGTGCGCCGCGCGCTCGAGGAAGCCAGCAAGTAGCCCGCCACGTTCACCACCGGTCTGCCGCCTGGGTAGAGTCTCGGCCGACTGGTGGTGAGACCCATGTCGTTCGCTCACTCTGACGACGATTCGATCAAAGAATTCCATCTCGATGCGATCGCGGACGCGGACCCGTACCCGTATTGGTACGAGGACGCCGATGAACCCGATTCGAACCCCACGCTCGTCCGCACCGAGAGCTGCGACCTGTGCGTGATCGGCGGCGGCTACAACGGTCTGTGGACCGCGATCATCGCCAAGGAACGCGACCCGAATCGCGATGTCATCCTCATCGACGCGCACGAGGTGGGCTCGCAGGCCAGCGGACGCAACGGCGGCTTCATGGAGAGCAGCCTCACCCACGGCGTCGCCAACGGGCAGGAGCGCTTCCCCGACGAGCTGCCGTTGCTGGAAGAGCTGGGTCTCAAGAACCTGAACGACATCGAGGATGCGATCAGTCGGTACAAGATCGATTGCGACTACGAGCGCACCGGTGTCATCGACGTCGCGACGACGAAGCATGCTCCGAGCTACCTCGACGAGTTGCGCGACGACTTCACCCAACTGCGCGCCCTCGGTCAGAAGGTCGAGTGGCTCGACGAGACCGCGATGCGCGCCCAGGTGAACTCGCCGACGTACCTAGGTGGCCTGTGGCGCAAGGATCGTGCCGCCATCGTCGACCCCGCCCGTCTGGCGTGGGGTCTGAAGGCGGCAGCGATGTCGTTGGGTGTCCGCATCTACGAGGACACCAAGGCCACGTCGGTGGACAAGGACGGCGTGGGCGTGCTGGTCACCACCCCGCTCGGCGCCATCCGCGCCGGCAAGGTGGCGCTCGCCACGAACGCCGCGAAGCCGTTGCTCAAGCGCATCGGTCACTACATCGTGCCCGTCTACGACTACTGCATGGTCACCGAGCCGTTGTCGACAGCGCAGCTGGCCGAAGTGGGTTGGAAACTGCGCCAGGGCCTGAGCGACATCAGCAACCAGTTCCACTACTACCGACTCACCGAGGACAACCGCATCCTGTGGGGCGGCTACGACGTCATCTATTACTGGGGCGGCAAGATCAACCCCGAGCTCGAGACCCGCCCCGAAACGTGGGCAAAGCTGAGCAAGCACTTCTTCGACACCTTCCCCCAGCTCGAGGGCCTGAAGTTCACCCACGCGTGGGGCGGTGCCATCGACACGTGCAGTCGGTTCTGCGTGTTCTGGGGTCGCGGCATGCAGGGGCGTGTCGCCTACTCGGTGGGGTACACGGGGCTCGGCGTTGCGTCCACCCGCTTCGGTGCCGAGGTGATGCTGGACATGCTCGACGGCAAGCGCAGCAGGGCCACCGAGACCGAGTTCGTGAAGACCAAACCCCTCCCGTTCCCTCCCGAGCCGTTCCGGTTCATCGGCATCCAGGCCACACGCTGGTCGCTGAGCCACGAGGACAAGACGGGTAAGCGCAACCTCTGGCTGCGTGGTCTCGACCGCTTCGGCCTCGGCTTCGACAGCTGACCGAGCACGGCGCGAACTTATGTGGCTGGTGAACGGCGCGAGTCAGCGCTCGAGCACCACGACACTTCGGGCCGGCAACGAGTACCGGGCGCCGTCGACCTTGGGTGTGGCCGAGGACAGGGCGATGCGCCATTCGCCCGGCTGCTGCACCTCGAACGTGAGGGATTCCCAGTACGCGTTGACCATCACGTACAGATCGCCCGTGCTCCAGGCGAGGCTGTGCGAGAGCCAGCCGAGGTCGGGCTCGGCACCGATGCCGTGGAACCGGAACCGCACCATCGCATGCCCACGCCGAAGGTCGATGAGGCCACGCACGAACTCGGTGAGCTCGGCCCAGTCGTCGCGACGCGACCAGTCGACCCAAGTGAGCGGACCGTCGACGTTGTACGGGTTGTCGTGCCCGCGCTGGGTACGACCGAACTCGTCGCCCATCACCCACATCGGCGTACCGGCCGACAACAGCAGGATCGCGAAGTAGTTCTTCAACTGCTGCAGCCGAAGGTCGTCGCCACAATCCCAGGCATGATGCCGGTTGTCGTTGGTGGTCGTCAGGTCGTGCAGCGTCAGGCCGTCGTGGGCGGTGATGAAGTTCAGCGACCGCACCGCGCCATCGGGACCGAAGAGGTCGGGACTGCCCTGCACTCGCTGACGGAGCGCTCGGGCAAGTCCTGGCTCGCCGCGCAGGAACCCGCGGACCTGGTCGCGGAACCGGTCGTTCCACTGCAGCCACGTCGGCCACGGCCAGCCGTGACCGAGCTGGTAGCCACCCATGTCCCACGGCTCGGCGATGAGGGTGACACCCCGTTCCAGAGACCACTCGGTGATGCGGGTCACCATGCCGCCGCGATCTCTGGTGAGCAGCGAGGCGAGGTCGAAGCGGAAGCCATCGACGCCGAGGTCGGCGTAGCGGTCGAGCGCCTCGATGACGAGGTCGCGCATCCACGGGTCGGCCGGATCGGTGTCGTTGCCGCAGCCGCTGTCGTTCGTGGGTGTGCCGTCGGCATGGCGCCGATACACGGTGGGGTCCATGCCGCGCAGGCCGCGCCCGCCGAGGGCGGGTTCGTCCTCGCCCGTGTGGTTGTAGACCACGTCGATCCAGACGTGCAGTCCGCGTTCGTGCGCCGCCGCGATGAACTCGGCGAGTTCCTCGGCGGCGCGGGCCGGCTGTTCGGCATAGCCGCGGTGAACGGCCCCCCACACGATGGGCATGTAGCCCCAATAGTTGTCGCGGTCGTCGAACGGGTGCACCGGCATGAGCTCGACGACGTTGGCGCCGGCGTCCACGACCGCATCGAGGTGGTCGATGCACCCGCGGTAGCTGCCACCGAAGCCCTTCACGTGCAACTCGTAGACGACAGGCGAGTCGGACAACGGGTGTCCCTGTGGGTGCGCTCGCCACGGCTGCCGAACAACACTTCGCGGCCCGTCGTCGGTGACGACCAGGTCCCAACAGTGCGGGTCGAACAGCGGCGGGCCATCGTCGACGGTGATCCAGTACAGGTCGCCGTCGGTCGCCTGGAACTCGGCACTCCACCACCCGTGGTCACCCGCTTCGCGATGAGCATCGAACCGCGTGACGAGTGCAGGGTCCACTTCGTCGCCCACGGCCACCGCAGCGCGTTGCGCGTTCGGCGCACGGAACCGAAGTTGGCGCAAGAGCGGGGCACCCATTCGACCCAGCCTAAGGCCGGTGTCCGGAAGCGCCGACTCGTGCTCCGTCCTCGTCGTCCGGCTGGTTCCGGGGATGAACGGGCCGCAGCGGGTGGCGTGCATCTAACCTGCATGGCGATGGCGATGATGCCCGCAACTCCCGACGACGTCCACGAAGCACTCTCTCTGTACGGGTACATCCCCGACGAGGGGCTCTCGACGTCCGTCTTTCTCTCGATGGTGCTGCAGCGCCCCCTGTTGCTCGAGGGTGAGGCGGGCGTGGGCAAGACCGAGGTCGCCAAGGTGCTCAGCCGTTGGACCGGCGGTGAGCTCATTCGTCTGCAGTGCTACGAGGGCATCGACGTCTCCCAGGCCGTGTACGACTGGGACTACAGCCGCCAGTTGCTGCACTTGCGGGCCAGCGAGGCCACGGGCGAGTCGCTCGGTCTCACCACCAGCGCACTCGAGCAGCAGCTCTACCACGAACGATTCCTGCTGAAGCGGGCACTGCTGAAGGCCATCGACCACCACGCCGAATTGCCACCGGTGCTGCTCATCGACGAGGTCGACCGCGCCGACGACGAGTTCGAGGCCTACCTGTTGGAAGTGCTGTCCGAGTACGCGATCACGGTGCCCGAACTCGGCCGGTTCGCCGCCGTGCGCCCGCCGCTGGTGGTGCTCACCTCGAACCGCACCCGCGACGTGCACGACGCGCTCAAGCGCCGCTGCCTGTACCACTGGGTCGAACACCCCGACTTCGAGCGCGAGGTGCAGATCGTGCGCATGCGCGTGCCGCAGGCGCTCGACCGTCTGGCACGCCAGGTCGCCGGTGCGGTCGAGACGCTGCGCACCATGAACCTGTACAAGCCGCCGGGCGTGGCCGAGACCATCGACTGGGCACAGGCGCTGGCTGCGATGGGTGTGAACGAACTCGACGAACGCACGGTGGCGGCCACGCTCGGCACCGTGTTGAAGTACCGCGAGGATCAGGACCGCACACGCCAGCACGGCATCGCCGAACTGGTGAAGCAGGCGTTCGAGCGAGGCATCCCCGCATCGTGAGCCCCACGCTCGAGGCGAACACGCCTGCGGAGCGCATGGCGGTGGCGTTCGGCCGGGTGCTGCGCGGCGCCGGACTGCGGGTTCCGCTCGGCAGCGTGCTCACCTTCGTCGACGCGCTGGGGCGGCTACGTCTCGACGACCACGATCAGGTGTACTGGGCGGGTCGCGCCACGCTCGTGCGTCACCCGGAGGACATCCCGCTGTACGACCGGTCGTTCATGGTCTTCTGGTTGGCCGTCACCGGCGGCAACGAGGAACCGGACGAGCCGCCGCTGCACATCACGCTCGCGATCGACGACGACAGCGACGACGGTGACGACGACCCCGGCAGCAGCGACGCGACCGACGAACCGCAGATCACCTTGCGCTTCTCGGCCATGGAGGTGCTGCGCAACAAGGACTTCGCCAACTACAGCGACGACGAACTGCGCGACGCCCAACAGTTGATGAGTCGCCTGCGTTTCATCGGCCCGCCGCGCCGCTCGTTCCGCAACCATCGCTCGAGTCGCGGTCGTCGGCCCGATCTGCCCGCCACGTTGCGGTCCGCACTGCGCACCGGTGGTGAGCCCATCCACCGTCACTGGAAGGAGCCTGGCGAACGGCTGCGCCGGCTGGTGCTGTTGGTCGACGTCAGCGGTTCGATGGAGCCGTACGCCCGCGCGTTGCTGCGGTTCGTGCACGCGGCGGTGTCGGGACGGCAGAAGGTCGAGGCATTCGCCATCGGCACGCGCCTCACCCGCGTGACGCGCGAACTGAACAGTCGCGACCCCGACAAGGCGCTCCATCAGGCGGGTGCCCGCGTGGTCGACTGGAGCGGCGGCACGCGCCTCGGCGAGTCACTTCGTTTGTTCAACGACCAGTGGGGTGTGCGTGGCATGGCCCGCGGCGCCATCGTCGTCGTGCTCAGCGACGGATGGGACCGCGGCGACCCCGCTGTGCTCGCCGCCGAGATGCAGCGCCTCCAGCGCATCGCCTATCACATCATCTGGGTGAACCCGCTGAAGGTCACGCCGGGTTACGCCCCGCTCGCCCGCGGCATGGCGGCGGCGTTGCCCTTCGTCGACTCGTTCGTCGAGGGCCACAGCATGGCGGCCATGGAAGAACTCGCTACGGTGATCGCTCAGGAGAGGCGCCAATGAGAGAACTGCTCGACGACATCGACCGCTGGCAGACCGCCGGCGCACGCGTCGCGATCGCTCGCGTGGTGGACATCGAGGGCTCCGGCCCGCGTGAACCCGGCGCGGCAATGGCCGTGAACGAGTTCGGAGAGGTCGCCGGCAGTGTCAGCGGCGGCTGTGTCGAAGGGGCGGTGGTCAGCGAAGCACTGAGCATCCTCGCCGGCGATGCCTCGGCGCGCATCGTCACGTTCGGGTACAGCGACGACGAAGCCTTCGCGGTCGGGCTCACCTGCGGGGGCACCATCCGGCTCTACATCGAGGCGCTCGACTGGTGACCGAGATGTTCTCGCACCTGCGCGACCTGCTGCGCGCCGAACTGCCGGTCGCACTCGTCACCGTCGTCGACGGCCCGGGCGTGGGCAACAAGCTGCTCATCACACCCACCGGACCGGCCGAAGGAACGCTCGGCAACACCGAACTGGATCGCATCGCCACTCGCGATGCACTCGCCGAACTCGAGGCCGGTCGCAGCGGCGTACGCAACTACGGTCCCGAGGGACAGACCACACCCGAAGATCTCGTCGACACCCCCATCGCGCGGGTGTTCATCGAGTCGTGGTCGCCGCCGCCGCAGATGTGGATCTTCGGCGCGGTCGACTTCACCGCGGCGCTCGGCAAGGTGGCCAAGGTGCTCGGGTACCGCGTCACGGTGTGCGACGCACGAGCGATCTTCGCGACGCGGCGCCGCTTCCCGATGGCCGACGAAGTGGTGGTCAGCTGGCCCAGCCCGCTGTTCGAGCGTCGTGGCCACACCTTGAGCCAGCGCGACGCGGTGTGCATCCTCACCCACGACCCGAAGTTCGACGTGCCGGCCGTACAGGGCGCATTGGCCACCCGGGCCGGCTACATCGGCGTGATGGGCAGCCGGACGACGCACGCCAAACGTCTCGAGCGGCTGGCCGAGGCGGGTGTCGACCGACCCGAGCAACTCGAACGGCTGATGTCGCCGATCGGACTCGACCTCGGGGCACGCACACCGGAAGAGACCGCGGTGAGCATCTGTGCCGAGATCATCGCCCGCCGCACAGGGCGGCTGGCGCCGTCGCTACGCGACGGCGACGGCCCAATTCACGGCTGACGGCGAGACCCATCCAACATCGGCGATGCCGCCGATGGGGTCGGCGAACCTCGCCGAGCGAGTGCGCGACCGGCTGAGATGGCCGACTTCGACGCTTCGGCCGGTGAACGGCGAGTGGACGATGGCGTTGTCGACCCCGAGATAGAGCGAGATGTGACCCGGGTAGAAGATGAGGTCGCCGGCCTGAGCCTGTGCCCGCTCGACGCGAGGAGCGTGACGGATCTGATCGCCGCTGGAACGGGGCAACTGCACGCCCGACTGCTCCCACACCCACCCGGTGAACCCCGAGCAGTCGAACGCACTCCCCGGGCTGCGACCGAGGCTGCGGTACGGCGTGCCGAGCTGCGTGAACGCGGTCATCAGGGCGAGCTGATGGCCGGTGTCGGCCGCGGCCCATGCGGCTCGCATGCGGCTGGGCTCGATCTCGGCGCGACGAGCGGCTTCGCTGGCGACGGCGTCGCGCAGCGTCTCGAACTGGCGGAGCGAGCTGCGGTCACCGGCGGCACGGTAACTGGCCCACGCCTCGATGGCCTTGGCAGCGACGGGAACCAGCGAGTCGTCGCCGCGGATGGCAGCTGGCACGGGCTGGACCGACAGCGATGCGGTCCACGTCTGCGGCGCCGGTGCGGCGTGGGTGGCGATCGGCATCGACGCGACGCCGAGCGCCAGGACCGTGGCGGCGAGACTGAGTTGGGCACTGCGACGCAACGTCATGGGGGATTGACGTCCTCTCGGTTCGTGGAGCGGGAGGACCGTGTCCGTCCGCCTTTCGTAACAGTTCGACAAGCTAGCGTCATCAGACTGCAACAATCAACGCGTTTGAAAACATTTCGTCATCGTTTCGTCATCGTTCGTCCATCTCCCCGACCCCCCACCGACCGGCCCCCGAGACTGGCGGAGTAGGCTCGGCGCATGCCCACCGTCGCCGTGCTGCTTGCCGCCGGCGCAGGCTCGCGTTTCGCCGGATCCGACCACAAACTGCAGGCCACGCTGCATGGGAGGCCACTCTGGGAGTGGGCGCTGCACCATGTCACGAACGCCGGTTTCGATCACGTAGTGGTGGTCACGGGCGCCGTCGAACTGCGGCTGCCCGACGATGTCGACGACCGTGTCATCGTTCGTCACAATTCGGACTGGCAGCTCGGCCAGGCGACTTCGGTGCGTGTCGCCGCCGCCACGGCGGGCGAGCTTGGCGCCGACCGGTTGACGATCGGGCTCGCGGATCAGCCCTTTGTGACGGCCGATGCGTGGCGGTCCGTGGCCGACGCCGACCCCGAATGTCGCATCGTCGTCGCCACCTACGACGGCAGGCCAGGGCCCCATCCCGTCCGTCTGCACGCCGATGTCTGGCCGCTGCTGCCCGACGACGGCGACGAAGGCGCCCGAGCACTGCTCGAGCTGCACGCCGCGTGGGTGTGCCGCGTACCATGCCTAGGCTCAGTCGACGACATCGACACCGTGGAGGATCTCGCCCGATGGAAAAGTTGCTGAACGAGTTCACCGTCAATCGCTCGATCGACCACGCGTGGGCCGTCCTCACCGACGTCGAGCGCATCGCGCCGTGCATGCCGGGTGCCCAACTGCAAGAGGTCGAGGGCGACGTCTACCGCGGTGTGGTCAAGGTCAAGCTCGGTCCCATCTCCACCGCCTTCAAGGGTCAGGCGCACTTCCTCGAGAAGGACGACGCCAACCATCGCGCCGTGCTCAAGGGCGAGGGCCGCGACACCGGCGGCAAGGGCAACGCCGACGCACTCATCACTGCGCAGCTCGAATCCGTCGGACCGCACGCCACCAAGTGCGTCGTCTCCACCGACCTGCATGTCAGCGGCAAGGTCGCCCAGTTCGGCCGCGGTGTCATGGGCGACGTCAGCGCCAAACTGATGACGCAGTTCGCGAACAACCTCAACTCGATGCTCGACGCCGAAGCAGACACGCCCGAAGAAGCCGAGGTGCTGGTGGAAGAAGCCGTCCACCACGCCGAGGAAGTGAAGGCCCACGTCGCGCACACGCCAGCTGCCGACGCCCCTGCGGTCGAGGCCCCGACCGTGCGCAAGATCGAGGGTCCGGCCGCCGAGCCGATCGAACTCTCCGACGTCGCCGGTTCTGCGCTGCTCAAGCGCCTCCTCCCCGCCCTCGGCGGAGTGGTGGTGCTACTCCTCGTGCTGCGCCGCCTGCGCAAGTAAGCCCACCTCTCGGGCCGATGGACGACCACGACCTCGTCACCGAACTGCTCGGCCGCGTCCCGCAGAGCGAGTTCGAGGTCGTCGTGCGCGACGAGCGCGGCGAGCCCGTCGTGCTGCGCAACGCGCCGTTTCTGCGCGACGGCACCCCGATGCCCACCCGTTACTGGTTGGCCGGACGCGACGCCACCCTGGTCGTGAGCCGCCTGGAGGCCAACGGCGGCGTCCGCCGCGCCGAGGCAGAGGTGCCCGCCGACGAGGTCGCCGCGGCGCACGCGCGCTATGCAGTCGAACGCGACGCCGCCATCCCTGCCCACCACGTCGGGCCTCGCCCCTCGGGCGGCGTGGCCGGCACGCGCCAGGGCGTGAAATGCCTGCACGCCCACTACGCCTTCTTCCTGGCCGGTGGCGACGACGCCGTTGGACGCTGGGTCGCGGACGAGCTGCAACGGCACGTGGACCAACCCGACCAGCCCGGGCCTCGACCGTGAGCACGCTGCGGATCACGTTCTCCGCCACGTCGACGGCCTTCGCAGTCGACGACCAGGCCGGCACGATGCCCGTCGGCCCCGCCACCCTGTTGACCGACCTCCGGTCGGATCCCCCGTCGCCCGAGGAACTCACCAATGCCGTCGGCTGGGTTCTCGACCACATGGAGGACATCGAACGAGAGGTACCCGGCGTGATGTGGGCCGAGCACATCGAGGTCGCCGGTCAAGGCGTCGACGTCATCGCCGCGATCGAAGTCGGCGGCGATGCCGAGCTGCCGTTCCGGCTCAGCCGCAACGCGGCCGAAGATGTCTTCCGCACCGTGGTCACCGAGTCGGCCGCCGACCGCATCCACAACCCCGGGCTCACCACCGAGGCGGTGCACGAGGTGCTCGGTGTGGCCTGCGCGCTCGTCGGCGTCCTGCGGTTCCTGCGGTGCGACGCGGTGTGGGTGGTGCGCACATGACCGGTCGCGCCTACGGTCACCCCTCGATGTCCGCCGCCGCCATCCGCATCTACGGTCGCCGCGTCATGCTGCGACCGCTGCAACCCAACGACTGGCCGCAGTGGGCCGAAGTCCGCCAGCGCAACGAGCAATGGCTCACCCCATGGGAGCCGCTCCGCCCGGCCAACCTGCTCGACCCCACCCGCGACCGCGACGCGTTCATGTCGCGCTGCGGCGCCCGCGATCGCGACCGCCAGATGGGCGTGGCCTACGGGTTCGGCATCTTCGTCGGCAACGATTTCGCCGGTGAGATCAACCTCAACAACGTGGCCCGCGGTGCACTGCAGAACGGGACCGTGGGGTACTGGATCGACCGCGACAAGGCCGGCCAGCGATACACCGCCGAGGGAGTGGTGGTGCTGGCGAAGTTCACGTTCGAGCAACTCCGCTTGCATCGTTTGGAGGTCTGCATCGTGCCACGCAACAGCAACAGCCGGCGGGTGATGGAGGTCCTCGCGCTCCGCGAGGAGGG
>JANOET010000209.1:0-7639 GCA_031413415.1 Acidimicrobiaceae bacterium
CGAAGCGCGTGCGGATCGATCGGGTGTCGGCGGCGACCAGTTCGCTCACCTCCGAGCCGGGTACGACGGACTCGACCCTGAATCCGGTGAACAACTCGGCCCCGTTGGCGATCGCGTCGGTGACGAACGCGAGCGGTGTGGTCCACGGGTCGACGATGTGCTCGTCGGGCACGATCATCCCACCGGTGACCCCGGCGCCGACGTGCGGCTCCAACTCGCGCACTGCGGCGGCATCGACCACTTCGGCACCCATGTAGCCGTTGGCGTTCGCCTTGTCGCGCAGCTTCGGAAGCGAGGCGGCCTGCTCGTCGTCCCACGCGACCAGGACCGCCCCGTTCTGCTCGATCGAGATGCCGGCGCCGGGAGCGTACGCGGAGAGCAGCTCGTAGCCGCGCGCCACCAACCTCGACTCCACCGAGCCGGGGACAGCGTCGAAACCCGTGTGCAGGATGGCGGTGTTCGCCTTGCTGGTGCCGGCGCCCACGTCGGCGTTGGCCTCGACCAACGCGACTCGCAGGTGGTGGTGCGCGAGTTCGCGAGCCACGGCGGCGCCGACGACGCCTGCACCCACCACCACGACGTCGAACGGCTCCATCAGCAGTCCATCGTGGCACTCGCCACGGCCTGCCACGCGGCGAGACGCTCGGCAGCCTCGTCGGCGGCGATGCGCGGCTCGACGACCGCACTCGGCGTCCATTGCTCGATGGGTGTCGGCAGTCCCGCGCCGATGGCGGCGAATGCGGCCACGCCGAGCGCAGTGGCGTGGGGCGATGGGTAGACCTCCACCGGGCACTGGAGCAGGTCGGCCTGCACCTGCAGCAGCGTGTGGCTGCGCGTGAGGCCTCCATCGACGCGTAGCGTCGTGAGCGGTGCTCCGAGATCCCGCCCGGCAGCCGCGGCGAGCAGCGCCACTTGCGACGCGATGCCGTCGATGGCTGCGCGCACCAGGTGGCCCCGCTCGGTACCCAACGACATGCCCGTGAACGCCGCCTTGGCGTGCGGCTTCCAATACGGCGCGGCCAGCCCGGCGAGCGCTGGCACGAACGTCACTCCGGCGGCGTCGGTCACCGAGCCACCGAGCCGGTCGAGGTCGGCCGGTTCGGTCATCACCCCCATGTCGATCAACCAGCTCACCGCAGCGCCGACCGTGTAGACCTGGCCGTCGAGGCACCAGGTCGTCGCCTCGCCCAGGCGCCAAGCAGGGCAGCCGACCAGACCGTTCGTCGACCGCGCAGGCGTGTCGCCGGTGCAGGCCAGCATGAACGCCCCTGTGCCGTACGTGCACTTCGCCTGCCCCGCGCTGCGGCAGGCCTCGGCGAACAGTGCGGCCTGTTGGTCCACGCATGCGCCCGTCACCGGCACCGCACCGCCGAACACCGAGCAGAGGCCGAGCTGTTCGGCGTTGCCGACGATGCGCGGGAGCGACCCCGGGTCGATGCCGAACAGGTTGCAGGCCTCCGAGCTCCAGGTTCCGGAATCGAGGTCGAGCAAGAGTGTGCGGCCTGCCGTCGCGACGTCGGTGACGAACGCGCCGCACAGCCGGTGCAGCAGCCACGTGTCGGTGGTGGTGATCACCAGGTCGGCCGGCACGCGCTCGCGGAGCCAGGCGATCTTCGGCGCGACGAAATAGGGGTCGAGCTCCAGCCCCGTGATGGCCGCCAGTCGAGGGCCGTGCTCGGCGACGCGTTCGCACACCACGCTCGACCGCCGGTCCTGCCACACGATTGCTGGCCCGTGGGGGCGGCCGGTGTTGCGGTCCCACGCCAGCACGGTCTCGCCCTGGTTGGCCAAACCGATCGCGCCCAGCGGCGGATGCCCCGCGGCGGCCAGGGCGGCGCGACCGGCGTCGACCACGCTCTGCCACAGCCGCTCGGGATCCAACTCGACGCCGCCATCGGATGTGGCGTGGACGTCGACCGGCACTTCGGCGAGGCCGGCGACGGTGCCGTCGCCGAGCACCACCACCGCCTTCGTGGCCGACGTTCCCTGATCGATCGCCAGCGTGGCATCACCCGACATGCGCCTACAGTACGCGGCGATGGCGTTCACCGGTTTCCCTCCCGAGGCCGCGCACTTCTACGCAGGACTCAAGGCCGACAACTCGCGCACCTACTGGCAGGCCAACAAGGCCGTCTACGAGTCGGCCGTGCGGGCGCCGTTCCTCGAGCTGCTCGACGACCTCACCGACTTCGGTCCCTTCCAGGTCTTCCGTCCCTACAAGGACGCTCGATTCAGCAAGGACAAGATCCCGTACAAGGAGAACATCGGTGCGTACGGCGAGGGCGAGGGCGGTGCGGGCTACTACGTCGCGTTCAGCGACACCGGAATGTACGCAGGCGCGGGCTACTACGCGATGGCCGCCGACCAACTCGAGCGGTTCCGCGCTGCCATCGACGAGTCGGTGACGGGAGACGAGATCGCCCGACTGGTCGGTGCGGTCGAGAAGGCCGGCCTGACCGCAGGAGCGATGAGCGAACTGAAGACGGCGCCACGCGGCTACCCGAAGGATCACCCCCGAATCGCGCTGCTGCGTCGGAAAGGGGCTGATGGCGGGTCGCGACTTCGCTCCGGCGAAGTGGATGCAGACCAAGGCAGCGGTGGGAAGGGTGCGCGGAGCGTGGGACGCAGCGTCGGACATGTGCGCGTGGCTCGACCAGCACGTCGGCCCGAGCACGCTGCCCCCCGACGACTTCCGCCGCTGACCCACCCTCGAGCGCAGCGCCCAGCACGGCCACTCGGCGCCACAGGCTCACCGTGCCACTGGGCGCGAAACGTCCCAGATCCGGGTCACTCCGCGCCCGTGGGTGCGAGACCTCCCAGTATCGGGACGAATCGCGCCCAACCGACCGTGCCCAGCGCCGAGCTGCCGAGGAGTGCCCCGTGCGTGGCGCTGTCGCTCAGGGGACCGGAAGCCAGACCAGAGCGCGTTGGACCACTTTCACATCGGTGCGTTCGAGGGGCACGGAAACGGTGGAGATGTCGAGCGCAACGGCATTCCACCGGTCGGTGATCGCCTGCACCTCGTCGATCAACTGCTGCTCCAGGTCGGCCAGGTCGCGCTGCAGCGACTGGATCTTGTTCTCGGCGGCGTCGAGCTTCGCTCCGGTCGCCTGCGTGCTGGATCGTCGCCGAGATGCGCTGCTGATCATGCTGCCTCGCGAACGACGGCCGCCGAGGAAGCCGTCGAGGATGGAACCCGCGGCGCTGACCAACTCGTCGGTTCGTTTGCCCGACACCTGAGTCTGCAACACGTGGGCGCGATCCTCGGCCGTCGCCAGCTGGGTCTGCAGCGACTTCAGCTTGGTCCCGTACTTGGTGCGCAGCTTGGCGGTCTCGGCGTCGGCCAGGTCGCCGGCCGCCGTGTGACAACGCACGGCGAACGCCTCAGGGGTCTCGCCCGGCCGGCCGAACACCTTCAGGTCCTTGTTGGCCAGCATCTCGACGCTGCGGCTCAGCACGAGTGAGTCGATGAGGTCGCGTTCGACGCGGGCGAAGTAGGTCTTCTGCTGCACCGGCGCGTCAGGAAGGTGGTACGTGCACGGCGACGGCGGTTCGCTGCGCAGGTCTCGGTCGTCGTAGTCGACATCGACCGGGCGGCTGGCGTCGACCTGTTCGGTCAGCGGGAACAACACGGCCTCGAACTCCTGGTCGTGTACGAAGTCGGCCTTGTCGTCGTCGAAGCGCATCGCGACCCGACAGACGAACGACGGTTCCCAGGTGGTGCCCGTCGGGTCGGCGCCGACGTCGGCGAGCCACGGCGCGGCGGGGTCGACCCACCGGACCGCCACGCCCTCGGCGATCTTCGGCATCACGGGCGAGGTGGTGTCGTCGGTGCCGGTCGCAGGCGGGGCGCTGGGCGGCACCGGTGGAGCGATGGGAGCGCCCGATGGCGGCGGCAACGTGCCGGGCGTCGGGACGGGCGCGGCGCCCGCGGACGTCGACGCACGAGCAGTTGCCGCCGTTGCCGCCGACTTCTGGTCGGCCATCAGGACCGCGATCTGGTCACGGGTGAGCGGCCCACGCAGGTAGCTCATCGCCCAGCGCGTCGTGAACACCTCGGGCTGGTCCTTGCCGGCGCGGCGCAACACGAACTCGCGCTTGGCCAGACCGCTGATGGTGTCGCCCACGGCCTTCACGTCGACGCCGCCGCTGGCGGCGCTCATGCCGTCGAGCAGCCGAGCCTTGTCGCGGTCGGTCTGCAGGCGGCCGATCATCCAGGTGCCCGCGTTCGACAACGCCTTGTAGTCCACGTCGACCGGGTTCTGGGTGCTCAGCACGACGCCGACACCGAACGCACGGGCCTGCTTCATGAGCGTCATGATCGGCTTCTTCGTCGGCGGTGCGGCCGTGGGTGGCAGGTAGCCAGCGACCTCGTCCATGTACAGCAGGGCGCGCAGGTCGGTGGTACCACTCTGCTTGCGCATCCAGGTGACCAGCTTGCTGAGCACGAGGGTGGTGACGAACTGGCGCTCCTGGTCGCCCAGGTGCGCCGTGGTGACGATCGCGCAGCGGGGGCGACCGTCCTCGGTGCGCAACATCGCATCGATGTCCAACGGGGTGCCGGCCATCCAGGCACCGAACGACGGCGACGCCAAGAGTCCGTTCAAGCGCATCGCGAATGCGGTGCGGTCCTTCGGTGGGAAGAACTGGTCCAGGTCGAACACGCCCAGCTTGCGGATCGGCGGTGACTGCACCATTCCCACCAGCGTGGGCAGGTCGAGGTTGCGGCCGGCGCACCACTCGTTCATCACCAGGTTGCTGAGCAGGATGTGCTCACGGCTGGTGAGCGGGTCGGCGTCGACACCCACCAGGCCGAGGAGGCCGCTGACGAAGCCGTCGATCTCGTCGCCGAGGATCTCAGGGTCGGTGACCCCGGTGGGCGCCGCGAGCGAGCCGACGATGTTCAGCCCCACCCCACCGGTGGATCCGGGCGTGTAGATGGTGAAGCCGGCCTTCTGGCGCAGCGCAGCGACTCGTTCCGCAGTGATGCCCCAGCCGGCCAGGCCCTCGGTCCACGAGGTGGCCTGCGCGGCTGCGAACTCGGCCACCGTCTTGCCCGCCTTCTGCGCATCGCCCCCGTTCACCCACGGTTCGAAGTCGGTGGGTGCCAAGGTCGGGAACGTGAGGCACAGGTTGGTCAGATCTCCCTTCGGGTCGATCAACAACGTGGGCACGCCTGCGGACAGGGCTTCCTCGATGAGGACCACACCGAGGCCCGTCTTTCCGGATCCGGTCATGCCGACGATGACACCGTGTGTCGTGAAGTCGCCGCTCGGTACCGCGGTGTTCGTGCCGGTGCGTTGGTGCTGAGCGGGATCGATCTGCCCGCCGAGGAGAAAGTCGGCCATGGCCAGAACCTAGCGACCCGACGGTGGTCAGAGGACGGCGATGCGGTAGGCGCAACGCTGCCCGCCATCGAGCAGGTGCTGCTCGCGGTGGACGTCGACGCCCGGCCCGAGTGCCGTGCGGAACAGATCCAGCTCGGCGCGGCACAACTCGCCGCACTCGTCGGCGGCACTCTGGATGGGGCAGTGGTGCTCGACCAGTTCGAGATGGTCGTCGAGTTCGATCGCCTCGGCCAGATAGCCCTCGGCGCTGCGCAGGGTGGCCAGTCGGTGCACCTTCTCGGTGACGGTCGAAGCGTCGTCGAGCACGGCGCGGTAGGCCGCCAACTGGCGTTCGGCGCGAGTGCGCACCACCGTGTCGAGTGCGTCGTCGCCGAGTGCCGTGCGAATGCTGTGCAGCAACTCGACCGTCAGATCGGCGTGTCGGTCGGCGAACAGCGAGCCCGACGACGGCGTCAGCCGCCAGTGGGTTGGCGGACGGCCGCGGCCGTTGCTGACGCCGGTGGATCGCTCGACCAGGTGCGCAGTCTCGAGCGCCTCGAGGTGCTGGCGGATCGCGGTGTCGGTGAGGCCGAACTCGGCGGCCAACTCGGGAGCGGTCGCCGTGTCGGCGCGCTTGAGCCGCTCGATGATGCGGCGCTTGGCGCCCGAGAGGTCGGGGGCGATCTCGGAGATGGCGCAAGGATAGCGAATTAGAAAAGCGGATGCTTGGCGAATGGGTTCGCGCGAAGTGGCCCTTCCTTTGACAAAATGTCAACCATGACGTCACTCACCGGTGCGGCCGGCGCCGATCCCATCGCTCATGCGCTCGAGAACCAGTTCGGCCTCGCCGATCGGGTGATCGATGCCGAGTCGCTCGCCAACAGCGTGTCCCGCTTCCGCGAGCAGGGCATCGTGCTTCCCACCTTCGCGCAGCTGGCCGATCCGTCGACCGTGGACCCGGCCGTCGTTGGCGACGCACCGAAGAACGACCCCGACCCGCGCAACCTGTGGCGAGTCCACTGGTACAACGACATGGACGGAAATCGAGTGTCGGTGCCCGACCACGTCGTGCTGCCGAGCAGTCTCACCGGTGTCGCCAGCCCCATCATCGTCGCCTTCGGCGACCGCTTCCCGATGATCACCGCGCACAAGGTGCTCGCAGCGTACGCGTGCCTCGCGCCGCGCGTCGTCACCGGCCAGTTCGACCCCACACGACACCGGGCCATCTGGCCGAGCACCGGCAACTACGCCCGCGGCGGCATCGCGATCAGCCGCATCATGGCGTCGCGAGGCGTCGCCATCCTGCCGGCCGGCATGAGCCAGGAGCGCTTCGACTGGCTCGACCAGTGGTGCGAGAACCCGAAGGACGACGTCATTCGGACGGTCGGCACCGAGAGCAACGTCAAGGAGATCTACGACGCCTGCAACGAACTCGCGAAGGACCCCGGCAACTTCGTGCTCAACCAGTTCTGCGAGTTCGGCAACCACCTCGGCCACTACGAGGTCACCGGTCGTGCGCTGGCCCATGTGTTCGAAACCGCGAAGGGCGCGAGCGGCCGACCGCTGCGACTGGCCGCGTTCACGAGCGCCACCGGGTCGGCCGGCACCATCGCCGCCGGCGATCGACTGAAGGACCTGTACGGGACGAAGATCGTGGCGGTCGAGGCGCTCGAGTGCCCGACCATGTTCGAGAACGGTTTCGGCGAGCACAACATCCAGGGCATCGGCGACAAGCACATCCCGCTCATCCACAACGTCATGAACACCGACGTCGTGGTGGCCGTCAGCGACCGGGCGACCGACCAGCTGTACGCCATGTTCAACAGTGACGACGGCCTCGGCTACCTCAGCGATCGTCGCGGCGTGCCACAGCAGATCCTGCAGACGCTGCCGCACTTCGGCCTGTCGGCCATCTGCAACGTGCTTGCCGCGATCAGCACGGCCAAGGCGCTCGACCTCGGCCCCGACGACGCCATCGTCACCGTCGCCACCGACGGCGCAGCGCTGTACCCCAGCGAGTACTCGAAGATCACGTCTCGCGACTTCGGCGGCGGCTTCACCAACCTCGACGCGGCACAGACCTGGGGCGAACACCTCGCCAACGTCACCACGGCGCACACGCTCGAGCTCACCGAGCGTGAGCGCAACCGAATCTTCAACCTCGGGTACTACACGTGGGTCGAGCAACATGGCACGCCGTTCGAGCTGTTCGAGGCGCGACGCCAGCAGTCGTTCTGGAAGGGTCTGCGTCGCCTACTCCCAGTGTGGGACGAGATGATCACCGACTTCAACGCCCGCGTCGCCGGATGAAC
>JANOET010000210.1:0-21393 GCA_031413415.1 Acidimicrobiaceae bacterium
ATCGCCAACGGGGCCGAGTTGTTCACCGGATTCAGGGTCGAGTCCGTCGTACCCGGCTCGGAGGTGAGCGAACTGGTCGCCGCCGACACCCGATCGATCCGCACGCGCTTCGTCGTCAACGCCGCCGGCCTGCACGGCGACGAGTTGCATCGACGCTTCGGGTTCAACGGGTTCACCGTGCGGCCGCGACGCGGCGAGCTGATCGTGTTCGACAAGCTCTCGCGGGCACTCCTGCACCGCACGCTGTTACCCGTGCCGACGTCGCACACCAAGGGCGTGCTGGTCGCACCGACGGTGTTCGGCAACGTCATGCTCGGCCCGACCGCCGACGACATCGACGACAAGTCGGCGACGGGCTCCACTCGCGACGGCATCGACGCGCTGCTCACGAAAGGACGGCGCATCATCCCGGCGCTGCTCGACGAAGAGGTCACCGCGGTGTACGCCGGGCTGCGCGCTGCGACGGAGCACAGCGACTATCGACTCAGCGCCCACGCGGACGCGCGCTACGTGTGCCTCGGCGGCATTCGGTCGACCGGTCTCACGGCGTCGATGGCGCTCGGCGAGGAGGCGTTGGTGCTGCTGCGTTCCATCGGTCTCGACGCAGTCCGGCGCGACGACATCCGCTCGGCACACCTCACCCCGCTGGGCGAGACCTCGGTGCGGCCGTATCGTCGAGGCGGCACGATCGTGTGCCATTGCGAGCGAGTCACGGCCGACGAGATCGCCGATGCCTGTGCCGGTCCGGTGCCCGCCCGCGATCTGGACGGCATCCGCCGCCGCACCCGAGCACTGGCGGGGCGCTGCCAAGGCTTCTACTGCTCGGCCGACGTCTGTGGCCTGGCGTCCGACGCCGACGGCCGACCTCCACGCGACTGGCTGGGCCTCGCATGAGCGAGGTCGTCGTCGTCGGTGGCGGGCCCTCGGGTCTCTCCGCCGCCATCGAGCTCCGCCGCCGTGGCGTGAGGGTGACGGTGCTCGAACGCGAGCTCGAGGCCGGCGGCATTCCCCGTCAGCTCCCCCATCTGGGCTTCGGCATGCGCGACCGGCGACGGGTGACCACCGGCCCGCGTTACGCCGCTGGGTTGGTGCGCGCCGCCGAGCGGGCTGGTGTGGACGTACGCACCGGTGCCACCGTCACGTCGCTCGACGATCTGCAGGTGCAACTCGTCACCTCGAGCGGCGCCGAGACGATCGCCGCCGACGCCGTCATCCTCGCCACCGGCGTACGCGAGCGCCCCCGGTCGGCACGGCTGGTGCCCGGCGATCGAGCCGCCGGTGTGTTCACCACCGGTGCACTGCAGCGGTTCGTGCAGCACCATGCGGCGCCGCTCGGCGGTCGCGCCGTGGTGGTGGGTGCCGAGCACGTCAGCTACTCGGCCATTCTCACCCTGCGCCACGCCGGCTGCGAGACCGTCGCCATCACCACACCGTTTCGCCGCCATCAGACGTACCGGTCGCTCGCCTGGGTGACGGCTCGTCGGGTGCCGTTGCTCACCGGCGTGGAGGTGGCCGAGATCGTCGGGCGGCACAGGGTGGAGGCCGTGGTGCTCACCGACGGCACACGTGTCGCGTGCGACATGGTGGTGTTCACGGGCGATTGGGTGCCCGACCACGAGGTGGCCAGGAAGGCCGGCGTGCCGATGTTGCCGGTGGCGAAGGCCCCCGTGGTCGACGCCGGTCTGCACACTGCCGTGCGTGGCATCTTCGCGATCGGCAATCTGGTGCATCCCGCCGAAACCGCCGACATCTGTGCGCTCGACGGCACTCACGTCGCGGCGGGGGTGCTCGACTGGCTGTCCCTCGGCCGATGGCCGTCGCAGGTCGGGGCGGTGACCTGTGCCGAGCCGATCGCGTGGGCCAACTGGGATTGCCGCGGCATCAACCTGCGCACGGCCGAGGTGACCACCGGTCGGCTTCGTCTGCTGCACGGTGGCGAGGAGCAGTGGACGAGCGAGCGGCAGACCTGGCTGCCCAACCGCTCGATCACGATCCGGACCGACGCGATGGAGAGCAGCGCCCGCCCCTTCCCCGGCCCCGACCTGCACATCGACCTCGTTTGACCGAGGTTTTCCGGCAGCCGGGGACGGTCCGTATGCTGTTCCGAGTCAGGCCGACGTAGCCCAACGGCAGAGGCACAGCGTTTAGGTCGCTGTCAGTGAGAGTTCGAATCTCTCCGTCGGCACCATTCCTGTGACGTCACCCCGTCGGGGTCTCGAGTGGTGATCATCACGGAAGAGTATCCCGGGCCGTTCCGGGCCATCCTGTCCCCATGATCGTCGACGTGCAGTACAGCTCGGCCCACAACGATTGGCCGGCGCTGCGCGACGCCATCCTGCAGGACGAAGCCGACGGCACCTACGACACCACCTGGGTGCTCGACCACTTCGACGGCAGCACCTTCGCGGGCGGCGACCGCGACCTGCTCGAGGCGTTCACGTTCATGGGCGCCCTCGCTGCGGCCACCACCACCATCGGCATCGGATCGCTCGTCGCGAACGTCGCCAACCGCCACCCCGAAGTACTGGCCCTCGCGACCTCCACCGTGCAACGCATCAGCGGAGGGCGCCTGAAGCTCGGCCTCGGCGCGGGTGCTGCTCCCGAGACACCGTGGTCCCGCGAGCACAAGGAGCGAGGCATCGAGTTGCTGCCCACCCTCGAAGCCCGCCATGCGGCAGTGGTGCAACAGATCGCCGTCGTCCGCCATCGGGCACCCGACGTGCCGATCCACATCGGCGTGAACAGCGAGGCCCTCGCCCGCATCGCCGGCACCCACGCCGACGGCGTGAACGTGCGCCTCAGCAGCCCCCACGCCGCTCGCTACGTGGCCGCAGCCCTCGACACTGCGGGCGTGAAGCCGTTCGAGACGACCGGGTGGGCGTCGAAGGGCGACGACGCGTCCATCGAGAAGGCCCGCGAGTTGCACCTCGACCGGCTGATCATTTCTCTACTGTCACCGTTGTGAACCTTCTCGACCTGTCGACGCCGGCGCTGGTGATCGACGTTGAACTGCTCGAACTGAATCTGGCCACGATGGCCGTGGCGCGACCGGGCTCGACGTTGCGACCTCACGTGAAGGCGCACAAGTGCACCTCGCTCGCCGCAGCACAACACGCCCACGGGCACCGCTCGTTCACCTGCGCCACCCCACGCGAGGTGCTCGGCATGGCCGCAGCCGGTTTGGGTGACGACCTGCTCCTCGCCAACGAGGTGCTCGACCCCCGGCGACTCGCGGCGATGGCCGCCGCCCAGGACGGTGCCCGCATCACCATTGCGGTCGACTCGCCCGACACCGTCGACGCCGCGGCGGGCGCGGGGCTGCGCGAGGTGCTGGTCGACGTCAACGTGGGTCTCCCCCGCTGCGGTGTCGACCCGGATGGTGCCGGACACATCGCCGATCTGGCCCGCAGCCGCGGTCTGATCGTCCGCGGGGTGATGGGTTACGAGGGCCACCTGATGATGGTCGCGGACCACGGCGAGCAACACCGCCGCGTGACCGAGGCGATGGACCGGCTGTTCCTGGCCCACGCGCAGGTGGGGGGCGACGTCGTCAGCGCGGGCGGCACCGGCACTCATCATCTGCACGACCGGGTCACGGAGGTGCAGGCCGGCAGCTACGCGCTGATGGACACCCAGTACGCCCGTCTCGGGCTGCCGTTCGTACAGGCTGCGCACGTGTACGGCACCGTCGTCTCGGCCAACCCGAAGTTCGCCGTCGCCGACGTCGGCCTGAAGTCGTTGGGCATGGACCACGGCAACCCGACGGTCGAGACCCTCGACGGCAACGGAGCCGACGTGTGGTTCGTCAGCGACGAGCACGTCACGTTCGCGCCACACGTCGGCGTCGCGTCCGTCGGCGACCGTGTACGTGTCGTCCCGGCCCACATCGACCCGACGATGGCCATGCACGATGCCGCGTGGCTCGTCCGTGGTCACGAGGTCGTCGAGCGCTGGTCCATCGACCTGCGCAACTGGTGACCATGCTCCTCTTCGGCTGGGCGATCGCCCTCTCGCTCGTCGCCGTCAGCGTCACTCAGTGGATCGGCTTCGACCGCTGGCGGCCGGTGGCGGTAGTGCAGTCGCTGTCGTTCCACGCCCTTCCGTGCGCGACCCCCGTCGTGGTGGTGGCCGCCGTCGCGGGCAGATGGTCGCTCGCCGCAGTCGGGTCGCTCTCGCTGCTGACGTGGGCGTGGTTGGTGGCGCCGGCGATCACGGCCCGCCGCCCCACCGCATCGCCCGACGACGGTGCGCGGGTCAGCGTCTTCTTCGGCAACCTGCTGTCCGAGAATCCGAAGGTGCCAGAGGTGATGGACGCGGTTGCCGCCTGCAAGGCCGACGTGTTGGTCCTCACCGAGTTCACCCCCGACATGCGCAACGCGCTGGTCGAACGGTGCGGCGATCGGTACCCCCATCGAATCGAGGACGTACGTCCCAACCCGGCTGGCATCGCCGTGTGGAGTACGCGCCCGCTCTTCGGCAGCACAGTACCGTTGAGCGATCGACCTGGCATCGACGCGACCGTCGACATCGGGGGCGGCACCCCATTGCGGATGCTCGGCCTGCACACGGAACCGCCCACCATGCGCGCACGCGTGTGGAGTCGCGAACTGGGTGACATCGGCGAAATGGCTGTCGACCTCGACATGGTCATCGGCGACTTCAACGCCGCGCGCTGGCATCCATCGTTCCGCCGTCTGCTGGCCCGCGGCTGGACGACCGCGCACGAGTGGCACGGCCTCTGGTGGCGCAACAGTTGGGCACAAGAGGGCAGGGCCTTCCCGATGTTCGTCCGCATCGATCACGCGCTCCTTCGCGACCACGTGCGACCGACCTCCGTGCAGGAAGTGCCGCTGCCGGGCAGCGACCATCGTGGCTTCGTGGTGAGCCTGTCGGTCAGTCCGCCGGCGTCCTGAGGGCCTCGACGAGTGCCAGGAACGCACGGCCGCGGTGCGACATCGCGTTCTTCTCGGCCTCGCTCATCTGACTGAAGGTGCGCCCGTCGCCGTCGGCGGGGACGAACAACGGGTCGAAGCCGAAACCACGCTCGCCGCGTTCCTCGGTGGCGATCAGACCCTCACACACGCCCTCGACGGCCAGTTCGCTACCGTCGGGACGCACGACCATGACGATCGTCCGAAAGCGGGCCCGTCGGTTGGCGACACCCTGGAGCGCGACGAGCAACTTGGCCCGGTTCTCGGCGTAGGTGGCGTTCGGTCCGGCGTAGTACGCCGTGTCGACTCCCGGCGCACCGTCGAGCGCATCGACGAACAAGCCGGTGTCGTCGCTGACCGCGGCCTGGCCCGTGGCCGCACAGATCGACGCCGCCTTCAGACGGGCGTTGCCCTCGAGCGTGCCGGCGTCCTCGACCACCTCGGCCACGTCGGCCGGACGCGGCACGAGGTGCACGAGGCCGTCGAGGATGGACGCGATCTCGGCCACCTTGTGTGGGTTGGCCGACGCAGCGACGAGCGTGGGAAGGGTCATCGGCCCAGCGCACGCTGCGGCGGCGGCGACGCGATGAGCGCAGCCTGCAGGTCGATGATCTGGCTCAGGCCACCGGTGGCGAGGCCGAGCAGCGAGTCGAGTTCGTCGCGGCTGAACGCCACGCCTTCGGCGGTGCCCTGTACCTCGACGAACCGTGGTTCCTCGCCGGGTTGCCCGAGGACGACGACGTTCATGTCGGTCTCGGCGGTGCTGTCCTCGACGTACGGCAGGTCGAGCACCGGCACGCCGTTGACGATGCCCACGCTGATGGCCGCGCAGTAGCTGTGCAACGGGTGCTGCTTGATGGCCTTGTTCTGCACCAGGCGGGTGAGCGCATCGTGCAGGGCCAGGTAGCCACCACAGATGCTGGCGGTGCGGGTGCCACCGTCGGCCTGCAGCACGTCGCAGTCGACGATGACCTGACGCTCACCGAGCGCCTTCATGTCGCACGCCGCACGCAGCGAACGCCCGATCAGCCGTTGGATCTCGACCGTACGGCCACTCTGCTTGCCCTTCGCAGCCTCGCGGTCGATGCGCTCGGGAGAGGCGCCGGGGAGCATCGAGTACTCGGCGGTCACCAAGCCCTTGCCGATGTTGCGCATCCAGCGCGGCACGTCTTCGTCGATGCTGGCCGTGCACAGCACGCGGGTCTTGCCGAAGCTGACGAGCACGCTGCCCGCAGCCATCTCGGTGTAGTCGCGTTCGAAGGTGATGGGGCGCAGTTCGTCGTCGGCGCGGCCGTCGGGGCGGGGCATGGTGTCTCCGTGTTCAGGTTCTGGGTTGAGTGGGCGGATCGTGGTGCCATTCGCCGGCGTCGCGAAGTTCGGGGCCGAGCAGCCGGCGGCCGAGGTCGGCGAACCACGAGATGTCGCCGCTCGACAGGAAGCGGTGCTCGGCGGGCGCGCCGCCGGGAGCGCGCAGCAGACCGGCTTCGGTGAGCGTGGCGCGAGTGGCGAATGCGGTCTCGTCGGCGCTGCTGACGAGGGTGACGCCACGACCCATGACGTCACTGATGACACGTGCGAGATACGGATAGTGGGTGCAGCCGAGCAGCAGGCTGTCGACGCCGGCGTCCTTCACCGGTGCCAGCAGGCGCTCGGCGAGGATGTGCACTTCCTCGCCACTCACCTGTCCGCGCTCGACGAACTCGACGAAGCCAGGGCAGGCAGCCGACGTGAGGTGCACGCGCTCGCCGGTGGCCGCGACGGCCCGGTCGTACGCGCCGGAGCCGATGGTGCCGACGGTGCCGATGACGCCCACCTCGCCGCTGGTGGTCGCGAGCACCAGTGCCTGGGCTCCTGGCTCGACGACGTCGATGACCGGCACGGGCAGTTCGGCCTTCAGGTCGTGGATCGCCGCGGCCGACGCGGTGTTGCACGCCACGACCACGGCCTTGACGTCGAAGTCCTTCACCAGGCTCCACGCCAATTCGCGTGCGAACCGGCGGACCTCGGACTGCGGCCGGGGTCCGTACGGATAGCGGCCGGTGTCGCCGATGTAGACCAGGTGCTCGGCCGGCAGGAGGTCGATGACGGCGCGCGCGACGGTGAGCCCGCCGAACCCGCTGTCGAACATCCCGATCGGACGATCCATCGGGGGCAGGCTAACGGTTGACCCAGAACGCGATCGTGTAGGCGATGGAGTTGGTGGCCACGTGCCCGATGATCGTGGCCAGGACGCTGCCCGACCGATAACGGATCCAACACCACCACAGGCCGACGACGGCGGTGCCGACCACTGCGAACGCCACCGTGATGACGGTGCCCGCTGCGCCGTCCCCGAACAGATCGGTGATCGTCGGGTTCGCCGTGTGCAGCCCCAACGACGGCAGCACGTGCCAGAAACCGAACAGCGCGGACGCGGCGATGCAGCCACGCAGCACACCCCATCGCACTGCGAACAGCGCGGGAAGGACCGCTCGGAACGCGGTCTCTTCCATCAACGCGGTACCGAGCGGGATGCGCACGAATGCGTGGTACAACCAGGCCCACTCGCTGTCGGTGACCCGGTTGTCGTCGAAGAGGTCGCGTGTGGCCGGCAGTGCGAGGCCGACCAGGAGCACAGCCAGCGTCGCACCGAACAGGACGCCGCCCCAGATGAGACCGCGACGCCACTGGGTGAAGCCCATCTGCTCGCGGGTGAGATCGTGCCGAGCCACCCACACCAGCGCGAGCGCGACGACCAGGTTCCAGGGCACGTAGAGCCAGTTGGGGATGACCCGGTTCGACATCACGTTGGCGAACACCAACAGGAGGACCACTCCCACCATCGTGTTGCGCCAGCGCGTACGCTCGGGCTCAGCAAGGTTCGCCACGGCGAGGAGGGTATCCGTGACCGACACCGCGTTGGCAGCGCCCGACACGCCTTCGGGCCGCAACGTCTACATCGACTTCCTGCGGGCGTTCAGCCTGCTCGTCGTCGTCGCCTGGCACTGGGTGTTCACCATCATCACCTGGAGCGAGGACGGGCCTCACGCCACCAATCCGATCGGTTTCACCACCGGCATGTGGGCGGTGACCTGGCTGCTGCAGGTGATGCCGTTGTTCTTCTACGTCGGTGGGTACTCGCACCTCTCGTCGTGGCGCCGAGCTCAGGCTCGCGGCGAGACCATCGGTCCGTTCGTCCTCAAACGGCTCCGGCAATTGGCCATTCCCGCACTCGCACTGTTCGGCGTGTGGGTGGCGCTGGGCATCGGGTTGTTCCAGGCGTTCGGCTTCACGTGGATCCGTCGTGCAGTGTTCCTGGTGGTCAGCCCGCTGTGGTTCATGGCGGTGTACCTCGGCCTGGTCGCCCTGCTCCCGGTGTTCCTGTGGTTGCACGATCGCTGGGAGAGCATCGTCCTGGTGTTCTTCGCTGCGGTCGCCGGCGCAGTCGACATCCTGCGTTTCCGATACCACCACGAGGCGTTGGGCATGGTGAACATGATCGCCGTGTGGGGTCTTTGTCATCAGCTGGGCTTCTTCTACGACCGGATCGTGAAGGCACCGCGGCACACCGACTGGACGATGCTCTACGCCGGGCTCGCCGTGTTGGCCGGCCTGGTGTTCAGCGGCCTGTATCCGGGTTCGATGGTCGGCGTGCCCGGCGAGCGGTCGAACATGGCACCACCGACGCTGGTGATCGTGGCCCTGGTGGTGTTCCAGGCCGGCGTCGCCGAGGTCATGCGGCCCACCATGCAGGTCGTGCTGCAGCGCCGCCGTTGGCAACGTGTGAACGAACTGATCAACCGGTTTTCGATGCCGCTCTTCCTGTTCCACACCACCGGAATGGCGCTGTGGTTGGCGGCCCGATATCTCTTCGCCGGCCAGAACAACGAGACCCGTGAACCCACGCTCGGGTGGTGGCTGTTGCGACCGCTGGCGTTCATCGGACCACTGCTGTTCACGCTCCCGGTCATCTATCTCTTCGGCCGCCGATGGGTGAAGCCGTCGCGATCCGCAGTGCCGCCCGCAGCGCCGAGCTGACCCGCCGTGCTGCTCGCCACCGTCCTCGCGCTCAGCGCGGCCGTCATTCACGCTGCCTGGAACTTCGTGGCCAAGCGGGCCGAGGGCGACCGCTACATGGTGCTGTGGGCGCAGTTCTTCGCCGGTGGTCTGATCTCGCTTCCCCTCATGATCGTCGTGCATCTCGTCTGGGGTATGCCGTGGCAGGGCTATGCGCTGGGGGCGTTGAGTGGAGCCACGCACCTGCCGTACACGTGGCTGCTGGCGAAGGCGTACACCCACGGCGACTTCTCGATCAGCTACCCCGTGGCCCGCGGTGGCGGTGCTGCGCTGGCGGCGATCGGAGGAGTGGTGTTGCTGGGAGATCACCTGTCGACACTCGAGGTGCTGGGCATCGCCATCGTCGTCGCCGGATTGATGCTGCTGGCCTACGGTGCGACGAGACCGAACGTCGCGATGGCCCTGGCCGTGGCCGTCACCATCGGCACCTACACGGTCATCGACGCTCACGGAGCCCGCACCACCGAGAGTCTCGGCTACATCTTCATCACCTTCGTCGCCACCGCCATCAGCAACACCACCTTCGGTCTGGCCACCGGCCGTCAGGCCGACATGTCCGCGATGTTGCGTGCAAACGGGCGGCGGGCTGCGGTCACGGGCTTCGCGTCGTTGGTCACGTACGGCTTGGTGTTGGTGGCCGTGCAGCACGCTCCGGTCGGATACGTGACGGCGCTCCGCGAGTCGAGCGTGGTGCTCGCCGCGCTGGCCGGGTGGAAGCTGTTGGGCGAGGGCGACCACCGTCGGCGTATCACGGCTGCATTGGTCGTGTTCGGCGGCTTGCTGGTGCTGGTGCTGGGCGGCTGAGGGTCACGCGTCGTCGGGTTGCTGCACCTGGCGCAGCGCAGCGATCTCGGCGCGCAGTGAACGCACCTCGAGCAGCAACTCCTGTTGCACGTCCTCGAGTTGCTGCAATTCGTTCTCGGTCTCGGTGTCCTTGTTGAAGAACGACCCGAGCGACGCGGCCAGGCTGCCGATGAGCGCGACGCCGCCGAGCATGAGGAGTACCGCCACGAACCGGCCGGCGCCGGTGGTCGGATAGATGTCGCCGTAGCCCACCGTGGTGAACGTGACGACGGCCCACCACAGGGCGTCGCCCATGTTCTCGTAGCCGTTGGAAGCCGGCTCGACCGCTTCGACCACGATCGCGCAGACACCGATGAGCGCCGCCGAGTAGATGGCCGCCTGGCCGAGCCGTCGACCCAACTCGCGCAGCTTCTGCCCCTTGGACGACACGACGAACACGCGGCCCAGACGCGCCAGCCGGGCCAGCCCGAGAATGCGCGAACTCCCGAAGAAGGGCAGCACGTACCACGGCGCGCTGAGCACGATGATGCCGAGGTCGAACCAACCGCCCTTGGTGCGGGTGTAGCCCTTGCGCAGCCGGATGTGCACCACGTAGTCGGTGATGAACACGAGCCAGGAGACGAGGTCGAGCCACACGGCGGGATGAGCGCGGCTCGTGTCGGTGACGCTGACCGCGATGGGCAGGATGGCCGCGACGACGATGACCGGCCCCATTCGCCGGTTCCACTCCTGCAGCCGCTGTTCGTCGCTGCGCTCGGTCACGCTGGTCTCGCTCACGCCGCACAGCGTAAGCAGTGCGCACCGTTCAGAAGTAGATGATGCTCTCGGCCTTGGCCTCGGCGGCGTCGAGGTCGTCGGTGTAGGCCCCGGTGCTCAGGTACTTCCAACCGCCGTCGCACACGATGAACACGATGGTGCCGCTGTCGATCTCGCCCGCCACCTTGACGGCTCCCGCGAGCGCAGCGCCGGACGAGATGCCGGCGAACACGCCGAGCTTCACCAGTTCGCGGGTCCACTCGAGGCTCTCGCGCGGTCGCACCACGCGCTTGCGGTCGAGCAGGTCGAACCCGTACCACGACTCGAACAGCGGGGGGATGTAGCCCTCGTCGAGGTTGCGCAGACCTTCCACCCTCTCGCCGAGCGGCGGCTCGATGGCGATGATCTTGATGTCGGGGTTCTGTTCCTTCAGGTACCGGCCCGTGCCCATGAGGGTGCCGCTGGTGCCGAGCCCCGCCACGAAGTGGGTGATCTCGGGGCAGTCCCGGAAGATCTCGGGACCGGTGCCCTCGTAGTGCGCCATCGGGTTGTTGTCGTTGCCGTACTGGTAGAGGAAGCAGTACTCGGGGTGTTCCTCCGCCAGGGCCATCGCTCGTTTGACGGCGCCATTGCTGCCCTCTTCGCCCGGGGTGAGGATGACCTCGGCGCCGAAGACCTCGAGCATCTGTCGGCGTTCGATCGAGACACTGTTGGGCATGAGGATCTTGATCGGGTAGCCCTTCATCTGGGCGATGGCCGCGAGCGCAATGCCGGTGTTGCCCGACGACGGCTCCATGATGGTCTGGCCGGGCAGCAGGCGCCCGTCCTTCTCGGCCTGCTCGATCATGTGCTTGGCGATGCGGTCCTTCACCGAGCCAAAGGGGTTCTGGCTCTCGAGCTTGGCGACGATGCGGACGTCGGGGTTGGGCGACAGCCTGCTGACGTCGACCAGCGGCGTGTTGCCGATGAGGTCGAGCACGTTCTCGTTGATCACCACGGGGTCACCTCCCTCTTGCTGACATCGCTGGTGGTAACCCGCCGACGTTGACGAGTATTCCGATCAGTTCGGTCGCAATTGTAGACGGCGACTCAGGCGATGGCGATGGGGACCGACGAAATGCCACCGTCGACGATGCGGTACGAGCGGGCTTCGGGAGACTCGCGTTTCAGGCTGACGATGACGTAGTGCCAGTCGGGGTCAGGCGCCTGGTCGACATCGGTGGGGCTCGGGTACGGCTCGCTGTGGGTGTGGCTGTGGAACACCCCGATGACCGACAGTCCGTCGTCCTCGGCGTCGCGTTCGGCGCGCAGGTGCTCCTTGGGCGGGATGGTGTACACCCGAGCCGACTCGGCGGCGTTGGTGCACGCCACGAAGCGCCGCACCCGGTTGCCCTCGCCCACCAAGAGCCCGCAGGCCTCGAGCGGGTAGCCCGCGTACGCGTGGGCGATCATCTCGGCGTAGGCCTGCGCAGGGAACACCAACTCCATGACGTTCCAGCGTACCGATACCCTGTGCGTTCCCATGGCGCCCAACCGTGACCGCTCGAACCCCGCTGGACGGAAGCTCATCGCGAGCAACCGTCGCGCGCGCCACGACTACGCGATCCTCGACAGCATCGAGGCGGGCATCGTCCTGTCGGGCAGCGAAGTGAAGTCGCTGCGCGAGGGCCACGCGCAGATCGGCGACGGGTTCGCCCGCATCATCCGCGGCCAGGTGTGGCTCGACGGCATGCACATCCCGCCCTATCAGCACGGTCACGGTGTCGGCGCACACGACCCCAACCGGGCCCGCAAGTTGCTCATGCATCGGCGAGAGATCGCCAGGCTCGATCACGAGATCGCCACCGAGCACCTGGCGCTCATCCCGCTGTCGGTGTACTTCAAGGACGGGCGGGTGAAGGTGGAGCTGGGCGTCGGCCGAGGCCGGAAGAAGGCCGACAAGCGGCAGGCGCTCGCCGAGCGCGACTCGAAGCTCGAGATGCAGAAGGCCATGGGCCGCGCCCGCAAGGGAATGGACGGGTGAGCCGCATCGCGCTGGTGCGTCCGCCCAGCCCGAACCTGGCATCGGGCCTGGTCACCCACATCGAACGTACACCCGTCGATGTCGACCTGGCGGTGCGGCAGTGGCACGGCTACGTCGCGGCGCTGCAGGCGAACGAGTGGCACACCGTCGAGGTCGCGGCTGCCCCCGAATGCGCCGACAGCGCGTTCGTGGAAGACACCATGGTGGTGTTCCGCGACACGGCCGTGCTGGCCCGGCCGGGCGCCGACGAGCGCAAGCCCGAGGTCGACGCCGCCGCGGTCGCGGTCGCGGCACTCGGCTACCGCACTGTTGCGATCGAGGCACCCGGAACGCTCGACGGGGGCGACGTGTTGAAGGTCGACGACGTCGTCTACGTCGGCAACGGTGGTCGCACCAACGCGGAGGGCATCGAACAGCTCGCGGCGGCGCTCGAACCGCTGGGTGCCAAGGTCGTGGTCGTGCCGCTGTCGAAGGTGCTGCACCTCAAGTCGGCGGTCACCGCGTTGCCCGACGGCACCATCATCGGGTGGGAGGACGCCCTCGACGACGTCGAGGTGTTCCCCAACTTCCTGGCGATGCCCGAAGAGAGCGGCGCCCACGTGGTCATCCTCGACGACCACACACTGCTCATCAGCGCCGACTGCCCGCGCAGCGCCGAGATGCTCGAAGGCCGCGGCTACACGACCGTGCGCGTCGACATCAGCGAGTACATCAAACTCGAGGGCTGCGTGACCTGCCTGTCGGTCCGCCTCCGCGAAGCCCCCACCGCGCGATTCAGCACCGAACTGTTGGAACTGGACAGGTGAAGACGACACTGGATGTCGTTTTCGCCTGACCAGTTCCCGCGAGTTGCCGGACGTGATGCGTCACCGGCGTCAGCTGGCGCGAGCGCGTGGGTGGCGACCAGCCACGTCGTACTCCTTGCCGAAGGCTGGCACGACGGTGCCGCCGCCGGCCGGCACCTTGGCCAACACGCCTTCCCTTCCGTCCACCCGTCCGGAGAAGAACACGCTCGATCCGTCTGCGCTCCACGCCGGTTCGTTGGCGAATCCGCCGTCGTCCGTGAGCGTCGTGAGCCGGAGGAGCTGCGTCCCGTCGGGGCGGATCGTGAACAGGTCGGCGCCAGGTGCGCCCGCCTTCGGCAAGGCCGAGTACACGATGCGATCACCGTTCGGACCCCAGTCGGCGGTCGCCGCGAACAGAGCGGGGTCGGTGATCTCGCGTCCCCCTGCGGCTGGGTCGCCGAGATCGAGGATGCTCAGCGTCACCCCGAGGATCTCCGAGTCGAGCTCGTCGCCGGCGGAGCGCACGTGTTCGAACACCACCTGTCCTCCGTCGGGCGAGTACCGCACCCCGCTGTAGAAGTCCGTCGGTGGCCCGGTCAACCAGACCTCCACCTCGCCGCTGGCCACGTTCACGGACTCGAGGGTGGCCACCCGCCTGTCGTCGATCACCGCTGTGCGGGCGAACATGACCGACGCACCATCGGGCGACCACGCGGGGTCGTCGAGGAACAGGCAGGGGTCATCGCACGACAACAGCAGTTCAGGGTCGGCACCATCGGCCCCCACGGTCCACAGATCGTCGGTCGAGCCGTCGGCCAGGACGAAGACGATCCGCGATCCGTCGGGCGACCAGTCCGGGTTGGTCTGGTTCGCGCCTGGGACCGCAGCAGTGGGCGACGACTTCCCACTTCCGTCACCGCGAATGGTCACGATCACGGTGTCGTCCCCGTCGCCCTGGAACACCACCACGTCCGACCCCGTGCTCGATCCGGCTCTGGCCCCGTCGGAGGCGCCGCACGCGGCGAGCACGAGCGTGAAGGCGACGCCCAATGCGCCGACCTGAAGAATCCGAGCGGCCCTCACGGCTTCACCACCGGCGTGTAGGCCGCGGCGAATGGCCCGGACCGTTCTCCTGTGTCACCAGTTGTACCGAACATCAACATCTCCTGTCCGTCCCAGACCGCCGCACTGAATCCCGTCACGCCCTTCAATGGGGGAAGCGCTTCCCACTCGGCTGTCCTCGCCAGCAGCAGGCGCCACGCGTGACCGAACCAAGGTGTCCCAACCGTGCTCAGCGAATTCGAATGACTGCCCAATGTGAACGACATCGATTCGGCCGTGCCCACGTCGATCACCACGCCGTCCAAGGTTCCAGATCCCTCGGCAAAGCACACCAGGTGGGCATCCGCCGTTTGGCACCTGGGAGGCATTCTCGTGACGGGAGGTATCTCGACCTCACGAGTCGGCGTCCATGTCTTGGAGGAGACGTCGAACACGGTGAAGGCGATCGGACCGTCGTAGGTGGACTGCACGAACGCGTCGGGCGTCAATGCCTCGAGCCATACGACTGCAGCGGCAGTCGGAGAGTTCGCGCGGTCGAATTGAGCGTCTGGAGACGGAACGGCAGACCACACGTCCGCCGCCTCGTCGTACCACCACCATCCGCCCGCCGAGCGAGCGAGCACTCCTGATTCCGACACCCCGAAGCGCGAGACATCCCCCGCGAAGCGAACATCGACGTCAGGGGCGGATCTCGCCCTCCACGAGTCGGTGTCCGGGTCGTACGAAACAACGTGACCTCGACCATCCAGCACGAGTAGTTCGGACCCGGTCCAGGCGGAGCCAAAGGGTGATTGCAGTTCCTCGGGCGGAGGCGCCACTGGCTGCCACGCGTCGTCGCGAACGTCGTACGCCGCCGCGACCATCGACCCTCCCTGTGGACTGCGGCCCCCCAGCACGATCAGCTTCGAACCGGTCCACGTGCCGGTCAGGTCGAACGCGGTGCTCACCGGCAGGTCTGTGTCGGCCAGCTCGCGCCATGTGCCCGGCGCGCCGGCGGGGAGCGGCACGGTTGGCTCGGTCGTCTGGTCGACCGGCGTGTCGTCGGCGCCCTCGCGCCCACGGAACATCGCAAAGGCCGCGCCGGCCAGTAGGGCGACAGCCAGCGTCCCGGCAACGACTCGCGTCATCGCACGGCGACGTACGGCTCGCTCGATGCCCTCGATCGCCGAGTCCGGCGGCGCGGTCCGCAGCTCGGCACCAGCGCGCCGACCCAGCCGCTCGAACTCCTCCCAGTCCTCGGTGTCGACGTCGTCGATGAAGTCAGTCATCGGAATCACCCCTCAGCGAATGCATCACGAGCCGCCGCGCCGCAGCGAGGTCCGACCTGACCGTGCCCTCCGGCACCTTCAACACGTCGGCGATCTCGACGCTCGTCATGCCGGCAGCGAAGTAGAGGGCGACGACGGTCCGTGGGCGGGCAGGCAGGGTGCGCACGATGCCCCAGAACGCGATCACCTCGTCGGACACAGGCAGCGTGACCGCTTCATGTCGCGGCAGCGTGGCCATGAAGCGCCGCTCCGTCGCCCGCCGCCGGAGCCGAGAACGGCACGCGTTCACCAGTACGTGGTGGCACCAGGCTCCCGGACGTTCCATCACCGAGATGCGGTTCCAGCGCACGAATGCCTTCACCATCGTGTCCTGCACCAGGTCGCGGGCACCCTCGCGGTCGCCGGTGAGGGCAGCGGCCACCGCCACCAGACCGGGGTACTCCGAGCGGTACACGCTTTCGAACACCCAGACCGGACGGTCCGCATCCATCTCGACAGTCTGGTGCCCCAGCATCCCTGCGGATGACGGCCGCGCATTCACGTGGATCTCCTCATGAACGTACACACGCACCACCAACGCGTTCCGTTGGAAGATTCTCGATCAGCTCGACCGGGCGGCGTCCCAGGCGGCTCGATAGGCCACGGCGAGCGACTCGACGGTGTCGTGCGCGTTCAGTCCGCTCGGGTTGGGCAGGACCCACAGCTCGGCGCCACCGAGGCGCTCGACCTGCTCGCCGGCCACGGCCTTGGGCCGAGCGAACGCCTGCCGGTACGCGGTGAGGCCGAGCACGGCGACCACCTTCGGCCGCAGGCGCTCGACGTTGCGTTCGAGGTCCGCGGCGCCGGCCCGGAGCTCGGGCAGGGTCAGCTCATCGGCCCGAGCGCTGGCCGTCGGCACGATGTTGGTGATGCCGATGCCCCGACCGAGCACCATCTCGGTGTCGGCCGGCGTCATGCCGTCGCTCGCGTCGACCTTCCGCGGCGTGACACCAGCCGCGTACAGCGCTGGCCAGAACCGGTTGCCACGGCGAGCGAAGTGGGCGCCCACGGCGGCGGTCCACAGCCCGGGGTTGATGCCCACGAACAGAAGACGAACGCGCTGGTCGACGAGGTCGTCGACCGGCGCGCCGTGGAACGCGTTCAGTTCGGCGCGAGTGAACCGCGCCATCAGAACCCCGTCGTCAGCTGACGACTTCGGAGATCTGCATCACCGGGGCGATGTTCGTGTAGTTGGCCACGTCGGCCATCACGTCGCCCATCTGCGGTGAGCTTGATCATGATTTGGCAGGGTAGGGCGCTGGCTCGCCCGTGATCGACTCGTAGAGCCGGTCGATGCTGGGTCGGGTGATGAGCGTGTACGTGTCGGCGATGGCCGTTTCGCGGTGGGCCTTCTGTGCCTCGAGGCGCTCAGGGTCGAGCACGACCGCCATGAACGCTGCCCGGCTGGGGAACACGTTGAAGCGGATCTGGTCCCACTCGCGGCCGTCGCCGAGGATGGTGCCCTCGACCTGGGTCCACGCGGCGAGGCGCACACCGTTCGGCACGGCGATCTTCGCCGCATGATCGGTGTAGGTGGCCATCTCGTTGCGACGCTCGTCGTCCTTGAACTTGATGACGTGGATGACCACGACGTAGTCGTCGTCCGCCGTGGGCGGGTGCGGCACGTCGTCCCACGACGGCGCGTCGGAGGGCAACTCGGGAATGGGCATGGGTAGGCAGCCGGACACGATGGTGGTGGACATACCGGCCTCCTTGTGCGCGTGCAGTTCCTTGAAGTCAGGGCGCTGCTGCATCTCGAGGAAGGACTTGCGCGATGGGTACTTGACGATGCCGACGCGGTCCCACTTCGGCGTGTCGTTCAGGAACTGCGTGTCGACGTCGGCCAGGAACACCGGCCGAGCACCAACTGCCTTCAACGGCCCGAGCGGCGCGTACCGGTCGTCGGCCTCCTTGCCGCTGATGTCGCTCTCGCGGCCGTCGGTGTAGTCGGCCTTGTCGCGGTAGCTCATCAGGTTGACCATCCAGATGGGGCCGTCGTCCTCGGGCGCCATCGTGAGCATCTTCATCGCGTAGTCGCGATCGATCTGCCCGTACCGCACCGTTTGTCCTGCCACTCGCTCGGCCATCGCCGCCCCCTACATGTCATTCGAAGAATTGACAGTGAGTATGACATAGGTTGTCGCGAACGAGAAACCGTGTGAGACCCCTTGCGTACCTTCGAACCATGACGACTGCACTCGACCCTTGCCCCACGCCCTTCCTCACCAGCGACGACGCCAGCGGCGACGGTCTCACGATCGAACAACTCGAGGCCACCATCTGGCAGGGTGCCGCGAACCTCACCTCCGCAGAACACGACTGGCTGCTCGCCGTCGCCGAGTTCGACCGACGACGCGGCTGGGAGCGGTGGGCCGTGAGCTGTTGCGCCAGCTGGCACAGCTGGCAGGTGGGACTGGACCAACGCGCTGCCCGCGAGAAGGTGCGCGTGGCGCACGCGCTCGTCGCGTTCCCTGTCATCGCCACGGCGATGGCCGATGGTTCGTTGTCGTACAGCAAGGTCCGCGCTATCACCCGGATTGCGACCGACGCCACCCAACAGTCGCTGGTCGAGATGGCCCTGGCCGGCACCACCAATCAGATCGAGCGGCTGGTTTCGACGCACCGCCGTGCGGCGCCTCACCCCGACGATCGCGAGGCAGCCCACTGGGCCGAGCGCAGCATGTGGCACGAGGTACAGGCCGACGGTTCGGTGCTCATCTCCTTGCGACTGCCACCGGAACAGGCCACCTCGTTCCTGTCGTCGATCGAGCTGTTCGCGCCACCTTCGGAGGCAGGTGCCGACGGCAGCCGCGTGGCCCGATCCGCCCGCCGGGCCGACGGCGCGGTCGCCATGGCCGCGGCCGCCCACGCTGCCGAGACGGAGGGCCGTTCCAGTTCCTCCCCGCACTACTTGGTCACGCTGTACGCCGACATCGAGTCGTTCGATCGCGACGATGAAGGCGGGCAGTGCGACATCGAAGGCCATGGCGACGCCTGCGAGTTGCCCATCGGCATCGCGTCGGCGACAGCCCGTCGCATCCTGTGCGACAGCGACGTGCAGATCGTGGTTCGCCGCAACGGGAAGGTCATCAGCGTGTCCGACCGTTCATCGCTGGTCACCGGCAAGCAGCGTCGGCTCGTCCTCGCCCGCGACCGGTGCTGTTAGTTCCCCGGGTGCGGGCGCCGCGCCGGGGTCGACGTGCACCATCTGCACCAGCGCGCCCACAACGGCACCAATGACCTGCAGAACCTCACGGTGCTGTGCCGGTTCCACCACCACCGCTTGCACGAGCAGGGCTGGAACGTTCGCCGCGTCGAGGATGGGCTCGAGTTCATCCGCCCCGATGGCACGGTCGTCACTGCTCAGCAGCCCGTTGCGGCAGGCCGCGCTGCCGAAGTCGGGGCCAAGGCGCGTTCGGCCGACGATGGACGCAGCAGGTGGATGGGCGACCGGCTCGACCTCGGTCTCGCGTTCGAGGCGTTGGCCAGCAGCGAACGCTCCGCCGGTGGTTGGCAGCCGCGCACTCCCTAGGGACCGGCGGTCCCTGGGGACCGCTCACCTCCCAGCGCGCATGCGGTCCCTGGGGACCGCCTGCCGTCAGTCGTGGAGCACGATGCCCGTCGGGTGGACCATGTTGTGCAGGTGCTCGATACGGATCTCGTACACGGCGCGGTGCTGGCGGGTGGTCACGCGGTCGACCGTTCGTGTTGCGCGAACCGAGTACAGCGACGTGCCCGGTTGAAGCTCGGTCGCGGCCAGCCACTCGCCCTGCGGGCCGAGGAACAGCTGACCCGGGGAACAGTGCACCTCGGTGCCGTCGTCGAGCATGACCGTCACGGTCTCGGCATCTCCATCGAGTCGACGAGCCATCGTGATCTTCAGGTGCTGGACCTGACCATCCGGATCGAGCGCATCGGTGCGCGTCGCGACACCACGATGCTGGCGCTCGACGACGTCGGCGACCGACGCCGTCAGCCCTCCGCCGATGACCAGGAGGGTGTCGCCAGCGACGAACCCGCCACGATGGTCCGACGGAGTGGGGTCCATCCGAAAGGTCACGTGGGACACACTCTCACAGGTCGCTGATACCCTGACGGAGCAAGAATCAACCAAGGGGCTGACAGGTTTCGACGTCAGAGTTCCTGGGCGAGCGTGCGACCCGAGTTGCTCAGACTCGCTAAACGGGGCAACCAAAAGAATTGCCAACAAGCAGTTCGCTCTCGCCGCCTGATTCTCAGGTGAGTGAAGAGACATCGTGACCAGAAATGGCGCACGGGGCCGATCCACCGCAGCCCGGCAACAGAAGCGGGGGATGACAGCCAGAAAGAATGCTGACATCGGGAAAGACCGATGACGATTCGGAAAGACGATTCGTGGGCCGCCGAGTGATCGACGGCCAGCCGACCCGCCGGTCTCCCTGCGTCAGGGAGTGAGTCGGGAATGGTCGTAGCGCGGGCGTTCAGCGCCTGATGGACGGGGGTTCGATTCCCCCCAGCTCCACGAATGCATATGCCCTGACCAGGGGATATGCCAAGAAATCGGCGGGACGAAAACCCCCAGCCCTGAAGGGCCATCGCCGCAGGTCAGCCTCGCTTTGACGGCTCCGAGGTGGGTCGGCTTCTACCGGATCTCTACCGAGGAGATCGCCACCGGAGCCTGTTTCGAGGGTCGACGGGCGCTTGCCGAGCCTCCCGCTTAGGCGTATAGTCAGGCGTATGCCACGCTTGCAGGTGTACCTCCCAGATGATCTCTACGACGAACTGAAGCGTCGCGATCTGCCAGCCTCGGAACTGCTCCAGGTCGCGGTGCGCGCCGAACTCGAACTTCGTGACGTCCTTGAAGCGACCGACGACTACCTCACCGAACTTGCTGCCGAAGTTGGCGAACCGACCGCACGTCAGCAGTCCCGCGCCGACGCGATCGTGCGAGGCATCCGCGATCGTCAACTCCACCAAACCGGCTGAACCCGTGCTGATCATCGACAGCGGAGGCGTCAGCCGCCTCGCCGAACGTTCAACTCGGGCGCTCGCACTCATCCGAGCACTTCGCGACAACGGTTTGTGGCCGCCGATCGCCCCGACCGTCGTACTCGTCGAATCGCTGCAGGGTCACAGCGGCCGAGACGCCCCCACGAACAGGTTCCTCAAGACCTGCGTCATCGACGCAGTTGTGACCGAGAGAACAGCCCGCCGAGCGGCCGAACTACGCCGACGCGCACGACACGGATCAGCCGTCGACGCCGTTGTCGTCGCTCTCGGTGAGCCCGGTGGCACCGTGCTCACCGGAGACAAGGTTGACATCAGTGCCCTCGCCGCCCACGCGCATCATGTCACCGTCGAGACCATCTGACCTGCCTCACTGCGTGTGGTGAGTGCTCCCGACTCATTGCGTCCATCCGACCCTCTTCGCGAGCGCCGGACGCCGGTTGTCAGCTGGTCGGCGCAGTACCGAGCATCGGATTGGGGTCGGTGTCGACGATGCTCATCGTTGGCGCGATGGGCACCGGCGCTGGGTCGCGGTCCTCGATGACCACGGACCAGCGGTCGTTCTTCTTCACCACCGACCCGCGCATCAGCACCTCCCCACAGAACAGCCTTCATTCCTCACCGGGGTCGGCGGGCCCCCGATGAGGAACATGCGTCGAAAATGGAGGTGAACGTGTCCGCTT
>JANOET010000211.1:0-9269 GCA_031413415.1 Acidimicrobiaceae bacterium
GAGCGAACGGGGGCCTCGCCGAGTTCGCTCACGGAGCTGCGCGCACTGTCGGCAGACATCGATCGCCTCGTGGTCGACTTCCTGCAACGCCGAGGAGCCGTGCTGTTCTCGAGGTACGACGTCGACGGTGTCACGTTGGGCGAGCGGCCCGACCTGGTGTTCGCAGCGATCATGAACGCAGAGGTGCACGACTCGTCAGCCGCAGTGTCGGCGCGCATCGCCGCTGCGCGTGACGGCGTTCCGGCCGAGCACCGAGGGAGCTTCGACGACCTGCTTCGTCAGGCTCGTGACGCGATGGACCTACGCGACGACAACGGTCCGACGACCGCTGAGTGGCCGCTCGGCCTCCTCCGGCTGAGCCTGCTCGAGCTCGGTCGCCGCATGGTGGCCCACGGGCTGGTCGACGACCCGGGGGCGGCGCTGGAACTGCATCCTCACGAGGTGGACACGGTGCTGCAGGGAACACCCGATCGCGACACGCTGCGCGAGCGCGCCGCAATCCGTCAGGCGATGAAGCGGGTGATCGCACCCGACACGTTGGGGGCGCCCGAGCCGGCCCCGCCAGCCGATGTGCTGCCCGCGAATCTCGCCAAGCTCACGGGCATGGTCCAGACCGTCATGCGCCACATGGGCATGGACGGCGACCGTCGCTCCGACGCCCTCGCCGGTGTGGGCATTGGCGACATGGTGGTCACGGGTAGGGCGCGCGTGGCGGCATCGCCCGAGGAGGCGTTCGACGTCCTCGAACCTGGCGACATCCTCGTGGTGGCCGGCACGACGCCTGCGTACAACCTCGTCCTCTCCATCGCCGGAGGTGTCGTCACTGCGGAGGGGGGAGCGATGAGCCACGCCGCAGTCGTCGCACGTGAACTGGGCATCCCGGCCGTGGTCGGCGCACGAGGTGCGATCACCGACATTCCCGACGGTGCCATGATCGTTCTCGACGCAGCTGCGGGCACCGTGTCGCTGGTCCCGGACCGCTGATCCGGGTTGCGGCCCTAGCGTGGTGCGAGCCATGCGTCTCGACGATTTCGACTACGAGCTGCCCGAGCACCGCATCGCGCAGGAGCCCGTCGAACCTCGTGACTCCGCGCGCCTCCTGGTGGACCAGGGGAGTGCCGCGCCGCTGCACCGACACGTGCACGACCTCACCGAGTTGCTCCGGGAGGGCGACCTGCTGGTGGTCAACGACAGCCGGGTCATCCCGGCCCGTCTGCACCTCACTCGCCACACCGGCGGCGCCGCCGAGGTGCTGTTGCTCGAGCCGCGCGACAGCGAGCGTCGCGTCTGGGAGGCCTTGGTCCGCCCAGCGCGGAAGTTACGCGAGGGCGAGGAGCTGCTGTCCGGCGGCGTGCCGCTGGTGCGCATCGGTGGCCGCACCGACGCTGGCGACACGATGTTCATCGAACTCATCGGCGACGATGCTCCGCTCGACCTGTTGCAGCGCCATGGCGAGATGCCACTGCCCCCCTACATCTCGCAACGACTCGATCGACCGGAGCGATACCAGACGGTGTACTCGAACGAGCCCGGCTCGGCGGCGGCGCCAACGGCCGGTCTGCATTTCACCCCCGAGCTGCTCGATGCGCTCACCGCGAGGGGCGTGGCAACGGCTCGAGTCGAACTCGTCGTCGGGCTCGACACGTTCAAGCCGGTCAGCGAACCCGACCCGCGTGACCATCTCATCCACAGCGAGCGTTACCGGGTCACCCCCGAGGTGGTCCAACAGTGCCGCGATGCCCGGCGGGTGGTCGCGGTCGGCACCACGAGCGTGCGTGCGCTCGAGAGCGCGGCCACCTTCGGCGAACTCGAGGGGCGGACCCGCCTGTTCATCCATCGCCCCTACGAGTGGAAGACGGTCGATGTGATGATGACCAACTTCCACATGCCCCGCACCACGTTGCTGATGATGATCGACGCCTTCGTGGGCGAACGGTGGCGCCGCTTGTACGACACCGCGATCGCCGAGGAGTATCGCTTCTTCAGCTTCGGTGACGCAATGCTGCTCGATCGGAGCCTGCGCTAGATGAACCCCGTCCGCTTCACCGCCGTCGCCACTGCCGGCGCCGCCCGGACCGGCGTGGCCACCACGGCACGCGGTTCGTACCGCACCCCCTGCTTCATGCCGGTCGGCACACGCGGCGCCATCAAGTACCTCAGCGCGGCCGACTACGAACGCCTTGGCGCCGAGATCGTGCTCGGCAACACGTACCACCTCATGCTGCGTCCGGGCGCCGAGACCGTGGCGCGGTTCGGTGGTGTCGGCAAGTTCGCATCGTGGGGTGGTCTCACCCTCACCGACTCGGGCGGCTTCCAGGTCTTCTCGCTCGACCCCAAGGTCGACGACGACGGCGTCACGTTCAAGAGCACCTACGACGGCTCGCTGCACCGCTTCACTCCCGAGATCGCGGTGCACACCCAGGAACTGCTCGGCGCCGACATCCAGATGGTGCTCGACGTGTGTGTGTCGCTGCCGGCCACTCCCGATGTGGTGCGCCTCGGTCTCGAGCGCACATCGGCGTGGGCGGCTCGCGCCAAAGCGACGCATCGTCGTGAGGACCAGGCGCTGTTCGGCATCGTGCAGGGCGGCATCAGCGAGTCGATGCGGGCCGAGAGCGCGCAGCGCACCGCGGCGATCGGCTTCGACGGCTACGGCATCGGGGGGCTCAGCGTCGGAGAGACGCGAGCCCAGATGCTGCCGGCGCTCGCCGCGGCGATCGAGCACCTGCCGAGCGAACAGCCGCGTTACCTGATGGGCGTGGGCGACCCGGCCAGCCTCGTCGAAGCGGTCGCGTTGGGTGTCGATCAGTTCGACTGCGTCATGCAGACCCGCATCGGCCGACACGGCACGGCGCTCACCGACGCCGGGAAACTGCACGTCAAGAACGCGACGTGGGCGCTCAGCGACGAGCCCATCGACGCGAAGTGTGGTTGTGAAGTGTGTGCTCGGCACAGCCGCGGCTACATCCGCCACCTGTTCCAGGTGGGCGAACCCACCGCAGCGCGGCTGATGAGCCTGCACAACATCGCGTGGACGCTGCAATTGATGGCGCGCATTCGGGCCGCCATCGCGGACGGCAGCTTCGAAACGTTGCGCCGCGAGGTGTTGAACGTCTGGGGGTGACCCGCAGTTCCGTCCCGTTGCTGGTTAGAATCGCCGATCGGTCCCGGAGGGCTTTCCCCTCCTCGTCAACGGTTGGTCGTCAACTATGCGCTCCGTCCATCTTGCGTCCCTGCTCGCCGCCGAGTCCTCCGGCGGCAGTGCGTTCGGACTCCTCCTGCCCTTCGCCATCATGGGCATCGCCATGTACTTCCTGCTGATTCGGCCGCAGAAGCGCCGGCAGCGGCAGGCGGTCCAGCTCCAGCAGTCCATCGAGGTGGGCGACGAAGTGATGACCACCTCCGGTGTGTACGGCTTCGTCACCAGCTTCGAAGGCGACATCGCCTGGATCGAGATCGACGACGACGTGCAGATCCGCATCGCCCGTCAGGCGATTCAGCGCAAGGTCGACACGTCGAAGGGGGAGACGGCGATTCCCACCGACAAGGACGCCCCCGCCCCGACCTCGACCACGATCGACGACGTCGCCCCGGACGAGTCCTGACCCCCACATGCGTCGCAGACTGATCATTTCGCTCGTCGGAATCATGGTGGTCGCGTACGGTGGGCTGCTGCTCACCATCATCACCGACAGCAAACCCGCACTGGGTCTCGACCTGCAGGGCGGTATCTCCGTCACCCAGCAGGCCGTGTCGGGAGCGGACTGCACCGACGCGAGCATGCAGCTCGCCGTCGAGAAGATCCGCGAGCGCGTCGATGCCCTCGGCGTGTCCGAGCCCGAGATCCTCTGCCAGGGCGACACCATCGTGACCAACCTCCCCGGCGTCGAGAATCAGCAGCAGGCCATCGACCTCGTCCAGGTCACCGGTCAGGTGTACCTGCGTCCGGTGGTCGGCAGCTGCCAGTTCCTGCAGGCCCCCGATCCCAATGCCAGCAGCACGACCGTGGGCGGCAGCAGCACCACCACCGGCTCGACTGTGCCGGCCAGCTCGACCACGGCGTCGGGCGGTCCCTCGCGCCTCGTCAGCTCGGCGAACAGCACGACCACCACCGCGAGCGCCACCAGCACCACGGTCGGCATCACGCCGGCCGCGGCCACCACGGTCGCAGCCACGCCGATTGCGGCCAGTTCCACCACGGTGGCCGGCAGCACCACGTCGACGGCGCCGAGTGGTCCTACCACCAGCACCACATCGCCGCCGCTCGACGAGAACGGCATCCCCATCCAGGACAGCGACCCCACCACGTCGCAGATCCTGCCCGTGTTCGGGTCCGATCCGCCTCAGTACTGCCCGGTCGGACCGGCGCAGGGCACCGGCGAGGTGTTCCAGGACGACGCCGCCGCAGTGGTCATCCCCGCCGTGGGTTGGGGCGTCCAGGTCAGCCTCCGAGGCGGTGCCGCGGGCGAAGACGTCTGGAACAACCTCGCTTCGCAGTGCTTCAACGCGGCGGAGACGTGCCCCACCCAGCAGATCGCGATCGACCTCGACGGCACCCTGCAGTCGGTCGCCACCGTGGAGCAGGAAAACTTCAACGGCAGCGTCCAGATCAGTGGCTCGTTCACCCAGAGCGAAGCCGAGACCTTGGCTCGCGTGCTGAACAGTGGCTCGCTGCCGGTCGAGCTCGAGTTGCAGTCCGTGCAGAACGTGTCCGCCAGCCTCGGTAGCGACTCGCTTCGTGCAGCCATCATCTCCGGGCTCGTCGGTGTGCTCCTCGTGCTCATCTTCATGGTCGCCTACTACCGCCTGCTGGGTCTCATCGTGGCCATCGGTATCACGGTGTCGGGTGCGCTCATGTGGGGCACCATCACCTGGCTGTCGAAGACCAACGGTCTCGCTCTGTCGCTGTCGGGAATCGCCGGCATCATCGTGGCCGTCGGCGTCACCGTCGACTCGTACGTCGTGTTCTTCGAACGCCTGAAGGACGAGGTTCGCGCCGGTCGTACCTTGCGCAACAGCGCACTTCGCGGGTTCCAGGGAGCGTGGCGCACCATCGTCATCGCCGACCTCGTGTCGCTCATCGGTGCCATGGTGTTGTGGTACCTGACGGTGGGTGCGGTGCGAGGCTTCGCGTTCTTCCTCGGCCTGTCCACGCTGTTCGACCTCATCGTCGCCTTCTTCTTCACTCGTCCCATGGTCCTGCTCCTCGCCCGCACGAAGTGGATGGAGCGCCAGAAGGTCATGGGCATCGAGGTCACCCCTCACGGAGCCACGGCATGACCGACACCCTGCTTCCCGAAGCGTCCGAACCCAAGCCGCTGCCACCGCGCCGCGGCCCCGGTGGTCGGCTGTACCACGGCGAGACCGCCATCGACTTCTACGGACGGCGGTGGATCGGTTTCGGTGTCTCGGGCGCACTGGTCGTACTCAGCATCGTGTCGCTCATCTTCAGTGGCTTGAACCTCAGCCTCGAGTTCAAGGGTGGCGTCCTCTGGTCGGTCCCGTCCGAGACCCTCACCGAGGATCAGGCCCGCGAGATCCTCGACGACAACGGTCTCGACGGCGGCTCGGCCAAGGTGAAGATCCTCACGTCGGCCGAGACCGGTCGCAGCGTCGAGGTGCAGGTGGGTGACCAGCCCGACGAGGTGCGCCTTCAGGTGCAGCAGGCGTTCGCCGATGCCGTCGGCGTCACCTCCAACGACGTTGCCACGCAGCTCGTCTCCAGCAGTTGGGGTGCGAGCATCACCGAGAAGGCCGTGCAGGCGCTCATCGTGTTCATCGTGTTGGTCTCGTTGTTCATCGCCTGGCGGCTCGAGTGGCGAATGGCCATGGCGGCCATCCTGGCGATGCTCCACGACGTGATCGTCAGCATCGGCATCTACTCGCTGTTCGGGTTCGAGGTCTCCCCGGCGACGGTCGTCGCGTTCCTCACCATTCTCGGCTTCTCGCTGTACGACACCATCGTCGTGTTCGACAAGCTGAAGGAGAACCAGCATCGGTACTCGAGCTACCGCATGCCGTACGCCGACGTGCTCAACGTGTCCATGAACCAGGTGCTGATGCGATCGCTCAACACCAGCCTGGCCGCTGTGCTGCCCGTGCTGTCGTTGCTGGTCCTCGGCTCGGGCATTCTCGGCGCATCCACGCTGCGCGAGTTCGCACTCGCGCTGCTCATCGGTCTCCTCATGGGTTCCTATTCGTCCATCTTCGTGGCGTCGCCCCTGGTCGCCGTGTCCAAGGAGCGCGAGCCGCGCTACCGCAGCCTTCGCGACCGCCACGCCACGGGCGACGAGCTCGAGCGGCTGGTCCTCGGTGGCGCACCGTCGAACCGCCGTGACGGCCGTACCCGAACCACCGAGCCCGTCGAACCCGGTGCCCCTCAGCCCGCGGTCACGCCCGACGCGGTGCTTCAGCACGCGCCGCGACCGCGTAAGAAGAAGCGCCGGGCCTAGGAGCAGGCCCGATACCCTTCTCGCATGGCACCGAACGGTCACTGGATCTGCGAGCTGGTCCGCGACATCCCCGATTACCCGACGCCGGGTGTGACGTATCGCGACATCACACCGCTGCTCGGCGACTCGGAGGGTTTTCATCGGAGCATCGATGAGCTGGTGAGTCGGTTCGCTGGTCTCGAGGTCGATCGTGTGCTCGGCATGGAAGCTCGTGGCTTCATCGTCGCCGCGCCGATCGCCTACTGCCTGAAGGCGTCGTTCGTCCCGGTGCGCAAGGCCGGCAAGTTGCCGTGGGCGGTCGTCCGCGAGGAGTACCAACTGGAGTACGGCAGCGACAAGCTCGAGATGCACCGTGACGCCATCCATCCAGGTGAACGCATCCTCGTCATCGACGACGTGCTCGCCACGGGCGGCACCGCCGATGCGACGGTCAAGTTGGTCGAGGCGCTCGGCGGTCAGGTGGTGGGGCTCGGGTTCCTGCTCGAGCTCGGCGGCCTCGGCGGCCGAAACCGGTTGTCCGGCCATCGGGTCGAGAGCCTGGCTGTGTACTGATGGCCGCGGTCGATCGTGTTCTGCCCTGGCGTCGCCACCAGAACGCGACGGCCGAGGAACTGACGCCGCTACTCACTGCGTATCGGCGTCGTCATCCGAAGGCCTCGGTGGCGATGATCAACCGCGCCTACGAGACTGCCAAGGAAGCGCATCGACATCAGTTGCGGAGCAGCGGCGAGAGCTACATCAATCACCCGCTCGCCGTGGCGCGCATCGTCGCCGATCTGGGACTCGACGAGATCTCCCTCGCCGCCGCGTTGTTGCACGATGCCGTCGAGGACACCGAGATCACGATCGCCGACGTCGAGAGCGCCTTCGGGGCCGAGGTCGCCCAGATCGTCGACGGCGTCACCAAGCTGGAACGGCTGCAGTTCGATTCGAAGGAGGCCCAACAGGCCGCCACGATGCGCAAGATGCTGGTGGCGATGGCGCGCGATCTGCGCGTCCTCATCATCAAGCTCGCCGACCGATTGCACAACATGCGCACCATCGCCGCGATGCCGTCCGAGAAGCAGCAGCGCATCGCCCACGAGACGCTCGAGATCTACGCACCGTTGGCTCATCGCCTGGGCATGCAGGAGCTCAAGCAGCAGCTCGAAGACCTGTCGTTCGCGGCGCTCTATCCGAAGCGCTACGCCGAGCTCGACCATCTGGTGTCGGGTCGGTCGCCAGAGCGCGAGGTGTACCTGGCGAAAGCGATCGCCGAGTTCCAGACCCGGTTGCACGAACTGAACATCACGGCCGAGGTGACCGGCCGCGGCAAGCACCTGTGGAGCATCTACGAAAAGATGGTCCAGAAGGGTCGTGAGTTCGACGACATCTTCGACCTCATCGCGATTCGAGTCATCGTCGATTCCGTGAAGGACTGCTACGCCGCACTCGGCTGCATCCACGGCCGCTACAAACCCGTGGTCGGGCGGTTCAAGGACTACATCGCGATGCCGAAGTTCAACCTGTACCAGAGCTTGCACACGACGGTCATCGGTCCTGGCGGCAAGGTGGTCGAGGTGCAGATCCGCACACGCGAGATGCACCAGCGGGCCGAGTGGGGCGTCGCCGCTCACTGGGCGTACAAGGACGGCGTGGGCGCCAGCAGCGACATCGACTGGCTGAACCGCATCATCGACTGGCAGGCCGAGATCAGCGACCCGGCGGCATTCATGGAGAACCTGAAGACCGACCTCGAGCAGGACGAGGTGTTCGTCTTCACGCCCAAGGGAAAGGTCATCACCCTCCCGGTGGGCTCCACCACGGTCGACTTCGCCTACGCCGTGCACACCGAGGTGGGGCATGCCTGCATCGGCGCCAAGGTGAACGGTCGTCTGGTGCCGCTGCACCACAAGATGAAGAGCGGCGACACCTGCGAGATCTTCACGTCGAAGGTCGAGTCCGCCGGACCGACGCGCGATTGGCTTCAGTTCGTCGAGTCGCCGCGAGCGCGCAACAAGATCAAGCAGTGGTTCTCTCGCGAGCGTCGCGAAGACATGATCGAAGCGGGCCGCGACGAGCTCACCAAAGAACTGCGTCGCGAGGCGCTGCCGGTGCAGCGCATCTGGGCCAGCGATGCGTTGGCGGCCGAGATCGAAGCGGCGTCGTACAGCGACCTCGATTCGCTGCTCGCCGCCATTGGCGAGGGCCACGTCTCGGCACGATCCATCGCCGGCAAGCTGGCCCGCCATCTCCACGGCGACGATGCCGACGATGGCGCGGAGCAGATGCCGGCCACCGTGCTGCCGAGACCCGGCCACAAGACCAGCCATCGCAGTTCGGCGGGCGTGCACGTGGAGGGCATCGACGACGTGCTCGTGCGGCTCTCGCGCTGTTGCACTCCGGTGCCGGGCGACGAGATCATCGGCTTCGTGACGCGAGGCAGGGGAGTGTCGGTCCACCGTGCCGACTGTGCCAACGCAGCGAGCCTGATGTCCGAGCAAGCTGCTCGCCTCATCGACGTCGAGTGGGGCGGCGATCAGTCGAAGACGCTGTTCCGTGCCGCGGTCGAGGTGGTCGCGCTCGACCGTTCGAAGCTCTTGCGCGACGTTGCGAACTCGCTCAGCGAGCAGCACGTCAACATCGTTGCGTGCAGCACGCACACCGGGTCCGACCGGGTCGCGAAGATGCGCTTCGAGTTCGAGATGGGCGATCCGTCGCACCTCGAGTCGGTGCTGCGCACCATCAAGCACATCGACAGCGTGTACGACGCCTACCGCCTGGTCCCCGGCAAGGGCGGCTGACCCACTCGAGTGGTCGCGCGCCGCCGTCGCGGTG
>JANOET010000212.1:0-9937 GCA_031413415.1 Acidimicrobiaceae bacterium
CACCGGTGAAAGTGAACAAGAACAGGCTGGAACTGTCGAGCTCCCGAAGTATCAGGGCGGTTGCGAGCAGCGTGAAGGATGGCACGACGGCTGCGAGCGCCACAGCGTGTGTTCTTCCGCTTGCCTCGAGCGCACGAGCCGCGACGCTGAGCGGAAGAGAGGTGCAGTAGATGACAATGACTACCGCAGCCGACCACCTGAGGGTTGACTCGTCCGCCCGATCAATTCCCAACAGGCTTGACCACGGAACCAGAGCGGCGCAGAGCAGTGACAGCAACCCCAACATCGCCGACGCTCGTGCGACGAGCGTCATGCTGCCGCCGATGGTTGATCGCACCTGCTCGGCTCCTGCCGTTGCGTACTTCGATGCCACAGCGGATCGGACGCCCGAACCGAGTCCGCTCTCGACGAATGCCGCCATGCTCGGGATGCTCAGGATCACGGTGTATGTGGCGAAGTTGACGGAGCCGAGTGAATGCACTAGGAGCGGAAGCGACACCAAGGAGAAGACCGCGGTCAGTGCCCGCGCTCCAAAGGATGCGCCGCCAGTCAATAGCAGTTCGCGCCGGAGACTCGTTTGCGCGTCGTCGGGTCGTTTGTCGGCGTCGATCTCAGGACCGGTCAACGCTCCTCAAGCCCCCGCTTGGCCCACGAGGCTCAGGGCCACTTGCTGGCACCAGCCGTCGATGCCGATGTAGACGCTCTTCCACACGGCGGGCATGCGGCCGGTGGGGTCTTCCACCTCGGCGACCGAGCTGGCGAGATAGTTGTAGCCGCGGGGACGTTCCTCCATCGTGTGATGCAGGCGGTGCACGTACTCGGGCAGCGTGTACGTCTTGTCGAACTCGCCACCCAGGTCTGCCGTCGCGGCCAGCACCTGCTTCTTGTCGGCGGTCAGGATGAGGTGTGCGTCACGCACCATCTGCGCCGTGGCCTGCCGGCTGCGGTGCTCGCCGACGTGGATGCCCTGCTCGGCCAACAACTGCACGGCCTCGGGCAGCGCCGGAAGACCCTCGGGGCCGAAGCCGGCGCTCTCGACCACGAAACGCGGGTCGGTCGCCAGGTACTTGCGCAACAGGCCCTCGATCATCACCGAGCGGGTGCGGTTGTGGGCGCACAACACCAAGATGCGCACCTGCACCGACACCGGCGGAGGGAAGGCACTGCTCACTTCTTCTTGCCCTTGCCCGGCTTGCTCTCGTACTCGGCGTAACCCTTGCGGTAGCCGTAGCCCTGGCCGTACGGGTCGCGATCGGGGTCGACACCGTTCAACACCGCACCCACCAGCGGGGCGCCCGAACGGGTGAGCAGGCCCACGGCCTCGCGCAGCTGACGGTCGGTGGTCTGGTCGGCACGAGCCACCAGCACCACCGCGTCCACCAGACCGGCCACCACCACAGCATCGGTCACCGGCAGCACCGGTGCGCTGTCGATGACCACCAAATCGAACATCTGCGCCAACTCGTCGAGCACCGAGCGCATGCGCTGGCTGCCGAGTGTCTCGCTGGGGTTCGTGGGAATCGGGCCCGCGGCCATCACTTCCAGGTGACCGGCGGGCAACGCCACCGGCCACAACAGATCCATCGTCGACTGACCGAGCAACGCCGAGGTGAGGCCTCTGCTGCCATCGCTGCCGAACACCTCGTGCAGGCGAGGGCGACGAAGATCGCCATCGACCAGCACCACGCGACGGCCGGTCTGGGCCATGAGCACCGCCAGGTTCGCCGCAGTGGTGGTCTTGCCTTCGCCCGGCAACGGACTGGTGACCTGGATGATGCGGATGTTCTTCTCGAGAGCCACGAACTGCAACGCGGTGCGCAGACCGCGGTAGGCCTCGACCACGGTGTCGCCCGGTCTGGACAACGCGATCGGTCGCGCATCGGGTGCGCTCTCGTCGGGCACCGTCGTCAACACCGGCAGACCACCCGTGGCCCGCTCGAGCTCGTCGGGCGTGGTGATGGAATCGTCCAGATAGTCGGCCAGGAACGCTGCCCCAAGCCCTAGGAGCAGACCGACGATCAGCGCCAACACACCGGTACGCAACGGGCTCGGCTCGATGGGGCCGTCGGGCACCTCGGCCGTTCGCACCGGCTGCGCACTGCCGGTCTGCACCGACGCATCGACCTGCAACTGGTCGAGCCGCGACTGGAACACCGCACGCTGGTCGACCAACCGCTGCCGCTCGGCCTCGAGCGCCGGCCGGTCGGCGTCGCTCGCCGTACGCAGGTCGTCATCCAGCTCGGCGATCTGCACGTCGAGATCGCTCACCTTGTTCTGCACCTCGCCCGCCGCGTCGAGCAAGCTGTTCACGTTCTGCTCGCGACGCACGTCGATGTACGCGTCGACATAGGCGTTCGACAGCTGCGCCGCCACCTGCGGGTCGTGGCTCTGCACCTTCACCGAGATGACGTCGGTCTGGCCGACGGCCGAGCCGGCCACGTTCGGCAGGTCACCCTCGATGCCCAGGTTCTCGCGTACACGATCCTCGACCGTGTTGCCCTCGAGCACCCGGATCTCGGTCTCGATCAGGCGCGCCGAGTTCTGCGCGCTCTGCTGATTGTTGTTGAACACGTTGTCGCCATTGGCCGAACGGACGAGCATCTGCGCTTCGCCCTCGTAGATCTTGTTCTGCTGCGACACCATGAACATCGCGCCGGCCACGGTGACGATCACCGCCAGAATGATCAAGCCCCGGCGACGCACCACCACGTGCCAGTAATCGCGCATGGTCATCTCGGGCGCTTCGTCGAACACGGCACGGCCACTGGCCGTCGTCTTCATCATGCGCCGGTCGTCTCAGTGGGGACGGTGGACGCCGGCACCGTGGTGACCGGCACTTTCACCTCGGGCAGGGTGGTCGGCCGTCCGCCCAGCGCGACGCCCGCGAGGGCGCCCACGACCACGACGCCCGTGACGAGCGGCCACTTGGATCGATTCATGCAGTCCTCACCCAGAAGCACCCCGAAGGGTGTGCCGTCACTTCTTCTTGACGACCTCGAGCGTAGTGCTGGCGAGCAGCGAGGACGGGCCAGTCTTCGCCGGGCCGGTGGCGACGACGCTGTAGACGCCCTCCACGGTGGGGGCCTTGATGTCCTTCGACTTGCCCTTGCCGTTCTTGTCGACCTTGATCTCGTAGAGCTTTGGCGTGTACCAAGCCGGACCGGCGATCGTGACGGTGACCGTGGAATTCGGCTTGAAGCCGCGGACCTCGATCTTGAACTCCTTGCCGATGCGGACGGTGCTCGGCGAGACGGACACGAAGACCCGCCGGGTCTCGTACTTGCCCTCGTCGTCATCGTCGTCGTCATCGTCGTCCTTGGCCGTGATGACGGGACCGCGGCTCTGCACCTCGGCGCCGGCGTTGGTGATGTTCTCGCTGGCCTTCTTGGCCAGGTTCACCGACGCGCTGGACGGCGACTTCGCCTCGCTGGCGTCGTCGCCTCCACCGACGATGAACGCTCCGACCACGATGGCGACACTCAATACGATTCCTACGATCGCGGCGATGCGCTTCATTGTCCCGTCCCAACTGTTCGCGTGCTGACACAAGCTACCACCACTGTCCACTGTCAGGTAGGCGCCAAACGGCCCAATTCACACGGTCGTAACTCGTGCCATATGCTCCGTCGATGGCGACGACGCCGCCTGAGGCGGCAAACCCGTACCCCACCGTGCTCGTCGCCTCACTCTCGATGGCCGCCGGGTTTCTGGTCACGGCAGGTCAGGTGCACCCGACCGACTACACCCGATGGGACATCGCGCTCGTCGGTCTGCTCGCCGGGGTCTGCATTCACGCCGCCACGGAAGCGCCCTGGTGGGCGCTGGCAGGCGCCGCACTGGCCGCCGCGGTGGCCACGGGGGTGGACGGCGACTGGACACTGACGGGGTTCGCGATCGGGGCGTTGCTGCTGGCGCTGGTAACTGTCCGCTACTGGCTGCCGCTGGTCGCCGGGGGGTCGGCGGCGCTGACGATCGGAGTGCTGTGCCGGCTGGGTGACGGACCGTTCTTCGGTGCAACCTCCGCGTTCGCGTTGGCCGTCATTGTTTCTCTTTTCCTCCTCAGCATCGGTCACCATCCGAAGTCGACCCGCCGCGTGACGTGGGTGGGGCTCTCCACGCTCGGCCTGCTCATGGTGGTCGGCGCCGTCGGGTTTGCTGTCTCCGCCGGCACTGCGATCGACGCCGTCTCACGCGGCAACGACGCCGCCAAGCGCGGCATCAGCGCACTGAAGGACGGCGACTTCGGCACCGCGGCCACGCTGCTCGACCGGGCCAGCGTCGCCTTCGCCGACGCCCAGGAGCAACTCGACTCGCCGTGGTCGAAGATCGGCCGCGTCGTACCCGTCGTCGCCCAGAACCGGGCCACCGCGCTGCGGGTCATCGACTCGGCCGCCGAAGTCACCGTGCGCGCCCACGTCGCCGCCGACCAAATCGACCCCGACCGGCTGCGCATCGTCGACGGTGCCGTCGACCTCGCCGCCGTCACCGCGCTCGCCGGACCGGTCGACGACCTGCAGACCGCGATCATCGACCTGCAGAACACACTCGACGAACCCGTGTCGGGGTGGGTGCCCCAACCCGTCACCGACCGCATCGCCGACGTGCAGGACGACGTCGACCGCTACCGCGCCTCGGTCGACAACCTCTCGCTCACCGTGCACGCCGCACCCGGGTTGCTCGGCGCCGACCGACCGCGCCGCTACTTCATCGCGTTCGGACAACCCGCCGAGAGCCGCAGCGCCGGCGGCTTCGTCGGCAACCACGCAGTGATCACCATGGACAACGGCGCCATCTCGCTCACCGAGTTCGGCCGCAGCGACGAACTCCGCCTGGCCGCGCCGCCCGAGGGCATGGCCATCGACATGCCCGACGACTTCTTCAACCGCTACGGCCAGTTCAACTTCGTCAGCGCCAGCAACGGACTCGTCGAACCGATCGCGTGGAAGAACATCAGCATCTCGCCCGACATACCCACGATGACGTCGCTCGTGCAACAGATGTGGGCCGCCACGTTCGACACCACCATCGACGGCCTCATCTACATCGACCCGTTCACCGTGCAACAGCTGCTCGAGTACACCGGACCGCAGATCGTCGAGGGCTACACCCAGCCCATCGACAGCGCGAACGCCGCCGACTTCATCCTGCGCGAGCAGTACCTGCTGTTCCCGCAAGAGCAACGCGTCGACTTGCTGGAAGTGCTCGCCCAACAGACCATCCAGTCGCTGCTCGGCGGGACCATGCCCGGCCCGTTGCAGCTGGCGAAGGACCTCGGCCCATTCGTGGGTGAACACCGGCTGGCCATGTTCACCGACCAGCCCGACGAACAACGGATGTTCGACGCCGTCGGCCTGTCGGGCCGCTTCCCCGTGTCCGAAGGCGACGCCGACTTCGGCATCACCTTCAACAACGCCGGCCCCAACAAGCTCGACGCCTACCTGCAGCACACCGTCACCACCGAGACCCGGTTCGACGACGACCTGGGCATCGACGTCGTCGACGTCACCCTGCAACTCACCAACACAGCGCCCGCCGAGGGCCTCAGTACCTACATCGCCGGCAACAGCTCGGGGCTGCCACTGGGCACCAACCTGATGTACCTCAGCATGTACACACCGATCGGCGTGGTCGGCGGCACGCAGGACGGCGAACCGATCGGCCTCGACACCCAGAGCGAACTCGGTGCCGTGGTGGCATCGACCTACCTGGACATCGCCCCCGGTGCGACCACCACCATCACCATCACGTTCGAAGCCGCCGGCCCCGAACCCGAGGGCGGTTGGAACGTGTTCGTCGCCCCCACCGCCCAGCGCGACACCTGACCGTTCGCGCGGCGGCGCCTGGGCGCCGTGGGCCATTCGGCCCAATTCGCGCGCGCACCTGGGTCGATTGTTTCGATTCCTGGAATTCCCGGTGAGAACGCTGGTCAACGCTCGGGTGGAGCGCGTAGCCTCCAGGCTCGGGAGGACGGGACGCCTTGGGTATCAACGATGACGTGGACGCAACGGTCACCGGCCGCGATGCGGTCGAGTCCGACGAGCGCGCCCACGTCGCCGCTGACCCCGCCTCGATCGACCCTGGCGAGCCGACCGCGCCGGGTCGGCTGCTGGCGTTGTGGCGGCGCAACTCGCTGAAGCTCACGCTCGTCGGCGGCGATGTGGTCGCGCTGCTGCTTGGCTCGATCGTCGGGCACTGGGTGAGCGGCTACCTGCACCTGTCCGCACCGTGGCAGCGATCGGTCGTCACCCTCGTCGTCGCCGTCGGCGGGGTGTGGTGCATCCGCAGCCAGGGACTGCTGCTCACCCGCACCAGCTCGGTGCGCCCGATCGAGCTCACCAAACTCGCCCGCGCCACCATGCTGCTCGGCCTGGTCCTGCTGCTCGCCGACCGGGTGCTGCAACTCGACCTGCACATCGAGCAAGCGATCGTCGCTTGCGTGGGCATCTTCTTCGCCCTCGTCGTGTGGCGCTGGGCCTTCGGGGCGTGGCTCACCCATGAGCGGTCTCTGGGCCGCTACCTGCGCCCCACCATCGTGCTCGGCAGCGACAGCGAAGCGGCCCGCCTGGTCAACCTGCTCGTCACCCATCGCGAGCTCGGCATGGACGTGCTCGGACTGGTGGGCGGTACCGCCGAAGGCCAACTCGCCGACATGTGGCTGGGTGGTCTCGACGACGCCGAACAGCTGGTCAGCGACGCTGGCGCATCGGGTGTCATCGTGTCGCCCATCGGCATCGAACTCGCCCGCTTCAACGCCCTCATCCGCAACCTGCAGCGCGACGGCGTGCACGTCTTCGTGTCCACCGGGCTCGTCGGCATCGAGTCGCGTCGAGTGCGCAGCATGGCCCTCGCCCACGAACCGATGCTCTACGTCGAGCCACCGAACTTCAACCCCTCGCAGGCCGGGGGGCGACGTCGAGTTTCACTTGGCGACACCGAACGACAGCCCAGTCCTGCCAACTCACCCGCGTTGCGGAAGCGACTCTTCGATATCACGGTCGGCTCGCTGTTCGCGTTGGTGTGCATTCCGTTCGTCGCCATCGCCGCGATCGGCTCCGCCCTAGCCTTTCGGGCCCATCCCTTCTTCACCCTCCGACGGCTCGGGCACGGCGGCCGACCATTCACGTTCGTCAAGGTACGTTCATTGCCGACCTCGGCGCCGCAATACGCCGACAAGTACGAGATCGCCACGGTGAGAAACCACCGCTGGGGCACATTCCTCCGCAGTACCCACCTCGACGAACTCCCGCAGCTCTGGATGATCCTGAGCGGCCGGATGAGCTTGGTTGGTCCGCGACCCGAGATGGCCGCGCTCGCAGCGACGTTCGACCAGGAGTTCGTCCGTGAACGGCTCACGGTGCGCCCCGGCTGCACGGGGCTCTGGCAGATCTCCGAGGGCTGTTCCGGGCTCATCGGCGAATCGCCGCAATACGACCTGCACTACATCCGCTGCTGGACACTCCGTCTCGACGTCTGGATCCTGTGGCGCACCGTCATTCAGATGATGGGCGCAGACAGCGTCACCAGCGTCGACGACATTCCGCGGTGGACCGGTGCGATCGCCTCAGCTTCGACCTCTGACCTCCCGAAACCGTTTCGCACCAGCGATGAGGGTTGACGGCCCAGCGCGGGGGGATGAAGTTGATCCCGCCGGACCGTTCCTGGAGCACACGGCCCGACTGCCCAGGAGGCACACGGCGTGACCCGCTACCTGATCTCCTTCGACGACGGCTCGATGAACATCCCCGACGACGAGCTCGCCGCGGTCGGCGAGGCCGCCCATCGTGTGCTGGCCGAGGCCAAGGCCGCGGGTGTGTGGGTGACCGGCGGGGGAGTGGAACGCCAGCGGGCCAGCATCGTCGCCACCGACGGGACGGTCGTCGACGGCCCGTTCCCCGAGACGAAGGCGGTCGTCGGCGGGTTCTCGATCGTCGACGTTGGGTCACGCGACGAGGCGCTCGCGTGGGCGGCGAAGTTCGCTGCGGCGTGTCGTTGCGCGCAGGAAGTGCGCGAGCTGATGGACGACCCCGAGGTCTGAGGGTTTCTCGTTTTCTGGGTTGACAGTCGAACGTATGTTCGATACAGTGTGAACCATGGATGAGATCCTCGAACTCCTCGACAGCGCCGCAACGGCCGCCGCGGATCTCGTCACCCTGTGTACCGGACCGGTGTCGCAACGTGCCGGGCTGTTGGCGTTGCAGTCGCATCTCGACAAGGTCGGGGTGGCGCAGGCGAAGCTGCTTGCTGCGGCCGAAGCGTCCAAAGCCCATGAGGGGACCGGGGCGCGGAACTCGGCCGGATGGTTGTCGGACAAGTCGAAGAGTTCGTTCGGGTCGGCCCGCAAGAAGGCCGAGCTGGGTGAGACGTTGTCGAAGTCCAAGACGCTCGATGATGCGGTCGCGGACGGGTCGGTGTCACCCGATGCTGCAGCAGCGTTGCACGACGCGGTCACCAACCCGCCTGAGAACGCGTCGGCGGATGATGTCGATTCGTTGGTCGACGCGGTCAAGGGTGCCGACCCGCGTGAAGCGAAACAGGCCGCCGATCGGTGGCGGGAGACGTTCGGGACCGAAACCGATGAACAGGCCGAGGAACGCCGCTACCAGAACCGGTCGTTGCGCATGACCGCACCCTGCGATGGGCAGATGACGATCAACGCGACCCTGCCGACGTTGCAAGCCCGCCAGGTGTACGCGTCGATCAACCATGTCGCAGGCGAACCCTACGAAGGCGACACCCGCAGCAACGAACAACGGTTGGCCGACGGGCTCATCAAGTTGGCCTCCGCGTACGCCAAGGGTCAGGTCAAAGGTGGGCGGGAGAACCCGAACCTGTTGATCACCATCCCTGTCGACTCGCTCACCGGTGACGGCAACGAACCCGGCATCACCAGCTGGGGTGACCGCATCCCCGCCCACATCGTGCGCCGCCTGGCCGAACACGCCGACCTGCAACGCGTCATCACCGCCGGGTCACTGATCCTCGACCTCGGTCGCAGCGAACGCTGCGCGACCACCGACCAATACCGGACGCTCGTCGTACGCGACGGTGGCTGCCGGTGGCCCGGCTGCCGCATCCCACCCGCGTGGTGCCAGATCGACCATCTGCACGACTGGATCCTCGGTGGCCACACCGACCTCGACCTGCTCGCGATGTGGTGCACCCACCACCACCACGAACGCCACCGTCTCGGCGTCACAGTCCTCGGCGACGCGAACGACCTGCACCTGCAACTGGTCGACGGCACCATCATCCACTGCCCCCCGAAGACCGTCACCAGGAACACAAGTTCGCGCGAACCAGTCCAACCCGACCTGTTCGACGGGGCGCCACCCGGGCGAACAACCCAGGCGGCGGCCTGACACCACGCGCCGAGCACACCGACCACCACCCGTCGGTGCAGCAAACCCACCCGGGAACCCGCGCCCACCGCGCGGGCATCGGCGCGCCCCGGGCTGGGCGTCAACCCTGGCGGACGTTCACCAGGAACTCATGTTCGCGCGGTGGGGGCGGACCAGACGCAGCCGGTCATGAACGACTCGAGGCCGCGGCTGCCGTTCACCGCGACCGACTCGAGGTCGAGCGAACCGTCGAGCGACACCCGCGCCCAGCCGTCGCGCACCGGTACGTGGAACGTCTGCTCGCCGTCGGACGTGACGACCACCAACCACACCTCGGTGAGCGCGTTGTCGAGCACCACGGCGACGTGGTGCCGGCGCGCGTCGCCGACACCGACGCTCTGCACGTCGACTCGACACGCCGGAAGGTCGGGGAACACCGACGTCGGCGGCTTGGGATCCGACGAACCGCCGGACGACCCCGCCGCCGACGCACCCGACGCGGCGTAGAACGTGAGTGCGGCCAGCAGCAAGAGCGCGGCGGCGGCGACCCCGGCGATGCCGGCGGCTCGGGTCGACGACTGCTCCTGTCCTGTCATCTC
>JANOET010000213.1:0-17893 GCA_031413415.1 Acidimicrobiaceae bacterium
CCGACCGGCGCCGGCAAGACGACCACCCTGTACGCCTCGTTGCTCGAGGTGAACTCGGCCGGCAAGAACATCACGACCGTCGAGGACCCGGTCGAGTACGTGTTCCCCGGCATCAACCAGATCCAGACGAACGACCAGGCCGGACTGACGTTCGCCACCGGCTTGAAGGCCATCCTCCGTCAGGACCCCGATGTCATCCTCGTCGGTGAGATCCGTGACGCCGACACGGCGCGCATCGCCGTGCAGTCGGCCCTCACCGGTCACCTCGTCCTGTCGTCACTGCACGGCACCGACAGCGTGGCCGCGCTGCACCGCTTCCTCGACATGGGCATCGAGGCCTTCCTCATCGCCTCGTCGGTGGTCGGCGTCATCGGCCAGCGTCTGCTCCGCCGGGTGTGCGACTCGTGCAAGGAACCGTACGCTCCGGGCGCCGACGAGCTGGCCGTGTTCCGCCAGCACAGCGGCGGCTCCGAGAAGAGCACGTTCTACCGCGGCGCCGGCTGCAACTTCTGCGCCGGCACGGGCTACCGCGATCGCATCGGCGTCTACGAGCTGCTGCGCATCACGCCGGAGCTCCGCCGTCTGATCGTCGGTTGGGCAACCACCGAAGAACTGCGCCGCCTCGCGGTCGCCCAGGGCATGCGGACGATGCTTCGCGAAGCCATGGCGCTCGTCGAGAACGACGTCACCACCATCCCCGAAGTCGTCCGAACCCTGTTCGCCAGCTAGGAGCCACATCATGCCCAGGTTCGCTTACGCCGCCATCGACGCCAACGGCACGTCCGTCGAAGGTGTCACGAAGGCCTCGACCATCGGTGAAGCGCGTGCCCACCTGGTGGGGAAGAGCCTCTACCCGGTGAAGATCGTGGAGAAGCGAGGAAAGCTCGCCTCGATCGAGCTCACCCAGGAGAAGGTGAAGAAGAAGGAACTGATGCACTTCACGCGGCAGCTCGCCGTGTTCGTGAAGGCCGGCATTCCGCTCACCGACGCCATGGAGATCATCGGCGACGAGACCACCGACGCCGCCCTCCAGCGTTGCATCGCCCACATGGTCGAGGAGATCCGCAACGGCGGCACGCTCTCCGGCGCCGCGGCGAAGCATCCCGAGGCGTTCCCCATGTACTACATCGGCATTCTCGGATCTGCCGAGCTCACCGGTCGTCTCGACGAGACACTCGAGAACCTCGCCGGATACCTCGAGCGAGAACTCGACACCCGCGCCAAGGTGGTGCAATCGCTGTCGTACCCGGGCGTCGTCATGGTGCTCGCCGTGTTCACCGTCGCCGTGCTGGCCGGGTACGTGCTCCCGCAGTTCAAGCCGCTGTTCGAGGAGCTCGACGCCGATCTGCCCTTCGCGACCCGGGCGCTGCTGTTCGTGGCCACACTGTTCAGCACCCTGTGGTACATCCCGTTCACCATCGGCGGCATCTTCACCGCCTTCCTCATCTGGATGATGAAGTCCGACGCAGGCCACACGTTCAGGGACCACCTCGTTCTGAAGATCCCGGTGGTGCGCGGCATCGTCGAGTACGCGATCCTCGAACGATTCTGCCGCATCCTCGGCGCCATGGTGCGCGCCGGCGTGCCATTGCCCGATGCGATGAAGACCACCACCGATGCGACCAGCAACATCGTCTACCGCGAACGACTGGCCGAGGCCCAGGTCGAGATGATGGAGGGAGGCGGTTTCTCCCGTCCACTCGCCAACACCGAACTGTTCCCGGGTGCGGCCCGACAGATGTTCAAGGTGGGTGAGGAGACCGGAACGCTCGACGAGCAGCTCCACGTCGCCAGCATCTACTTCGACCGTGAGCTCGAGCAGCGCCTGAAGAAGTTCACGACGATGTTCGAGCCGCTCATGATCGTTTTCGTGGGTCTCATCGTGGGATTCGTGGCCATCGCTCTGGTGCAGGCCATGTACGGCGTCATGGACGGCATGAAGCAGGGATAGTTCCTGGGCGGTCGCTCGACCATCGCACTCCCTGATCGACGTGTGCGACTCGTCCCCGGACAGTGCGATGGGGGCGCCCCCGATGACGCCCCCACCGCCCCGTACACAGGCCCTCGCGTTCGGGGCACTGCCGACGGTTGTTGGGATGATTCCCTGACTCGTTGATACTCCTGACCTGCTCGGCAGGGTTAGGGCCGAACGTCCCTCGCCACTCGCGCCGACGGTGGCGACCACGTACCATCGGCCCATGGTGGTGCCGCGGCCGAGTTCGTTGCAGTGGGGCGAGGGCCGGGTCGCCACGACCGTCGACGCAGTACGTCGCCAACGTCGACCTGATCGCCGCGATCTGGGTGCGGAGGGCTACGAACTGATCGCCGACTCGAACGGGGTCGCCATCACCGCCGCGACCGAGCACGGGCTCTGGAACGCAGCGCGTACGTTCGACCAGTTGTGGGACGGCACCTCGCTGTCGGCCGTGCACATCGTCGACACGCCGCGTTTCGAATGGCGCGGCGCGATGCTCGACGTCGCTCGGCACCCGTTCACCGCGGACGAGGTGTGCCACTTCATCGAGCTCATCTCGCAGTTCAAGCTGAACCGGCTGCACCTGCACCTCAGCGACGACCAGGGATGGCGCATCGAGGTGCCCGACTGGCCGGCACTCACCGCCGTCGGCGGGGCCACGGCCTGTCGGGGCGACGCCGGCGGTTGGTTCTCGCTGGCCGACTGGTCGCGCATCGTCGAGCACGCTCGAGTGCACTTCGTCACCGTCGTCCCCGAGGTCGACATGCCCGGCCACACCAACGCTGCGCTCGCCTCGGTGCCGGGGCTGAACCCCGGCGAAACGGCTCCCCCGCCGTACACGGGCATCGAGGTGGGGTTCAGTTCGCTCCGACTCGACCTGCCGCTGACCCGACGGTTCGTCCGCGACATCGTGGCCCACCTCGCGGCGATCACCCCCGGACCGTGGCTGCACATCGGCGGCGACGAAGCCCACTCGACCGAGCGCGAGGCCTACGTCGAGTTCATCGACTTCCTGCAGGACGAGGTGGCCGCGCACGGCAAGCAGATGGTCGGCTGGGAGGAGATCACGGCAGCGTCGCTGCGCTCGGACACCGTGGTGCAGCACTGGTTGAAGGCCGAGACCGCCGCCGCCGCACCCGACGGCTGCCGCTTCGTCATGTCACCATCAGCGCACACCTATCTGGACATGCGCCACCATGAGGATGACGCGTTCGGCCGCCGCTGGGCGGGTCACATCGATCTCGACCGCATTCACGACTGGGACCCTGCGACGCTGCTGCCCGGCATCGGCGACGAGCGCATCGCCGGCGTCGAGGCGCCCCTGTGGACCGAGAAGGTGCGTACGTTCGAACAGCTGCAGACGCTGTGCTTCCCGCGTCTGCTGTGTCTCGCGGAGGTGGGCTGGACACCGCAGGCGTCGCGCGAGTGGGCGACGTTCCGGCCGCGGCTGGCCGAGGCCACGGATCGACTCGCTGCCGACGGCGTGGCGGTCTACCGGTCGACGCTGTTGTCGGACGTCACCGGTGGAAGTCGGTGATCGGCAACTCGAGCGTCGTGTGTTCGAACGAGTGGTGCCGGGCCGTCATCGGCACGAACACGGACGAGGGGCCGAGCGGTGCCACCATCGGCGGCTTCGCCCGCTTCGGTGTCTTCGCCAATTTGGCCGGCTTCGGCGGCTTCGCCCGCTTGGCCGCCTTGACCGGTGTCGGGTCCTGCTCGGACTCGTCGTCCTCGTGCTTGCCGCGCGGCATGATGATGATGAACGCGATCAGGCCGATGGCGCCACCCACGATGTAGGGGTTGGCCAGGGCCATGATGCCGCGACCGACCTGCGGCAGCGTCCAGGCCGGCGTGCCCATGACGTCGTCGGCCGTCACGTGGAACGGGTCGGGCACCTGTCGGTTGTCGCCCTTGGTGACGAACGTGCCGTCGGCGCGGATCTCGTGCAGCCGGTGCACCACGAACGAGCCGGCGCCCGGCTCGCCCTCGGGGATTCGGAACACGACGATGTCGCCCACCTGCGGGTCGTCGAGGGTCTTCACGATGATGGCGTCACCGAGGTGGAAGACGGGCTCCATCGACTGGCCCTGCACCACGATGAACCGGGCGCTGCCGCCGAAGTTCACGGGCCACAGGAACCACACCAGCAGCAGCACCAGCGCCAGCATGAGCAGGTCGAGCACGTCGTGCAGCACGTGCCGGCGACCGCTGGCGTGCACCGTGACGTGCACCAGGTGGTCGTGGTGCGGATGGGCTTCGTGCGCGCGAGCACGCAGCATCGCGACGCGGGCTGCGGTGGTGTCGAACGTGGTGGTCATGGTGTGGGTTGCGCGAGAAGGAAGTTCGAGTAGCGAAGGGCGGTGCCCTGCTCGTTGATGAAGCCCGCCCCGGTGCCGGAGAGAAGGTTGGCCTGGGTAGCGGTCAGGGTGACGGTGGCGACGATGGTGCCGTTCACGCGGAAGGTGACCGAGGAGCCCAGTCGAGTCAGGCGCAATCGGGCCGACGAACCAGCCGTGATGGGGACGGTGACCAACGTGGTCGTCGTCCCTCCGTTCTTGATGCGGATGGCGGCGCTGCTGTTGCCGATGAGGACTCCGACGATCATCACGCCCGACCCGCCGCCACCACTGCGGTTCAGCAGCAGGCCGCCCGACCGGTTGGCGCCGTTCAGGTTCGACATCGTGACCTCAGCCGTCATGTCGACCTGCGGGCCGACGACCGTCGCCTGGCCGGCACCGTTGGCGAAGGCCGACCCACCGGCGATCTGCCAGTTGCCGACGTCGACCCTCCACTGGTAGGTGCCGCACGACGGCGGCTGCACCACCCGCCCGTTCAAGTTGTTGCCGCCACCGGTCGGCGCGAACGAGTCGCACGAGATCTGCACCGGCGCCACCGTGGTGGTCGTCGGCGGGATGGTGGTGGTCGTGGTGGTGGGGATGACGGGCCGCTGGGCGGCGTCCATCGAGTACAACGAGGTGCTGCGCAGACCACCGAGGCTCGCAGCGCTGGCGCCGGCGAAGGCGTGCGCCACCACGGCCACGGTGGTGGCAATGGTGGCGACGCGCCCGCCGCGCGCCAGACGCTGCGGCCCCTCGGTCATGGATCAGCCCTGGATGACGAGCGACAGCTTCTCGACGAGTTCGGCCGAGACGTCAGCCGGATTCAGCGTGAAGGAGGCACCGCCGCCAAGCACAACCGGGCCCGACACCGAGACGAGTGCGGCGCCGGTGGCGTCGGCCAGGACCAGCGTGGCGGTCTTGCCATCGCAGGGGCCGTCGACGCCGTTGAAGGTCACCGTGCCGACATCGTGACGGCTCTGCGACGCGTTGTAGGCGGTGTTGTAGGTGACCGTGATCGCGTTCAGCGTCGTCTGGCACGACGCGGTGATGGCGTCGTCGGAGCCGAGGCTGGTGCTGCTGATGCCGCCGAGGCTCGAGGCCGAGGCCCCAGCGATGCCGGCAATGGTGATGCTCGCCAACACGGCGAGGGCAAGCTTGCGGGGCTTGTTCATTCGTGTTCCCTTTCGTAGGTACACCACCGCGATTGGTGGCGGAAGAGTTCTCGGCACGTCGACTCAGTTCTTGAGCAGAAGTTGACCGTGAAGATCAAGATCTGGCTCTCGCCGTGAAAGTTGACACGACTCGTAGCAAGTTTTCTGACTCGGGGTAACCTCGTCACATGGCGCTCGATCCGAAGAAGTGGACCCTGAAGACGAACGAGGCCTTCGCCGCGGCCATCGACCAGGCGAAGACGCTCAACAACCCCGAGCTCACCCCCGATCACCTCATGGCGGCGCTCGTGCGCCAGGACGACACCATCGTCCCGGCGGTCCTGGCCAAGCTGGGGCTGGCGCCGCTGATGGTGCGCAACAAAGCCGACGAGGCCGTCGCCAAGCTGCCCAAGGCCTACGGCGGCAGCGAGCCGCGCATGAACCGCGAGCTCGACAACGTCATGCAGAACGCGGTCACGAACCAGAAGGACCTGAAGGACGACTTCCTCTCGGTCGAGCACCTCCTGCTGGCCATGAACCAACGGCTCGGCATCGGAAGCGAAGAGCTGCTGCAGGCCCTCAAGGAGGTCCGCGGCAGTCATCGGGTCACCAGCCAGAATCCCGAGGAATCGTTCGCTGCGCTCGAGAAGTACGGGCAGGACCTCACCCAGCGTGCCCGCGACGGCAAGATCGACCCGGTCATCGGCCGCGACGACGAGATCCGTCGGGTCATCCAGGTGCTCAGCCGACGCACCAAGAACAACCCGGTGCTCATCGGCGAACCCGGCGTCGGCAAGACCGCCATCGTCGAAGGGCTCGCCCAGCGCATCGCCGACGGCGACGTCCCCGAGGGCTTGAAGGACAAGCGGCTCATCTCGCTCGACATCGGCAGCATGCTCGCGGGGGCGAAGTATCGCGGCGAGTTCGAGGAACGGTTGAAGGCCGTCCTGAAGGAGATCACCGACGCGGCGGGCGAGGTCATCACGTTCGTCGACGAGATCCACACCATCGTCGGCGCAGGCGGCGCCGAGGGTGCCATGGACGCCGGCAACATGATCAAGCCCATGCTCGCCCGAGGCGAGCTGCGCATGGTCGGTGCCACCACGCTCGACGAGTACCGCAAGTACGTCGAGAAGGACCCCGCGCTCGAGCGGCGATTCCAGCAGGTCTACGTCGGCGAGCCCACGGTCGACGACACCATCGGCATCCTCCGCGGTCTGAAGGAGCGCTACGAGGTGCACCACGGAGTGCGCATCCAGGACTCCGCACTCATCGCCGCAACAGTGCTCAGCAACCGCTATCTCACCAATCGGTTCCTGCCCGACAAGGCCATCGACCTCGTCGACGAAGCGGCCAGCAAGCTGCGCATCGAGATCGACAGCGTGCCCACCGAGATCGACGTGGTCCAGCGGCGTATCTTCCAACTCGAGATCGAACAGGTCGCGCTCGAGAACGAGACCGACCAGGCGTCACAGGAGCGCCTCGAAGCGCTGGTCGACGAGCTCGCCGAGCTGAACGCCCAGGTGCACGAAATGAAGCGCATCTGGGAGAACGAGAAGCAGGCCATCAGCGCCATCCGCTCGTTGAAGGAAGAGCTCGAGCACCTACGGACGCAGGTCGAGCGCGAGACCGACTTGTCCATCGCGGCCGAGATTCGCTACGGCCGAATCCCCGAGCTCGAACGGCGCATCGACGACGCGACCGATCACCTCGACCAGCTGCAGGCGGGTCACCGCATGCTCAAAGAAGAGGTCGACAGCGAAGACATCGCCGAGGTCGTCAGCAAGTGGACGGGGGTGCCCGTCAGCCGGCTGATGGAGAGCGAGATGGCCAAGCTCGTCCACCTCGAGGACATGCTGCACCAGCGAGTTATCGGCCAGGACGATGCCGTCACGGCCGTGGCCAACGCGATCCGCCGGTCCCGCGCCGGACTCTCCGATCCGCACAGGCCGATCGGGTCGTTCATGTTCCTCGGCCCCACCGGCGTCGGCAAGACCGAGCTGGCTCGCGCCGTCGCCGAGTACCTCTTCGACGACGAGAAGGCCATGGTCCGCATCGACATGAGCGAGTACATGGAGAAGTTCTCGGTCAGCCGACTCATCGGTGCACCCCCCGGTTACGTCGGTTACGACGAGGGTGGGCAGCTCACCGAGGCGGTGCGTCGCCGCCCGTACAGCGTGGTGCTGCTCGACGAGATCGAGAAGGCTCACCCCGACGTGTACAACGTGCTGCTGCAGGTGCTCGACGACGGCCGGCTCACCGATGGTCAGGGTCGCACGGTCGATTTCACCAACGTCGTGCTCATCATGACCAGCAATCTCGCCGTCGACCCTTTGTCGTTCTTCAAGCCCGAATTCATCAACCGCGTCGACGACATCATCCGTTTCCGCAGTCTCACCGAGGCCGATCTCGAGCGCATCGTCACCATCCAGCTCGCCCACCTGCGCGACCGCATGGCCGAGCGGCGCATCACCCTGCGCATCGACGACGAGGCCATGGCACGTCTGGCACGCGAGGGGTACGACCCTGCGTTCGGCGCACGACCACTGAAGCGGGTCATTCAACGCGAGCTGGCCGACCCCGCCGCACTGCTCATCCTGGAAGGAAAGGTCACCGAGGGTGGCACTGTGGTCGTCAGCGAGCGAGATGGGCGCGTCGTTGTGTCGGCCTGCTGACGCATAACCGTAAGTTCACCGAAATCTCCTTGATCGATTCGGAACAATTCCGTCACAATCGACGTCGATGGAGCAATGAACGTCGCGATCGTCGAGGGTCGCCCACTTCGAGGGTGGCATGGCCGAGTGCAACGAGCCAACGCAAGGCTCGGACACTCCCGACTGACCGACCAGCACGCGCTGCAGATGCAGCCGCAGGTGCGTCGAGCACTCGCCGACCACTGGCGGACGCAGGGCGAGCTCGAGCACTCGTCGTACGTCGCCTACCTGCACGTGGCGCGCCGGCTGAGCCGCCTCGATGCGCCCGCCGAACTGGTGACCCGATGCCGAATCGCCGCCCAGCAGGAGGCGCTACACGCCTCACGCAGCTTCGAGTTGGCCGGTCGCTACCTGGGTCGCAGCATGCGCCACGGTCGCCTGCGACGTCCGTTGCGGTTGCCCCGTTCACGAACCATCGAGCTGTGCGCCGTGGCGGTCGAGACCCTGCTCGACGACGTACTGCTCGAGGCCTACGCCAGCCGCATGGCTGCCGCCCGGGCCGAGCGGGCCACCGACCCTCGGGTCCATGACACGCTGCAGCAGATGTCCATCGACGACGCCGCCCACGCGGCGCTCGGCCGCGACATCGTCGACTGGTGCCTCCAGGTGGGTGGACAGCCCGTGCGCGACGCCGTGCGCGCCACCGCGCTCGATCTGCCCACCGATGGTCCCGGTGTGCTCGTGCCGCAACGACTGGACGCCGACGATCTGGCGGCGCACGGCCTGTACGACGCCGACCCGCAGCACGCAGTCCTGCACGACCTCGCGGCCGCAGTGCGCGAGGTCTACGTGGCCCGAACCTGACGTCGCGCCGCGTTCACCAGGAACTTGAGTTCGCGCCGCGTCAGCTGTAGCGCAGGCAGCCGTCTTCCAGGCTGGCGTTCGGGAGTGCGTCCTTCTCGAACCAGTAGTCCTGAGTGTGCTGCCACTCGGGCTTGTCGCCCTTCTTCGGCAACAGATGCATGCTGCGCATCAGGTACCCGGGGTTGAAGTTGTCGGGGTCCATCCAGGTGCCGATCGTCATGTCGGCATCGTCGACCTCGCGGATGGCCGGCACCACCTTCGTGTGACCGTGGTCCTTCATGTACGTCAGCAGTCGGCACACGAAGTCGCTGATCAGGTCGGCGCGCAGGGTCCAACTGGCACGGAAGTAGCCGAACACCCAGAGCATGTTCGGCACGTCGGTGAACATCATCCCGCGGTAGGTGACGGTGTCGGGCCAGTGCACCGGCTTGCCGTCGACCTCGAACGGGATGTCGCCGAGCACGCTGAGGTTGAAACCGGTGGCGGTGACGATGATGTCGGCGTCGATCTGCACGCCGCCCTTGGTGAGGACACCGGTCTCGTTGAACGTGGCGACCTCGTCGGTGACCATCGACGCCTTCCCGGCGCGGATGCCAGCGAACAGGTCGCCGTCCGGCACGAACGCGAGGCGCTGCTGCCACGGGCGATAGCGCGGTGTGAAGTGCGTCATGTCGTACCCCTCGGGTAGCAACGCCTTCACCTGTTTGAGCAGTTCGTCCCTCACCAGGTCGGGTGCCTCGAACGAGAGCCGGGTGACCATCTGCTGGTCGGAGAGCTTCTTGCGGCGCACGATCTCGTGGATCCAGGTCTCGTCGATCTCGAGGCCGCGGAGCATGTCGGCGACCTCGTCGACGTTGGCTCCCGTCCAGAAGTACGTGGGCGACCGCTGCAGCACGGTGGTGTGCGCCGTGTCGCCGGCAATGGCCGGGACGAGCGTCGCCGTGGTGGCACCGGAGCCGATGACGAGCACGCGCTTGCCCTTGTAGTCCAGGTCCTCGGGCCAGGTCTGAGGGTGGACGATGGTGCCCCGGTAGGTGTCCATGCCTGGCCACTCGGGGGTGTAGCCCTCCTCGAACCTGTAGTAGCCCTGACACATCCACAGGAAGTTGCAGGTGAACGTCTTCACCTCGTCGGTGGCCAGGTTGCGCACCGACAGCGTCCACAGGTTGCGAGCGTTGTCGAAGCCGGCGTGCTCGATCTTGTGGCGGTAGCGGATGTGCTGGCCCAGGTCGTTCTCGTCGATGACTTCCCCCATGTACTTGAGGATCTGGTCGGCGCTGGCGATGGGCGCTCCCGTCCATGGCTTGAACCGGTAGCCGAACGTGTACAGGTCGCTGTCGGAGCGGATGCCCGGGTACTTGTGCCAGTGCCAGGTGCCACCGAAGCTGTCGAACTTGTCGAACGCCATGAAGGTCGTGCCCGGGCACTGCGTCTTCAGGTGGTAGATGCCGCCGACGCCGCTGATGCCCGCACCCACGACGACCACGTCGAAGTGTTCCGTGGCACCCTGGTCGGTACCGCTGTCGAGTGTTGCCGTCTGACTCATCACTGCTCCTGATCCCCCTGCTTGAGGCGAGCCTGACACGGCGCGCCGACCGCAGCAGAGGCGAAGGTACGGCGACGCCACGGTCCGCAGGTAGGTACCAAAGTCCCGAGCCACTACTTCAGACCGCTGACCACCTTCGAGGCACGGCCGACGCACGCCTGCAGTTGCGTGCGCAGCGTGGACGACAGGCCGGGCTGCTGCAACGTCGTCAGGCCCGGGTACACCTTCCGATCGAGCGGCGTGTTGCACAACAGCACTGCCGTCGGCTCGACGACCCACGTGCCATTGTTGCGTTGGGTGAAGCGGACCAGGGCGAGCAGACCGTCGAGCGTGCGCGGATCGGCGTACTTGCCGCGATTCGGCGCCCCCATGCCGGAGATGAAGTTGCCGAGGCTCCAGTAGGTCACCACGCCGTTGACGCGTTCGACCGGTTGTGGGACGTGCGGCCCGTGGATGAGCACCAGGTCGGGCTTGGCGGCCGCACCGGTGATGCTGTTCACCAGGGCGCGGTCATCGGCGATCGGGCCGGTGAGCATCTCCATGTAGACGTGGAGACTGACCATCACGACCTCGGCGCCGAGCCGCCGAGCCGTGGCGACATCGGCCTTCACCTGGTTCGCATCGATGGCCCGATTGAGCCGCCACAGGTCGCGTGGAAACCCGGTGTTCGAGTTGCGTGCATACGAGAGGTGCGCGACCCGAACGCCCTTCACGAGGAAGGTCGCAACCTTCGCCTCGGTGGTCGAGCGAGCAGTGCCCTGGTGGCTGAGCCCGGCGGCATCGAGCGCTCGCAGTGTGGTGTCGATGCCGGCCAGGCCCAGATCGTTGGCATGGTTCGAGGCGGTGCTGCACCGGTCGAAGCCGATGCGGCGCATGTCGAACGGCGTCTCCCACGCGGCCTGCAGCAGGTTCGTCCCGTAGGCGCTCTTGCCCACCCAGCCGACCGTCGCCCCGGGACCTCCGACGGGCGTCTCCATGTGGCAGACGGCGAGGTCGGCGAAACCCACGAACGGTGCGACCGGCCACAACAGCGCGGCGTAGTCGTAACGAACTCCGGGAGGCGCTGACTCGGCAGCGGGTCGGTTGATGGCCGGCTCGGGCAGGAAGTCACCGACCGCAGCGATGGTGAACGATCGGCCGGGAGGACGCACGCGGACAGCCGGCTTGGTGGCGGTGGCAGGCAGTTCGATCGATGGCGCGAGCGCCACGGACGGCAGCGCGACAGCGACGATCGACGACATGGCCACCACGCCGACGGCCAGGAGTTGTCTCGCTCGCACGAGGCGAGCGTACGCCGCTACGCCTTGCGGTACTTGCGAATGGCGATGGGAGCCATGACGGCCATGATGCCGACCGACCACGCAAGGCTGGCCCACACGTAGTCTCTCGGGTCGGTACCCAGCATGAGCGAGCGAACGGCGCGCACGGTCACACTCACCGGTTGACGCTCGGCCCACCACTGCAGCCAGCCCGGCATCGTCTCCACCGGCACGAAGGCGTTCGACGCGAACACGAGCGGCGCCACCAACGGGAACGCGGCCGCCTGGGCAGCCTCGGCGTTGGGCACCGACAGGCCGATGATGGCGAAGATACAACACATCGACAGGCCGAACATCACCATCACACCGACGGCGGCGACGTTCTCCAGGAAGGACCCGGTCGGTCGGAAGTCGACGATGTATCCAACGATGATCATCAGCACCACGACCACCGCGTTGCGCACGCTGTCGGCTGCCACACGACCGCCCAGCACCGCGCTGCGCGCCATGGGGAGGCTCTTCAACCGTTCGAGCAGCCCTTTGGTGCGGTCCTCGGCCAGGCCGACCGCGGTGTTGATGGCACCGAACACCACCGTCTGCACGAAGATGCCGGGCATCAGGTAGTTCACGTAGGGGATGCCGCCCGGCGCCTGGATGGCACCACCGAAGACGAAACGGAACATCAGCACGAAGATGACCGGCTGGATGAGCGCGAACACCAGCAGTTGCGGCACGCGGCGGATCACGGTGAGGTTTCGCCATGTCATCGCCAGGTTGTCGCGCACGGCCCAGCCGAGGCCGACGCCCTGCCGGGTGGAGATGGGCGGCTGCGTGGGGGCGAGCGGGGCGCTCATGCGTCGCCTTCCTTCGGCGCGTCCTTCGGGGCGGGGTTCGAGGCGGCGTTCGAACCGGTGAGGGTGAGGAACACGTCGTCGAGCGTCGGCTCACGGAGGGCGACATGGGCCGGTGCGAGCCCACTGTCGTCGAGGCGATTCAGTGCGTCGCGCAGTGTTGCTGCGCCGTCGGTCATCACCTGCCGGACGATGGTGCCGGCGCTGGTGTCGGTGCCGAGCACCTCGGCACCGCGGAGGGCGTCGGCGGATGAAGCGAACTCGAACTCGATGACGGTGTCACCCAGGCGGGCCTTCAGCTGCTTTGCGGTGCCCTCGGCGGCGATGCGACCCTGGTCGATGACGATGATGTTGTCGGCCAATCGGTCTGCCTCTTCCAGGTACTGGGTGGTGAGCAGCACCGTCGTGCCGTCGCCGACGAGGCCCTCGATGACCTCCCACAGATCCAGGCGGCTGGCGGGGTCGAGCCCGGTGGTCGGTTCGTCGAGAAACAGCACCGGCGGATGGGTGACGAGCGCGGCGCCCAGGTCGAGTCGGCGGCGCATGCCACCCGAGTAGGTGCGCACGGGTCGATCAGCAGCGTCGGTGAGGCGGAACTGGTCGAGCAACTCGGCGGCTCTGGACCGGGTGTCGGTCTTCGCCATGTGGTTCAGCCGACCGACCAGCGACAGGTTCTCGCGGCCGGTGAGGTTCTCGTCGACGGCGGCGTACTGGCCGGCCAGGCCGATGCTGCGCCGGACGGCCTGAGGTTGCAGATGCACATCGAAGCCGTTGACGAAACCTTTTCCTGCCGTGGGCTGCAGCACGGTGGTGAGCATGCGCACCATGGTGGTCTTGCCGGCGCCGTTGGCGCCGAGCAGGCCCAGCACGGTGCCGCGGGGTACGGCCAACGAGATGTGGTCGACCGCGACCACCTCGTCGAACGTCTTGCGGAGTTCTTCCGCAAGGATCGCGGTGTCTCCAGTGTGCGCGTCTCCAATGTGATGGTCACTCATGACGGTCGACTCTAGTCAATTGTTGAGCTTTGTCAACCTTGTATCGAGGTCAAGCGTTCGCTAGACTGAAGCTGTGAGCGCGAACGACACGGAACTCACCGAGACCTGGACCCGCCTGATGGGGCTGTTCATGTCGCGGCGCAATGTGTTGTTCGCCGCACTCGCCGAGTTGCATCTCACCCCTCCGCACGGACACGCGATGATCACCCTGCTCACCGCGGGCCCCAGTCGCATGCGCGACATGGCGGATCGCATGGCGTGCGATGCGTCGTACATCACCTCCGTCGCCGACCGGCTGGAAGAGCTCGGCTTCGCCGAACGCCGGCCGACCGCCGACGACCGCCGTGTGAAGGAACTGGCCCTCACGAAGAAGGGCGAGCGCGTCGCGACCCGGTTGAACGCAGTCTTCACCGAGCCCCCGGCCGAGCTGCGCGCTCTCTCCCCCACCGACAGGGCGGCGCTCGGTCGCATCTCGAAGCAACTCTTCGATGGCACACACGACACCGACTGGATGCCCTCCCGCTCGCTCCGCTGATCGCCCCTGACCAACAGCGTTAGCCTCGGGCGATGAGCGACAATCTGCAGGTGTACACGAAGGCACTGAACAGCTTCGACCAAGTCGTGAACTCGGTGCCGAGCACGGCATGGTCGAACGCTTCGCCGTGCGAGGGTTGGTCCGCGCGCGATGTGCTCGGTCATGTGATCGCGGTGCAGGGATACGTGGAGGCGCTGGCTCGGGGTGTCGAGCCGACGATGAACCCGTACGGCATGCCGGGCGACCTCGCCGGCGACCAGCCGCCGGCCGCCTGGGCGGCCGCACGTGGGTCGGTGCTCGAGGCGCTCGGCTCGCCCGGCGTGATCGACCAGATCGTGCAGACCTTCCGAGCGGCGGAGACCATCGACAGCCTGCACGCCTGGAACGTCGTCGACACCCTGGCCCACACCTGGGACCTGGCCCGAGCGGCCGGCGTCGACGACCAACTCGACGAGGACCTCGTCGACCATGCGATCGCACAGGCCGAACCCGTGATCGGCGCGATGCGCCAGCCGCCGTTCTTCGGCGGCCCGGTGACGGTCGACGACGACTCGTCGCGTTCAACGCAGTTCCTCGCCCTCCTCGGCCGCCGCGTCGATTGACGCCCGAGGTTTTCCGGCAGGTTTGCGACGCCCGAGGCAACCCCGCAGTACCGGGGTTGTCGGAAAACCTCGGTCTCGGCCTCGCGTAGGGGCGAAGGTCCGTATCAGGTCGCCGCGGCGCGGCTTACGCTCACCCTCAGATGCCGTTCACGATCGTCCGACGCGAGCACCTGACCCCGAACACATTCCTCTGGGAAGTGGATGCCCCCGATGTCGCTGCCGCGGCGCGCGCGGGCCAGTTCGTGATGATTCGGCTCCACGACGGGGCCGAGCGCATCCCGCTCACGATCGCCGACTACGACGTCGCTCGCGGCACCGTGACCGTCGTCGTCCAATCGCTCGGGCGGTCCACCGCCGAGATGCGCGACAAGTACCACGAGGGCGACACGTTCGCCGACCTCGTCGGCCCGCTGGGCATGCCCACCGAGATCGAGACCGTGCCCGACGGCGTCGACCGGCATGTGGTGCTCGTGGGTGGCGGTCTGGGTGTGGCTCCGGTGTTCCCGCAGCTTCGGGCGTTCAAGCAGGCCGGCCACCGCACCACGGTGATCATCGGCTTCCGCAGTGCAGACCTGCAGTTCTGGACCGACAAGCTCGGCGAGTTCGCCGACGAACTGATCGTGTGCACCGACGACGGCAGTGCCGGTCGAGCGGGCCTCGTCACTGCAGCGCTGGCCGACGTGGTGGCTCGCGACCTGCCCGAGTTGGCGGTGGCGATCGGACCGATGGTGATGATGCGCGCGTGCAGCGAGGTCACCCGTCCGGCAGGGGTGCACACCGTGGTGTCGCTGAACACGATCATGGTCGACGGCACCGGCATGTGCGGCTCGTGTCGCGTCAGCGTCGACGGCGTCACACGCTTCGCGTGCGTCGACGGTCCCGATTTCGACGCACACCATGTCGACTTCGACGAGCTGCTCACCCGCCAACGCCGCTTCGAGGAAGAAGAGCAGGCCGCCGCCGCGGACTACGAGCACCGCTGCCAGGTCGAGCAGACGTTGTTCGTGGAGGGCAGGCGCACCTACAAGAAGTTGCGCGAGATCGAACCCACCAAGGTGCCCATGCCCGAGCGCGACCCTGGCGTCCGGTCGCGAACCTTCGACGAGGTCACCCTGGGCTACTCGCTCAGCGAAGCGATGCGCGAAGCCGAGCGATGCCTGCAGTGCAGCCGGCCGACCTGCATCAGTGGTTGCCCGGTGAGCATCGACATCCCCCGTTTCATCCGCCACCTGTTGGTGAAGGACGTCGATGGCGCGCTCGGCGTGATCCGCGAGGCGAACATCTTGCCGTCGGTGTGCGGTCGTGTCTGCCCGCAGGAGTCGCAGTGCGAGAGCCAGTGTGTGATCGCTCGCAAGATGGAGCCCGTCGGCATCGGTCGGCTCGAACGCTTCGTCGGCGATCACGGCACGGTGCAGCGACCCGACATCGCCGCACCCACGGGGAAGAGGGTCGCCGTCGTGGGGTCCGGCCCATCGGGTCTCGCGTGCGCAGCCGACCTCGCGCGCGCCGGTGTCGACGTCACCGTGCTCGAAGCGCTGCACGTCACCGGTGGTGTGTTGCGCTACGGCATCCCGGCGTTCCGCCTCCCGCGCGAGATCATCGACCGCGAGATCGAAGGGTTGGTCGACCTGGGCGTGCACATCGAGACCGACAAGGTCATCGGACGCACGTTCACGGTCGACGACCTGCTGACGAAGCGAGGCTACGACGCCGTGTTCCTGGGCGTCGGCGCCGGCGCACCGTCGTTCCTGGGCATTCCCGGAGAGAACGCCGGTCGGGTCATCAGCGCCAACGAGTTCCTCACCCGCGTCAACCTGATGGGCGGCGACCGCTTCCCCGACATCGACACGCCGGTCGGCATCGGCAAGGACGTCGTCGTCATCGGCGCGGGCAACACGGCGATGGATTGCCTGCGCGTGGCTCGCCGCCTGGGTGCCGAGGTGCGCTGTGTCTACCGACGCACGAAGGCCGAGGCTCCAGCGCGTGCCGAAGAACTGCACCACGCCGAGGACGAGGGAGTCGGGTTTCTCTGGCTGCACAACCCGGTCGAGGTGCTCACCGACGAGCGAGGCGACGTGCGCGGCCTCCTGGTCGAGCGGATGGAACTGGGCGAGCCCGACGAGCGAGGCCGCCGCCGTCCCGTCGGCACCGGCGAGCGGTTCGAGGTGGCGTGCGACACGGTCATCGTGGCGCTGGGCACGAACCCGAACCCCATCGTGACGCGCAACACCAAGGGCCTCGCGCTCGATGGGCGTGGCTATGTCGCGGCGGATCCCGAGACGCAGGCGACGAATCTGCCCGGCGTGTTCGCGGGGGGCGACATCGTCACCGGTGGGGCGACGGTCATCCTCGCGATGGGCGCGGGCCGGCGTGCCGCGGCGGCGATCCTCGACTATCTGGACCACGGCATCGTGTCCGACGTGGCCGAGGCTTCGGCGCCGGTGTGCCCGCGTTGCCGTCGACCGGTCGACGAGGGTGACGAGGACGGCATCTGCTGCGCGGACCAGGTGGTCGCATGGAAGTGCACCGAATGTTCGAAGCGCAGCGAGGGGTTCGCCTTCCCCTACGGTCGCTGCCCGGCGTGCGACGGCCTGCTCTCTCCGGTCGATCCGGTCGCCATCACCGTGCCTGACGACGCCATGGTCGCAGTGCGCACGGCGTTCGAGATCGAACTCGGTGGCCGCGACTTCTACGTCGCCGCGGCGAAGCACGCGAGCGACGAAGACCTGCACGACATGTTCCACCGCTTGGCCGAGATGGAGCGCGAGCACATCGACACGTTGGTGCGCCGCTATCACCTGCCGCCGCCCGACGACGCCAGTGGCGACCTGCACCCCGGCGCACTTCAGGCCGGTGCGCAGCGTGTACCCACCGATCCGATGGATCTGCTCGAGCTGGCCCTCACCTTGGAGCAACGCGCCGAGGCGTTCTTCCGCGAGCACTGCGACGACGCGGCCCCTGCGGCACGCGAGCTCTACCGCGAACTCGCGGCGGAGGAGGGCGAGCACATCGCCCTCCTCACCACCGAGTTGGCAGCCCTGCGCAGCAACCGCCGCGGCTTGCTCTAGCTCAAGCCGGAGCGAACGGCGTCACGTCGGCGGATGCGGCCGAGGCCTGCCCTG
>JANOET010000214.1:0-2452 GCA_031413415.1 Acidimicrobiaceae bacterium
CGAGGGCCTTGTAGAACTCCCAGCCGAGCGCGATGACCTCGACGTCGACGTTGGGGTCGTCGGCACCGAGCACCTCGATGCCCACCTGGTCGAACTGCCGGTAGCGGCCGCGCTGCGGCTTCTCGTACCGAAACATCGAGCCGGTGTACCAGACCTTCCACGGGACGGGCGGGCGGTGTTGCACGAACGCCCGGCAGACCGACGCCGTCAGCTCGGGGCGCAACGCGATGTGGCGGCCGCCCTTGTCGACGAAGTCGTACATCTCCTTCGAGACGACGTCGGTGGCGTCGCCGATGCGCCGGAACACGCCGAGATCTTCCAGGAGCGGCGGAATGACCTGGCCGTACCCGGCCTGTTCGGACACGCGAGCGAACACCTCGACGAAACGGCGCCAGCGGGCCGATTCGGGCGGCAGGATGTCGCGCATCCCTGGGCTGGTCTGGAACTCGGGCACGGCCGTCAAGGCTACCGCTCGACCCCGCCGCCGATCGGTCTCTTTGCCGACCGTGGCCCGAGGGGATCAGGCGAAGGTGTTGCGGCCCGATCGATACAGGCCCGCCTGCCCGATGGGTGCCGATGCGCCGGTGACGTGGCCCACGATGGCGATGGTGACCTGGGCCGACATCGTGCTCGAGACAGTGAAGCGGCCGTTGCGCAGCGCGATCCACGCGGTGGCGGACCGCGTCTGCCCGACCCCATCGGTGGTCACCACACCGGCGGCGGGGATCACGCTCCCCGAGGGAGCGACGGCAATGTGCCCGGCTCCCGAGGAACCCGAGACGGTGATGACCGCCAGCACGGCAACTGCGTCTGCGGGCACTCCGGCCCCCGTCACGGAGACGGTCGCGGGCACACCTCGCGCCAGCGTCGCACCTGCGGCGACCGTGCCGAGCACATGAACGGGCGCCGAGGCCATCGCGCGCCCCGCTCGAGCCGCCACGGTCGGCCGGTACACGCCGGAGACGTCGACCAGTACCGCTCCGCTGACGCCTGCGAGATCGACGGTGCCCTTGGCGGACAGCGCGACGACGGCGGTGTTGGCACGAACCTCACGCGGCGCGTACGCCACCAGCGGCGCGGGCAACACCCCGCCAGTCGGGTAGATACGAACACCGCTGGTGACGGTGGGACGAACCACGGTGACGGTGAGGACTGCGGCAGCGGCACCGTTCGGCACGCCGCACCGGCCACTGACCTGCACTCGATACCGACCCGAGCCCAACGACAACAGCGTGCCCGTGTTCCGGCTGTCCGCAAGGCGACACGTCGCAGTCGGGGCGTAGGCGGCGAGGACGGGCTTGGGTGCCGACGGCGGCAGCACACGCCCGACGAAGTCGTTCAGCGCCGTCATGTTCAACTCGTACGACAACGCCATGCTGTGGTTCTGCGGGTCGAGTCCCCCGTACGACAGTGGGCTGCCCGTGTCGACGACGTCGATCCAGGCGTGATCCTCGCCGAGGGTGGCCACCAGCGCCGTGTGAGGGGTTCGGGCCTGGGTCTGCGGGTCGACGATGCCGTCCCGTCCGCCTTGCACGATGTAGATCGGGGCATCGGCTGCGTCGTCGTAGTTGACCACACGGGTCTTCTGCAGCAACGACGGGTTGCACGTCGCCCATCGCTGCGGCGTCTCGGGGCAGCCGATGAGCGCGGCGACGCCGGTCGCATTGCCGGGCGGCAGACCGTACAGGTACGGAAACGTCGCAGGGTCGAGCACTCCTGCGATCGAGACCACCGCTCCCGGCTTCGAGGTCTGCTTGGCCAACGCGGCCGGGACCGAGGGCTCGAGCGAGCCAGAGGTGACGCCGAGCATCGCGGCGAGATGGCCGCCGGCCGAGAAGCCCATCGCCACGATCGCCGTCGGCGACACGGCGAAGTCGGCGGCATGCACCTTGATCCACCGGACCGCCTGCTTCACGTCCTGCAGCGGCTTGGGGAAGATCGCTTCATCGGTGCCCGAGTAGCGAACCGAGAACACGGTCCAGCCGCGGCGGTACAGCGCCTGCGCGACCGGCTGCATGCCGAACTGTTCTTCAGATCCCAGCGTGTTGACCTTGCCGTCCAGGTCGGCCCAACCACCGCCGTGGAGCCACAGGATGGCACCCCCGTTCGGAACGGCCGGGGAGTACACGTCGAGCACCTGTTGGTCCTCGGTCCCGTAGGCGACATCGTTCAGTGTCTTGGACATCGCCGGCACCGGGTACGGCACACGGTCGCCCAGACCCGGATCGCGCACCTCGCACCCGGCGAGCACGAGCGCGACCGACCAGACCACCAGCAACGGCTGGCGGAACGACATCTCGCTCACCTCCTCGCCGGGCATCCAGTTGAGGGGACCGTGGCGGCGTGTCCGCGCTCCGCCACATCTTCATTGTGAACCTGCATCGGCCCTGGTGGGGGCCGCCTGAAGCGGCCAGGACGGAAGTCACACACGACACCGCGACGGCGGCGCGCG
>JANOET010000215.1:0-3839 GCA_031413415.1 Acidimicrobiaceae bacterium
GTTCGGGTTCGGCGTGTCGACGGGTTCGCATCCGAGGGCCGGCGCCCATCACGGCGGATCGGTGCCTTCATCGGACGGCACGAGGAACTCGGCGTCCTGTTGGGTGCCGTCGATCGACTGCGCGACGGCCAGGCGTCGGTGATCACGGTGTGCGCCGAGGCAGGCGCGGGAAAGACCCGGCTGCTCGAAGAGGTCAGGCGGCAGCTCGATCCTGGTGTCGTCTGGCTCGAGGGACGGGCGTATCCCTACACCTCGGACATCCCCTATTCCCCGCTCATCGATCTGCTCAACAGTGCCGCCGGCATCGACGAGGGCGACACCGGATCCGAGGTGCAGCGGAAGCTGGCTGCGCTGGTGGAGGCCACGGTTCCCGGCGACCAGTCGGTGATGCCGGTGCTCGCGCATCTGTACGCTCCGTCACTGGCAGGATCTGCCATCCATCTCGAGGCGTTCCGCTCGTCGCTCGTGGCGGCCCTCGCGACGCTCATCGGTTCGGTGGCGAGACGCACGCCGACCGTGGTGTGTGTGCAAGACCTGCACTGGGGCGATCCATCGACGGCCGACCTCATTCGGCAGCTCGCGTCGGTCGTCGCGGATCCGTTCGTGATGATCTGCAACTTCCGGCCGGGCTTCTCCCTCGGTGTACGAGGCGAACGCGTGCTGCAACTGCGAGAGCTGTCGGGGCGTCAGACAAGGGATCAACTGCAGTCGCTCCTCGAGACTGCGGAGCTGCCGGCAGGCCTCCTCGATGCGGTCGCCGCGCGCACCGAGGGCAATCCGTTCTTCGTGGAGGAGATCGTCAACAGTCTGATCGAGACCGACATGCTCGTTCAGGAGGCTGACGGCTGGCTGTTGCGGCGAACGCTCGATGAACTCGCCTTGCCGAGCACGATCCGGGGGGTGATCGCAGCTCGCATCGATGGCCTCGACCCCACGCGACGTCGGGTGCTCCGAGAGGTGTCAGTCGTCGGACGCGAGTTTCTGTACCGCCTCGTCAGCACCGTGTCCAGCGAACCCGATGGCCTCGATGCGAGCCTCGACGTGTTGTCGGCTGCAGACCTCATCCGCGAGAAGTCGGCGGATCCAGAGCTCGAATACGTCTTCAAGCATGCGCTGACGCAGGAGGTCGCCTACGAGGGGCTGCTCCGCCGCGATCGCCAGTTGCTGCACGAGCGAGTCGGCCGGGCCATCGAGGCACAGCTCGGCGATCGCCTCGACGAGTTCGTCGAGACCCTTGCGTATCACTTCCAGCGGAGTGGCCTGACGGTCGATGCGGTGCGCTACCTACGCCGCGCAGGACGTCGGGCGCTCGAGCGCTACTCGATGATCGAGTGCCACAACCACTATGAGGCCGCGTATCGGATGTTGACGGTCGACGACCCCGACCATCCCGTCGACACGACGACACGCCAGCGTCTTTTGCTGGAGACCATCGTCGAGTGGGCCCCGGCGCACTACTATTCGGGAGAGTGGGACAAGCTCCACGACCTCTTCGCTGCCCACGCCACGTTGGCGGCCGATACCGGCGACGACGCACTTCGTGCTCGATGGCTGGCGTGGCAGGGAAGCATCGTGTGGAACCACGGCTGGGAGATCACCAGGGCCGTCGGGCTCCTCGACGAAGCGCTCGATCTGAGCCGGCGCTGCGGCGACGTCACCGCAGAGGCATACACATTGGCGTGGCTCTCGTGGGTCCTCAGCACCCACGGTCAGTCCGAGCGGGCCGCCGAAACCTGGCTTCAGTTGCAGGGTGTGCTGGGCTCGGTGCCGGACGCCACGGATCGGCGGTACGTCCACATCAAGGGCCTCTCCGGCACCGCAATCGCGTTCGCACACCGAGGCGACACGACCACTGCTCGAGCCATGGCACAGGAGCTCTCGGATCTCGGTGCGGAGACGGGCAACCGGCGAGCCAGCGCAATGGCACACCTCGTGCGGGTCTTTGTGTATCAGACACTCGGAGACTCGGAGATGGTCGGCCGAGAAGGGAAGGCCGCTGCGGCCTGCCAGGCTGATCCGATTTATGTGTGGCTGGGCGAGATCTTCGGCGCGGCCGGTGCGTTGGGCAGCGGCCGTACGGAAGAGGCGCGGCATCTGATCGAGCAGTGTCGAGTGGAACCGGCGAACCACGGCTACGGGGCACTCACGCAGAACTATCGTGCGATGGCAGCGATTGCCGACGTCGGGGCCGGTCACGTGATCCGCGGGTTTCGCGAGTTGATGACGGTGCGAGCATCGATGGAGGCTGCCGGGGACATCACGGGCTGCGCTTCGATCGACATGAATGTCGCGCGGGCGTACGTGGCCCTCGCACGCGGTGACCTGCCGGTGTCGAAGGTGAAGAATCCGGGGCTCATGATGCTGCTCCCCACAGCAGCGAAGAAGGGTCGGACTGCGCTCGACAGACTCTTGGTCGAGACCGAGGAGAGCTTTCCCGCCCTTCGGCCCGCCATCGAGTTCGAACTGGCGAGGCTCGCGGCGCACCGGCGCAAGCCGAACGAGGCACGGGCGCACCTCGATGCCGTCGACCAACTGCTGTCGGCGGAGCCGTATGCCTACTTGCGGACACAGGTCGCCAAAGAGCGCGCCGAACTCTGAGCAGGGCGGGACCGTGGTTGGCTGGGATGGGGATTGCGCTCGGTCAGCGATCAGCGTAAGGATTCGGTTCCTACCTGACCGCGGCCACCGGTGACCTGCATGGAGACTTGACAGATGCTGGAACTGCCCATCATCGACATTGCGCCGTTGTGCTCGGCCGACCGATCACACGAAGAGCGCACGGCGGTCGATGCTCTCATCGGTGCGTCCATCGAGCGGCATGGCGCGTTCTTGATCACCGGATTCCCTGACGCCGACCGGATCGACGAGTGGGCCAACGTTGCGTCGGCGTTCTTCGAGCTCGGCGAGGAAGACAAGCGCGCCGTCGGCTCGCGAGGATCGGTGCCCGATGGGCCACGGATCTATCGCGGGTACCGCGGCCGCTTGGCGCCAGGCGGCTGGGCGCACAATGAGTTCTTCGATGTCGGTCCCGCCGAGCCGTTCCCCGCACCTACACCCGGCATGGCCGCATTCGCCGAGGAGAACGTGTGGCCACATCGTTCACCAGCGGTCGGCTGGCGGACTGCGATGGACTCCTACTACGAGCTCATGCTTCGGGTCGGCACGCTCGTCATGCTCTCCGCGAGCAGATGGGCCGGCTTCGCCGACACGGACCTTCATCAGCGGTTCTGCGACGGCAACTCAACCCTACGGCTGCTGCATTACCCCGAGCAGCCCGAGGGCTGGACCATCCGAGGCGCCGAACCCGGGGCGCCACCGCTGGCCGCCGCCCGCCACACCGATGCCTCTGGCGTATCCCTGTTATGGCAACGCAATCCCGGTCTGCAGGCCGAGGCACCCGACGGCACCTGGCGAACGGTGCCCGTGATCGAGAACGGCATCTCGGTGCATCTCGGCACGGTGCTCGAGATCATGACCGGCGGGCGCGTTCGGGCCACGCCGCACCGGGTGCTGGACCTCGGCGTCGGTGATCGCCACTCTGTCGGCTTCTTCGTCGAGCCCGGCCTCGGCGCCCACCTGGAGCCGATCGACGACGGTGCAACGTCGCCCACGGCCGGCACCTATGGCGCCCACCTGCAGGAGCGCTTCCACGCCACGCCACTCCCGGCTTCGAACACCTGGTACCGGCACCCCAGTAGACCTCCGTTCATGGTGTCGGCCGGTATCGCCGACAGCACCGATGCCGAGGACTTCACCGACATGATCACCCTGGCCGCACCAGCGACGCGGCCGCCACACCTCGGGGCGGGCCGAGCTGATGCGGACTCTGGTGGCTCTGC
>JANOET010000216.1:0-6315 GCA_031413415.1 Acidimicrobiaceae bacterium
ATGACCTCTTCGGTCGCTGAATCGTGGACGCTCAGCGTTCCGCTGCCGTTGGAGGGCACCCACTTGCCGTTGATGTAGATCTGATCGTATGCACGCATGAGCGCGACAGTACGCCGCCTCAGCGCTGATCGCGCAGCCCGAGGTTCCCCATGATCTCGCGCGTCGCCCAGCTGCGATTCAGGGTGTAGAAGTGCAGCCCGGGCGCGCCCTCCTCCATCAGTTGCACGCAGAGCTCGGTGGCCAGCTCCACACCGATCCGCTCGGCCTCGTCGAGATCGTCGCCGGCCTTCTGCACGCGCTCGACCACCCAGGCCGGTACTTCGGCGCCGCTCATGTGGGCCATGCGCGTGACCTGGCCGAGGTTGCTGATCGGCATGATGCCCGGCACGACCGGCTTGGTGCACCCGAGCGTCGCAAGCTCGCCGACCATCTGCAGGTAGTGGTGGATGTCGAAGAAGAACTGGGTGATCGCGAAGTCGGCGTGCACCAGCTTGGTCGCGAGGTGTCGACGATCGCTGTGGCGATCGGGAGATCGCGGGTGCAGCTCGGGATGCGCGGCGACACCGACCGAGAAACCGCCGAACTCCTGGACGTCTCGGACCAGTTCGAGACTGAAGCGGTAGTCGCTCTCGACCTCGGTTTCTCCGTGTGCAGGCGGGTCGCCGCCGAGCGCCAGGATGTTCTCGACGCCAACGGCGCGGTAGTCCATGAGGATGTCACGGATGTCGGCGCGGGTGTGTCCTTGGCAGGTGAGATGTGCCATGGGCGAGATGGGCGTCTGCCGTCGAACCCAGCTCACCAGGTCGGCGGTCTTCGTGCGAGTGCTGCCACCGGCGCCGTAGGTGACACTGACGAAGTCGGGTTCGAGCGACTCGAGCTCGCCGATGGCGCGACCGAGGCTGAGCCATCCCGCCTCGTTCTTGGGAGGGAAGAACTCGAATGACACCGTCGGGCCGTCGGCGAGCAGTTCAGCGATCTGTGCCACGGGCGACAGCTTTCACCATTGCGTACCCTGCGACATGTCACGCTGTACGAAAAGCACGGGGGTGCACGATGTCGCAGGTACCTGCAGGTTGGTTCAACGACCCATATGGACGCTTCCAACAGCGCTACTGGGACGGCGCACGCTGGACCGAGCACGTCGCCACCGACGGCCGGGCGATGGTCGACCCGATGGGCACCAGTCCGGTCATCCCCGTGGCGACGCCGGCGTCGGCCACCGATGCAGCCGCGGCGACCGCCATGGCCGAGACCACGGTCGCCGTCGACGGCGGCGCCCCGGGCATCGACGTCATCGGACTGCTCGATCGAATGGGCGAGCCCGCACGAGAGCGCTCGCGACCCAGTCTGCGTGCCGCGGTCGCCGGTCTCGGCGGTGTGCTCATGGCTGCCGGCGTGTTGATCGCGGTGACGGGTGACGAACCCGTGCGCGGCGAGCTCATCGCCGGGTCGCTGATCATCCTCGTCGCCGCAATCGTGGTGCGGCTGTTCCTGCGTATCGCCGAACCACAGGCCGCTGCGATCGGCCTCGGTCTCGTCGGTTTCGTCACCTTCGGCGCGGCGGTGACGGTCACCGACGACGCCGGCGGTTTCCTCACGGGCCTGCTCGTCGCGGTGTTGTTCGTTGGCGCGTGGCTGCTGCCAGGTTTCCGCGGCGTCAACCTGTACCTGGCCGTCGGCCTGCTGGCGCTGCTCGGTGCATTCGGTTCGCTCAGCGCGGACGACACCTCGAAGATCGACCGGTGCAACCAGTACATCGAGGACGGCAACTTCGACGCGTACGACGCGGAGTGCCAGGACCTCGGGTTCGAGGACACCGGTCTCCTGCCCACCGAGATCACCGGCACCGTGGGCACGCAGGGAGTGATCTACCTCGTCGGCGCAGCGCTGCTCCTGGCGGGCACCTGGGTGCTCGACCGGCGCGGCTACCGCGGCACGGCGACGGCGCTGACGGCGGCAGGGTTGATCGCCGCAGTCGTCGGCACCGGCCTCCTGGTGTCCGAGTTCGGCGAGACGTCGGGACCGGTCTTCGTCACCATCGTCGGCGTACTGGTGTGCCTGGTCGGATCGCACGGGGGTCGACGCGCGACCACCTGGGCCGGAGCGGCGCTGCTCGTCTCCGGGTTCATGGCGTTCCTCGGCATCCAGTTCGAACCGTCCTCGCCCGCCGCCGCGGCCACGCTCGCCATCGTCGGCGGAGCTGCGCTGGTGCTGCTGCCGCTGCTGGGTGCGGCGATCCGTCGGTCGATGGCCGAACAGCGCGACCTCAGTGACGGAAGTGACGCTCGCCCGTGAAGACCATGGCGATGCCGTGCTCGTTCGCTGCGGCGATCACCTCGTCGTCGCGCACGCTGCCTCCGGGCTGCACGATGGCGGTGACGCCGGCCGCGGCGGCCACGTCGAGCCCGTCACGGAACGGGAAGAAGGCGTCGCTCGCGCACACGCCGCCGACCGCACGCCCGTCGGCACGACGGGCAGCGATCTGCGCCGAGTCCACGCGGTTCTGCTGACCCGCACCGATGCCGAACGACTGACCGGCCTTGGCGAGCACGATGGCGTTGCTGCTGACGGCTGCGCAGACCTGCCAGGCGAACGCCAGGTCGGACCACTGCGCTGCGGTGGGTTCGGTGTGGGTGACCACCTTCCACGTGGCGGACACCGCGGCGATGGTGTCCACCTGCTGGACGAGGAGGCCGCCGTCGATGCTGCGCATGTCGAGGGCGGCGCCAGTGGGCGCGGCGGCCTCGAGCACCCGGAGGTTGGGCTTCTTGGCGAACTCGGCGAGCGCTGCCGGTTCGAACGACGGTGCGACCACGACTTCGGTGAACACCGGTGCGAGCTGGGCAGCGAGCGTCGCCGTGACGCGCTGGTTCAGCGCGACGATGCCGCCGAACGCACTCACCGGGTCGCAGGCGTTCGCCCGCTCGTACGCGTCGTCGATCGTGTCGGCAACCGCCACACCACACGGGTTGGCATGCTTCACGATGACGCACGCAGGGCCGTCGAAGCGGTGGACCAGTTTCCAGGCAGCCTCGGTGTCGTACAAGTTGAGGTAGCTGAGCTCCTTGCCGTTGTGCTGCACGGCGCTGTCCCACCAACTGGTCGCTCCGGCGATGCGGTACCGCGCCCCTTGCTGATGAGGGTTCTCGCCGTAGCGCAGGGTCTGCGCTCGTTCGAGCGAGAGGTGCAGGCCTCTGGGGAGCGCCTCGCCCTCGTCGAACCAGTTCGCGATCGCGGCGTCGTACGCGGCGATGGTCGCGAATGCGTCGCGGGCGAGGCGGCGACGCGTGGCCTCGGACAGATGCCCCTTGGCCGAGACCTCGTCGAGCACCACTCGGTAGTCGACCGGGTTCACGACCACCCCGACGTGCGCGTGGTTCTTCGCTGCGGCGCGCACCATCGCCGGTCCACCGATGTCGATGAGCTCGATGCTGGGGTTCGCGATGAACGGGTAGAGGTTGACGACCACGAGATCGATCGCCTCGATGCCGTGCTCGGCCATGTCTGCCTGATGCGCAGGATTGGTCGGGTCGGCCAGCAGCCCACCGTGCACCTTGGGGTGCAGGGTGACCACCCGGTGATCGAGAATTGCCGGCAGACCGGTGAGGTCGGCCAGATCGGTGACGGGCACGCCGGCCTCGGCGACGGCCTTGGCGGTGCCGCCACTACTGACGATGCGCCATCCAGCGGCGTGCAGCCCTGCAGCGAGTTCGACGATGCCGGACTTGTCGTAGACGGAGAGCAGTGCGGTGGCCATGTGCCGAATGTAGGTGGCCCCGCCCGCGGCGACCGGTGGCGCTTTACAAGGTGTGAAGCGCAACCCTGACGAATATCACTATGGGTGATACATCGGCCGCATCATGCGGGAAGCGAGGCACTGAGTGACGGAGATCACGCCTGTTGAGAGTGGATAAATGTCGAAACGTCCAAACTGTCTCTGTTCACGGAGTGTGGCGAGGCGCATGGTGAAGTCAGGCCTCGAGAAGGAGGACCCCATGAACATGCAGCGTCGATTCGGAGTGCTCACCGCAATTGCGGGAGCAGCATTGGCACTGGGATCGTTGACGTTCGGAGGCTCGGCCACCGCGGGCGAGTCGTCGAACAACGACGAGCATCCCAACATCACCACCTGCCCCGCAGGCACCACGCAGTTCGACGGACAGGAGGAGTCCGGCAGCGGGAGCGAGGTGTTGTTCCACTGGGCGGTGACGGACGACACTTACGTCACCATCACACAGATCGACCCCACCGTGACCGGCCTGACCGCGTACATCAAGGGCGGCGACGACTACAGCACCTACAGCCCCGTGATCGCCGGCGTGCGGATGCAATCGCCCGACAACGGCGGCGGCAACGTCCCCGAGTTGAGTCACTGGATGCTCTGCTACACGATCACCCCGCTGGAGACCACCACGACCGCGACGACCATTCCTGTCGTCCCCGGACCCAACTACATCGAGACTTCCTACACCGTCGCCTGTGGTACGACCACGATCACGCTCCACAACGTGTCCCCGTGGATTTACCCGGTGTCCGTGTACGTCGATGGGGCAACCACCCCGTCGTACGGTCCTACGGTGGATAATCGCACTGACGGTGGACTGAGTGGACCGCAGAAGGACGCCACGAAGTCGCGCACGATCACCTTCCCTGAGGACAGTGGCGCGCACACCGTGAGCTTCGTCGTGAATGCTGGCAGCGAGAACGACCTCTACATGAACCTGCCGGTCGGCACGATGACCACCTACTCGGTCGGGTCCGATTGCATCCCGCCCGAGACGACCACGACGACCATTCCGGCTCCGGTGTACTCGTACAACCTGACCTCGATGTGCCGCCCGTCCGAGACGGAAGGCTCGCTGCGGATTCGCAACGGGTCCCCCACCGATCAGGCGTACACGTTGGCGCTGTACGGAGGGGCGATGCTCAGCGGAATTGCGGCTCCTGGCGACACGCTCGTCACGGTGCCGTGGTCCAGTGGTGGTGACACCTGGATTCTGACCATCGACGGACGGAACATCACCAAGGCCATCGGCAACAACCCGGCATGCGAGGTGCCGCCGACGACCACAGTGCCGCCGACGACCACCACGACCGTGCCCGAGATCGTGACCACCACGACCATCGGCGAGTCGGGCGGTCCGACGACGACGGCCGCGGCGACCACCACGACCGAACAGGCTTCCGAGGGTCCCACGACCACAGCTCTCGCTGACGAAGGTGGAGGCCTGCCGGCCACTGGCGGCGGTAGCTCGCTGCAGCTCGTGCTCGGGTTGGCGATGCTCGCCGGCGGCGTGCTGTTCACGCTGCTCGGCCGCTCTCCTCATGAGAGCTGACTCATCACGTCACGACGTGTGACGCGACGCCGGCCACTCGGGAACCGGGTGGCCGGTGTCGCGCACAGGGTCACGTCGACGCGCCGAGCGCACGGAGTACGGTTCCGGGCGGGTGGTCGATGACGACCGCACCCACACACACCTCGAAAGGGGAGACCATGGACATCAGTGCGTTCACGAAGTCCGACTGGATGAAGATCGGCGGAGCGATCGGCATCTTCATCTTCGGTTTCTTCGACTGGGTGACCATCGAAGCGCCCGGCTTCTCCGAGTCCGGTGGGAACGTGTTCGACTTCTTCTGGACCGGCACCATTCCCTGGCTGCTCATCATCGGCGTCGGCACCATCACGGTGTTGCTGGCGCTGAAGGTGCTCCGCCCGACGCAAGCGCCATGGCCGCTCATCATGCTCGGAGCCACCAGCCTCGCCGCGCTGCTCTTGCTGCTACGCCTCGTCTTCAACCCCCTGGAAGAGGCCGACGCGCTCGAGTCGTTCGGCGGTGAGATCGGCCGCGGCATCGGCATGTTCATGTCGGTCATCGCCGGTCTGGTCGCGTTGGCCGGCGCGTTCCTCGGCTTCAAGGAGTCCGGCGGCGACCTGAACGACCTGAAGGACGTCAACAAGCTGAAGGGTCAGTTCACCAGCGGCAGCGGCGAAACCCCGTCGGCGCCCGCCGACTCGACACCTCCCCCAGCCCCCAACCCCAACCCCCCCCCCCCCCCCCCCCCCCACCCCCCCCCCCCCACCCCCCCCCCCCCCCCCCCCCCCCCCCCCCCCCCCCCCCCCCCCCGCGCCTGCATAACTGGTTTTTGATTGATTTTGACTGTTTGCAGGCATTCGATCCAGATGGAAACAGTCTCACCTATTCAGTATCTACAACTTTGTTCAACATCGACACCAATGGTAACATCCGAACAACAGTGCCATTTGCGACCGGCGCGGCATCCACCCTGTTCACGATTGCGGCAACCGACAGTAAT
>JANOET010000217.1:0-11273 GCA_031413415.1 Acidimicrobiaceae bacterium
CTCGACGATGTGGTCGCCGCGATGGTGGAGGTCGCGGCGATGGTGGAGGTCGCAGCGATCGTGGAGGTCGCGGCGATGGTCGATGTCGGAGACGCCAGCGCGACCGTCGACGTCGCCCTTGTCAGCGCCGTCGACGACGACACCTCAGACGTACCGCCGGAATCGAGCGCCCCGCTGGCCTCGGTGCACGCGGCGAGCAGCAGGAAGGCCGCCACCATCGGCAGTGGCAGCCGACGACTCACGAGCTCTGCAGCTTCTTCAGCAACGTCAGCTCGCGCTGGAAGTCGGATGCCGCGTCGAAGCCCTTGTAGACGCTGGCGAAGCGGAGGTACGCCACCTCGTCGAGCGATCGAAGGCGATCGAGCACCTCCAGGCCGATCTCGGCTGACGGGATCTCGGGGCCTTGCAAGCGGGCGTGCTCCTCGATGGTCTCGCCGAGCTGCTCGATCTGCTCGACGCTGACCGGGCGGCCCTTGCACGCCGCAGTGAGCCCGGAGATGACCTTGGCTCGGTCGAAGGGTTCACGCTGGCCACCGGACTTGACGACCACCAGGGGCACTTCCTCGAAGCGCTCGTAGGTCGTGAATCGTTGCGCACAGGCGACGCAGGACCGACGACGACGGATGACCATGCCATCCTCTGCATCGCGCGAGTCGATCACCTTGGTGTCGTCGGCTTGGCACTTCGGACAACGCATCGACTGCAGGCTAGTGGCGGGTACCGGCCGGAAGGGCTTCGCCCCGAGGTGAACGGCGGCTCGGCCGACGACTCAGGGCAGCGTGATGGACTGGCCGACCTGAATGGTGGCGCCGCCGTTGCGACGCACGAGGAGGTCGACGTAGCCGGCCTGATCGGTTGCTCCGTGATACCGCTCGGCGATGGACCAGAGCGTGTCGCCGGGCTGGACGACGTACGTGCTTGCCGGGCGAACCGCAGCGGAGGAGGCTGGTGCTCCGCCGGGGTACGCCAGGACGCTGTCCGCGCCGAACCACACGCCCAGCACCACGGTGAGGACGACGAGGCCGGCCAGAAGGCGGCGACGCACGTACACCTGCGCAGTGGGACGGGGCTCGACGAGGCGAGCGGGGAGGATCACGGTGTAGCGGTTCGGCGAGGAGAGCTGCGCTGCGGTGGTGGACATGATCCGGATCCTTCACGAGGGGTGTGACGAGGTTTCGTGGGTTTCGTGGGCGGCGGGTCGAACAGGTGTTGCCGAACGCCTGTTCGTAGTCTGACAGAACGACTGTTCGATCGTCAACCCTCGACCGAACATTTGTTGCACGAACGGATGTTTGACCTGACGGGCGAACGCGTGTACGTTGAGGCCATGGCTGCACCCACAGAGAAACTCACCGATCGCCAGCGAGGCATCCTCGAAGTCATCGAGAAGAGCATGCGCGACCGCGGCTATCCGCCCAGCGTGCGCGAGATCGGCGAGTCGGTCGGCCTCACCTCGCCGTCCACGGTGCACAGCCACCTCTCCTCGCTGCAGCGCATGGGCTTCTTGCACCGCGACCCGACGAAGCCCCGCGCCATCGAGGTCCGTTGGGATCCCAGCTCCGACGCCGCCATCGAACGCCGACCGGTCCGTCACGTCCCCCTCGTGGGCGACGTGGCCGCCGGCACCGACGTCCTCGCCCAGGAGAACGTCGAGGAACTGTTTCCGATGCCGGAGGACTTCACGGGCACCGGTGGCGATCTGTTCATGCTCCGTGTCCGCGGCGATTCGATGATCGAGGTCGGCATCATGGACGGCGACTTCGTCGTCGCTCGCAGCCAGACCACGGCCGACAATGGCGACATCGTCATCGCCGGCATCCCTGGCGAAGAGGCCACGGTCAAGACCTATCAGCGCAAGGGCAACACCGTCACGTTGCTGCCGGCCAACCCACGGCTCTCACCGATGGTGTTCACCGCCGACGAGGTGGCCGTGTTCGGCCGAGTCGTCACGGTCATGCGACGCCTCTGATCCAACGGCCCGCCGTCCCCGTCACCGTCACCGTCACGCGGGTGGTGGAGGTGGTGGTGGTGGTGGTGGGGGTGGTGGCAGCGGTGAACCCGGCGGCAGCGGCGGTCGGTATGGCGCCATTGGCGGCGGGGGCACAGGGGTGGCGGCACCGCCGGCGACGTGCGGTGCTGTCGTTCCCGACCATCCTGCATGACCCGGCTGCACGGCTGGCGTGGGAGCGGTCGACGGCTGCCCCACGGCACCGAGCACCAGCAGGATCGCACCGATGAGCACGCCCAGGCCGCCGAGGGTCAGTCCTGCTGCCAGGTAGATGGCACTGTCGGCGGCCGGATCGCGACCGACGGCGATCGCGAAGTCGTCATCATCGCTGGTGACGGTCAATCGATAGGTCCCGGCGACGGTGACGTCCACCGTCGCGAACGAGGTGCCGACGAACTCGGTCGTGTCGTAGGCGAAACCATTGGCGGCGCCGAGCGGGACGGTCGTGTCGTCGCGGTCCAGCATGGTGAGCTCGACCTGCGGTGGCGTCGCATCGCGGCGCGAGTAGCTGACCCCGCTCCCCTCGCAGTCGCCACCGAGGTCGGCGGCCGATCCCTTCGTCTCGACGAAGAGGGTGAACGTGGCCGTGGTGTCGAACTCGAGTGTCGTCGTGCACCCCACCGGCGCCCGAGCGAACCCCTCGACCGTCTGCAACTCGATCAGCACCGCGGCGACGGCCAGGCCACCACCGACCACGATGCCGGCCAGACCGACGGCAGCGCCGGTGATGATCATTCCCTTACGGGCCATCAGCCGACGCCCAGTCGAGAAGCCACCAGTTCGATTCGGTCATCGGGCTGCACCACTGCGGCGCGCACGTTCTGCGCGCCACCCGCGCCGTAGAAGTCGCCGGGGCTGACCAGCGCACCGCCCTCGCGTGCCAGTCGCTCCGCGAACTCCCAACCATCGTGGGCGTCGAACCACAGGTAGAAGCTGCCGGCCGGCATCGGCACCTCGAGCCCGGACCAGGCTGACAGCACCGCGCCGAGACGCTCGAGACGAAACCGATACCGATCGCGTTGGCGCACGACGTGGTCGTCATCGGCCAGCGCCACGGCACCGGCGGCCTGTGCGGGGCCGGGAACGAGCATGCCGACGTGCTTGCGAACTTCCTTCAGATAGGTGACCAACTCGTCGTCACCGACGTAGAAGCCGACCCGGAGCCCCGCGAGATTCGACCGTTTCGAGAGCGAGTGCACCGCCACCACACCCTGCATCCCGGACTCGAGAATGGTGCGCGGCGGGCCGTCCCAGGTGAACTCGACGTAGCACTCGTCGCTGAACACGGGCACTCCGTGCGCACGACCCCACGCGGCTGCGGCATCGAGATCGCTCAGCGCCCCGGTGGGATTCGATGGACTGTTGACCCACAGCATCAGCGCTCTCGCCGCATCAGCAGGATCGATGGCCGACAGGTCGATCGAGCCGTCCGGTCGGGCAGGCACAGCCACGGGGCGGCAGCCGGCGAGGATGGCGCCCATCTCGTAGGTGGGATACGCAACCGCCGGATACAGCACCGTGTCACGCGACGGCGTGCGCAGACGGAGGAACTGGGGCGTGGTGGCGACGAACTCCTTCGTGCCGACGCAGGCGGCGATCTGGGCGAGCGACGCATCGACACCGAACTTGCGGTGCAACCAACCCTGAATGGCCCGACGAAGCGATTCCGTTCCGATCGACGGCGGGTAACCACGCTCGCTGTTGCTCGACGAGAGGGCGGCCACGACCGAGTCCAGTGGCGGATCGCATGGTGTCCCGATGGACAGATCCACCAGCCCTCCGGGCAGCGACGCGCCGAGCGGCGCGAACTTGTCGAGTCGGTCGTACGGATACGGCGGAGGGACGAAACCGGCAGCGTCGTTCATGCGCTCACCATCCTGCCCGATACGCCGACCTCAGGAAGAAGGCACCTGATAGTCGCCGAGACGACCGGCGGACGCTTCCGAGAGCCGAGCGCGGACGCGGATGCCGCCGTCCTCGTGGTAGGTGGACACGACTTCGCCTTCGCGATGGATCGAGGCCAACACGTCGCCGCGGTCGTACGGGATGAGCAGTTCGACGACCTTGGCGATGGACCGCAACCGGTCGCCCAGCACCTGCAGGAAGTGATCGATGCCCTCACCCGTGACCGCACTCAGGGCCACCGATCCCTCGTGACGGTCGACGAGGTCGGTCGCGATGTCGGGCTGGACGTCGGCCTTGTTGAAGACCAACAACTCGGGCACCTTCAGCGCGTCGATCTCGCCGAGCACCTCGCGCACGGCAGCGATCTGACCCTCGGGATCGGGCGCCGCGCAGTCGACGACGTGCACCAGGAAGTCGGCCGAACTCGCCACCTCGAGGGTGCTCTTGAAGGACTCGACCAGACCGTGTGGCAGTCGACGGACGAAGCCGACCGTGTCGGTGAGCAGCACCGGTTCACCACCGGGTAGCGACAGCCGTCGAGTGGTGGGATCGAGCGTGGCGAACAGCCGGTCCTCGACCAGAACGCCTGCCTGGGTGAGACGGTTGAGCAGCGTGCTCTTGCCGGCATTGGTGTACCCGACGATGGTGACCGCGGCGAGGCCGCTGCGGCTACGACCCTTGCCCTGCACATGGCGGTTGGCGTGCAGATCCTTGAGTTCCTTCTCGAGCCGGCTGATGCGGTTCTTGATGCGCCGACGGTCGACCTCGAGCTTGGTCTCGCCGCTACCGAACCGGCCCCCGATGCTGCCGCGCTGCTGGGACATGCGCGCGGTGGCACCGCGCCGAAGTCGCGGCAGGCGATAGCGCAACAGCGCCAGCTCGACCTGAGCCTTGCCCTCCAGCGTGTGCGCGTTCTGGGCGAAGATGTCGAGGATGACCGCGGTGCGGTCCAGCGCTGTTCGGCCGAGCAACTTCTCCAGGTTGTACTGCTGTGCGGGAGCGAGTTCGTTGTCGAACACCACGGTGTCGGCGTCGACCACCAGGCAGATGTCCCGCAACTCCTGGGCCTTGCCCTTGCCGATGTACCACGTGTGGTCGGGCGAGTCGCGGCGCTGCATGACGCGCGCCACCACGTCGGCGCCCGCAGTGTCGACGAGCAGTTCGAGCTCGTCGAGGCCCGCCTCGGTGTCCTCGTCGGTGTGACCGGGCAGCGTCACTCCGACGATGACGATCTGCTCGCGCTTGGTGCGCTCGATGAGCGTTGCGCCGAGTGCCTCGTTGTAGGGAGTGTTCATACCGGGTTCTTCTCCATCGGACTGGGTGGCGGGCTAGGTGTACTCGGCCTGCACCTGGCTCAGACTTCGATCGTGACGGTGGCGATGTACTGCGCTGGCCCGATGAGGGTGACCCTGCCGGGCGCCGGTTGATGCAACCGTACCCTTGCATCTCCACCGTCCATGTGCACGAGGATTTCGCCGTCGACCGGCGTCACCAGACCCCACCGCTGCGCCGCCCAGGCGCTGGCGCAGGCGCCCGTGCCACACGCCTCGGTGATGCCCGCGCCCCGCTCGTGGACGCGCATGGTGATCGCGTGCGGCTCGGGGCCGGGCTCGACGATCTCGAGGTTGACGTAGGGCACGATGCGACCGAGGCCGAGCAGATCGACGTCGCCGACTTCGTCGACACCGACCACGGAGTGCGGGTTGCCGAGCGTGAGGTGGCTCACGGGTCGCATGGGATCGGCCCCGAGCCGCGACCAGTCGGGCGGCTCGGCGATCGTGCCGACCTCGCCCATGTCGACGGCAGCGAACACGACGGTCGGGTCGTCGGTGGCCTCGAGCGAGACCAGTCGTTCACCCGCGTCGGTGAGGATGCGCTGCGGCTCGAGGTCGCCGCGACGGACGGCGAGTGCCTGCGCGAAGCAACGGATTCCGTTGCCGCTCATCTCGGCCCGCGAGCCGTCGGCGTTGTAGAGCGTCATCCGAGCCGCATACCCGTCGGCCGCCTCGGCGACCAGCAGACCATCGGCACCGATGCCACGACGACGGTCGCACAGGCGACGAGCGAGCGCTGGCAGATCGGCCACGCTCGGGTGGAACACGACAAGGAAGTCATTGCCCAACCCGTGGTGTTTGGTGAGGGTGAGGGGAATTGCCTGAGGTTCGGCGGGAGTGGTCATACGGCGCTCTCGAGGACCGGCAGCACCTCGGCGACCGGGTCGTGTTCGATGTCCACCCAGCGTATGCGGGGGTCGCGTCGGAACCATCGCTCCTGGCGCACCGCGAACTGGCGCGTGCGCACGATGATCGTGTCGACGGCCTCGTCGAGCGAGCACTCCCCTTCCAGATGATCGATGATCTCCTTGTACCCGAGGCCTTGTCGCGCGGTCCGCGACATCCCGGTCGCTTCGGCTCGCAACGCCGCCACCTCGCCGACCAGGCCGGCCTCGATCATGCCGTGCACCCGCAACGCGATCCGCGCCGCCAGCGCGGTCCGAGTCCAGCGCAGCCCGATCTGCCGGAAGGGAACTGTCGGGTACTGATCCAGTCCAGGCCCGTAGGAGCTGAACGGGCGGCCACCTCCGAGCGTCACCTCCAGCGCACGCACCACCCGACGCGCGTTCCCGGGTTCCATGCGCCCGGCCGCCACTGGGTCCAGCACGACCAGTTCGCGGTGCAGTGCTGTGGGGCCCTCCACGAGGGCCCGCTCCTCGAGCGCCGCCCGCAGCTCCGGCCAGCGACCGGGCATGTCCATCGGGTCGGTGATCGCCCGAAGGTACAGCCCTGTACCCGCCACCAGGACCGCCCGTGCGCCACGCGCGTCGATCTCTGCCAGCGACACCTCGACGGCGCGTACGAACTCGGCGAGCGCGAACTCGTCGCCCGGTTCGGCCAGGTCGACGCCGTGGTGCGCCACGGCGTCCCGCTCACTCGCCGACGGCTTGGCCGTACCGATGTCCATTCGCCGATACACCTGCATGGCATCGACGGCGACGATCTCGGCGCCGGGGTGAGCGCGAGCGAACGCCATGGCCACGTCGCTCTTGCCCGACGCCGTCGGACCCAACACCACCAGACGGTCGCTCACCCCGCGAGGACGGCGATGCGCCGCTTGTGCGACGGCTCCGCCACGAGCTCGACGAACCTGCCCATCAGGTGGTGCGGCGCCGCCGAGGTCACCTCGACCAGCGCGTACGAGCCGGCGCGCAAGGGCTGCGCGGCCGGGAAGTGCACCAGCTTGTTCTGACGCGTGCGACCCGACGTGACCGATGGATCCTTCTTGCTCGGACCCTCGACGATGACTTCCTCGATGCGGCCGACACGAGCGAGGTGCTTGGCGAGCGCGCTGCGCTCGACCACCACCCGCAACCGTTGGAAGCGCTCGGACGCGACCTCGGCCTCGACGAACCGTTCGGTCATCTCGGCGGCCTCGGTGCCAGGTCGGGGCGAGAAGATGAAGGTGTAGGCGTAGTCGTACTCGGCGGCTGCCGCCACTTCGAGCGTGCGCGCGAAGTCGTCGTCGGTCTCGCCGGGGAAGCCGACGATGATGTCGGTGCTGACGGCGAGGTCGGTGATCGCCGCCCGCGCCTGGGCGAGACGCTCGAGGTACCGCTCGGCCGTGTAGCCGCGATGCATCAGCGCCAGCACGCGGTCACTGCCGGACTGCAACGGGTAGTGCAGGTGCTCGCAGACCGCAGGGGTGGCGGCCATCGCGGCGAACGTGTCGGCGCGCATGTCCTTCGGGTGCGGGCTGGTGTACCGCACGCGGCGAATGCCGGGGAGGGCGCCCACCTGCACGAGCAGCTCACTGAAGAGCGGGCGCAGCCGGGCGTCGGCGTCGCCCTGCTGACGAGCCGCGATCTGCAGGTCACGGCCATAGCTGTTGACGTTCTGGCCCAGCAACGTGACCTCGGTGACACCGTGGGCGACCAGGTCGCGCACCTCGGCGACCACGTCGTCGAACGGCCGGCTGATCTCGGTGCCGCGCACGGCGGGCACGATGCAGAACGCGCAGTGGTTGTCGCACCCGATCTGGATGGTCACCCACGCGTTGTACGAGGTTTCGCGCACCGCCGGCAGTGCGCTCGGGAACATTGCGTGGTCGTCGAGCACCGCCTCATCGAGGATCTCGGTGACGGGACCGTGCGCTCGGGAGTGCTCGACCAGTTCGGCCGCGCGGTGCACGTTGTGGGTGCCGAGGACGACATCGACCCATGGCGCCTTCTGTGCGACGAGTTCGCGGTCCTTCTGAGCGAGGCAACCCGCGACCACGATCTGGCGATCGTCGCCCTGGTCCTTCCACTGCTTCAACCACCCGAGGCTGCCGTACAACTTGTTGTCGGCGTTCTCGCGAATGCAGCAGGTGTTCAGCACCACCACGTCGGCATCGGCCTCGGCGTCGACCGGTACCAGGCCATCGGCCTCGAGTAGACCCGCGATGCGTTCCGAGTCGTGTTCGTTCATCTGACACCCGAAGGTGCGCACGAGGTAGCCGCGGGCCATGGGCACAGAGGCTACCGGTGGTGGTCGACCCTCGATCGGAGGGTCACCCACCACCGGCTTTGAACTCGGCGTCAGGTGATGTCGATGGGCTCTTCGTCGACGTCGCTGAAGTCCTCGGCCTCGACGTCGCCGATGCCGGCCTGAACCTTCACCTTCTCGGAGATCTCGACCATGATCTCGGTGTTGTCGGTGAGGTAGTTCTTCGCGTTCTCACGACCCTGGCCGAGCTGCTCGCCCTCGTAGGTGAACCAGGCACCGGACTTCTTGACGATGCCCATCTCGACCGCCATGTCCAGCAGCGACCCCTCACGGCTGATGCCCTTGCCGTACATGATGTCGAACTCTGCCTGCCGGAACGGCGGGGCCACCTTGTTCTTGACGACCTTCACTCGGGTGCGGTTGCCCACGACCTCGGCGCCGTCCTTGATGGACTCGATGCGCCGGATGTCGAGACGAACCGACGAGTAGAACTTCAGCGCCCGGCCACCGGGGGTGGTCTCGGGAGAGCCGAACATGACGCCGATCTTCTCGCGCAACTGGTTGATGAAGATCATGATGGTGTTCGTCCGGTTCAGGTTCGCCGTGAGCTTGCGGAGTGCCTGGCTCATGAGGCGGGCCTGCAGGCCGACGTGCGAGTCGCCCATTTCGCCTTCGATCTCGGCGCGAGGGGTGAGGGCAGCCACCGAGTCGATGACGACCACGTCGAGCGCACCTGAACGCACGAGCATGTCGGCGATCTCGAGCGCCTGCTCGCCCGTGTCCGGCTGACTGATGAGCAGCTGGTCGATGTCGACACCGATGGCTCGGGCGTACACCGGGTCCATCGCGTGTTCGGCGTCGATGTAGGCGCAGATGCCGCCGTTGCGCTGGGCCTCGGCCACGACGTGCATCGCCAGCGTGGACTTACCGGACGACTCCGGACCGAAGATCTCGACGACGCGACCGCGGGGCAGACCACCCACGCCGAGGGCGACGTCGAGCGCCATCGCGCCCGTGGGGATGGCGGAGATGGCCATGGAGCCCTTCTCGCCCATCCGCATGATGGAACCCTTGCCGAACTGCTTGTCGATGGCCGCCAATGCGACATCCAGTGCCTTCTCGCGATCGTTGCTCACTGTTGCTCCGTTTCCTGCCTGTGGTTGCTGTCAGAGGCCAGGGCCTCACTTGCTGGGGAGCCGCTCGGCTCCGATGCGATCACCGTACGGAGGGGGTGTGACAGGGTTCCTGGAGAGGAGCTGCGATGCCCCGAACCGCCCGACGATTGATGGGTGCGTGTTCGAACGACATCACTGTAACTACGAACAACCGTTCGATCAAGTCTTTCCGAGCGATTCGCCCGCCGACACCGAACCTGTCGACGCCGCCACCGCTGCGTCCGCCTCGGCGAGCTCACGTTCGTCGGGTTCGTGCGACGCCAGGTCGAAGGCCAACCAGAGGGTGTAGGTGAACGGGTAGTAGAGCAGCGGCAGGATGATCGCCGCCCCCACCACCAGCGAGGTGAGCAGCACGACGTCGTAGTCCGGCGCCGTCACGATGAACGCCGTCACCATCATCACGGCGAGGCTGCCGAACGTGAACACGACGTTGAGGGCGATCGGACCGAGCTCGAAGCCGTGCTCACGATGCCACTTGATCCCGCACGAGCGGCACCGCTCGTGCCGGCCCAACCAGCGCTTGATGAACGTCTTTCGACCGCCGCAGCGGGGACATGTGAGGAGCACCGCGCGGCGAAACATGGTGGCGGCGCTGGGTGTCGGACGACTCATACCCCCCATGGTATAGAGAATCGTCGGGTTTGCCGCCAGACTGTCGTCCGTGCGTCGAACCCTCGCCGGCCTGCTGTTCGGCCTCGCCTATGTCTTCGCCAGCCTCACGCTGGCCGGTTTCCTCCTCGAGCGCTCGGCGTTCGATCCCGAGTACTCCGCCGAGCACGCCGACGTCATCCTCGGCGACCCCGAGATCAGCGCCGAACTGGCGACCGTCATCGCCGACTCGCTCGCCCTCCAGGCGCAGGCCATCTCGCCCAACGACCCCAACCTCACCCAGCAGGCGCTGCGCGATCGCGTCGCGCTCGTCGCCGGCACCCAACCCGGCGCAGCACTGTTGGCCGAGATCGTCCACGACGCCCACGCCAAGCTCATCGGAGAGCAAGCCGAGCCGGTCACCATCTCGGCCCGACAGCTCGTGGATGCCACGCAGAACGAAGCGGTCGCCGTGGCCCAACCGATCGAGGTGCCCGTCCCGACCGTCGGCGTGCTCGACTTCATCGACGGATGGCTCGGCTGGCTGGTACCCATCGCCGGGATCGCCACGCTCGCATTGTTCGGCATGGGCCTGGCCGCGCACCCCGAGCGGTCCGCGCTCTTCCGCAGCCTCGGTCTCGGCCTGCTGCTGCTCGGCCTGGTGGCGGCGCTCGTGGGTTACGTCATCCCCAAGTTCGGTATCCCTGCACTCAGCGACAGCTCGTGGGCCAACCTGCCCGCGACCCTGGCCGACGATGCACTGCCCCTCCTCGTCGGACTGGAGCTGCTCCTGGTCAGCGTCGCCCTCGCACTGCTCGCCGGCACGGGAGCGATGCGTCGCCGCAAGCGGTGGAGCACGCCGGTGAACACCTACCGGTACCAGGAGGAGCGGCGCTGGTCGAGCTGACCCGCGCCGCCGGACCGCTCAGCGAACGAGTTCGTCGACGAACTCGGCGAACACCGAGGCGTATTGCAGGGCCTCGTCGTCGCTGTGCATCATCGAGATCAGCCACTGCTCGTCGAGACCCGGAGGCAGCAGGATGCCACGGTTGATCCCGTGGATCCACTGCGCGAATGCGAGATCGAAGTCGGTGGCCTTGTAGTCGCGGTAGTTCT
>JANOET010000218.1:0-4853 GCA_031413415.1 Acidimicrobiaceae bacterium
GGCTTCATCGAGGACTTCATCCGCGACGAGGTCCTCCCCCGCTACGCCAACACCCACACCGAGTCGTCCGGCACCGGCCTGCAGACCACTCGCCTGCGCGAGGACGCTCGCCGCATCATTCACGAGGCGGTCGGCGGCGACACCGACACCTGCGTCATCTTCAGCGGCTCTGGCGCCACCGGCGCCATCGACAAACTCATCGGGATCATGAACCTACGGCTACCGGCCGATCTCGACGACCGTTACCACCTGTCCGAACACATCCCTCCCGAAGACCGGCCCGTCGTGTTCGTCGGTCCGTTCGAACACCACTCGAACGAGCTGCCCTGGCGCGAGTCCATCGCCGACGTCGTGACCATCCCAGAGGACGCCGACGGCCACATCGACCTCGCGCGCCTCGAAGCCGCACTCCTCGAGCACGGCGGCCGTCGGTTGAAGATCGGGTCGTTCTCCGCCGCGTCGAACGTCACCGGCATCGTGTCGAATACGTGCGCAATCGCCGATCTGCTCCATCGGCACGGCGCGTTGTCGTTCTGGGACTTCGCCGCCGCCGGGCCGTACGTCGACATCGAGATGTACCCGCAGTGCGGCGCGCATCCCATGGCGCACAAGGACGCCGTGTTCCTGAGCCCGCACAAGTTCGTCGGTGGACCTGGCACGCCTGGGGTCCTCGTCGTCCGCCGATCGCTGCTCACCAACAGGGTGCCCGACGTCGTCGGCGGCGGCACGGTCGCGTACGTCAACCCCACCGAGCATCGCTATCTCGCCGATCCCGTCCATCGCGAGGAGGGCGGCACACCGGCGATCATCGAATCCATCCGTGCTGGTCTGGTCGTGCAGTTGAAGCAGGCCGTCGGTGTGCACACGATTCGGGCCCGCGAGACGTCGTTCTGGCAACGAGCGGTCGCCTCCTGGTCGTCGAACCCGGCGCTGCAGGTGTTGGGTAACACCCATGCCGACCGCCTGTCGATCGTCTCGTTCGTGGTGCGCAGGCCCGAGGGCCGGTACCTGCACCACAACTTCGTCGTCGCGCTGTTGAGCGACCTGTTCGGCGTTCAGTCCCGCGGGGGCTGCTCGTGCGCCGGACCGTACGGCCATCGCCTGCTCGGCATCGACATCGAACGCTCCCACGAGTTCGAGCACGAGATCACTCACGGGTGCGAGGGCATCAAGCCGGGCTGGACGCGGGTGAGCTTCAACTACTTCATCTCCGAGGCCGTCTTCCAGTACCTCGTCGCCGCGGTCGACCTGGTGGCCGAGCACGGCTGGAAGTTGCTGCCCGAGTACCGATTCGACCCACCGTCAGGACTGTGGCGCCACCACCTCGGACCGGTCGAACCACCGCTCCGCCTCGACCGTCTCTCGTACGACTCGGCCACCGGCGACCTCGTGGTCCCACCGCTCGGCCACGATCGGGCTCCCGAGTCCGCGTTGCTCGACTACCTCGATGCCGCCCGCGTGCGGTTCGATGCAGCATCAGGCGACGTTCGTCCTGGCCCGGGGGACGGAGCCCTTTCGGCCGAGTTCGAGCACCTGCGGTGGTTCGAGTTGCCGGCCGAATCACTCGTTTCCACCGAGGACGGACCGCAGCGAGATCTGGTGACCTAGCGGTCGAGGGCGAGTTCGGGCGTGGGTTCGGCGACGACCGCCTGCACACGCCCGCTCATCGTCAGACCCTGGGTGCGGGTGAACACCACCACCGCGGTCAACGTGCCCAGCATCGTCAGCGCACCCCCACCAACGAGTGTCCAACGTGCGCCGTACTGCTCGGCAACCCAACCCAAGAGCGGCGCGCCGACCGGCGTCCCACCCATGAAGATGGCCAGGTACAGCGCCATCACGCGCCCGCGCACGTGCTGGTCGGTGGACATCTGCACGAAGGAGTTGGCCGAGGTGATGAGCGTGAGTGCGGTGATGCCGCAGATCGGGAGCACGATGGCGAACGTGAGGTAGGACGGCATCAGTCCGGCGACGACGACGGAGGTACCGAACGCGAGCGCCGCACCCACGACGAGTCGCTGACGTGCCACTGCACGTCGGGCGGCCAGCAGGGATCCGGCGAGCGAGCCGACCGCGAGGATCGAGCCGAGCATGCCGTACTCGCCGGCACCCATGCCGTACACCTCGGTGGCCATCAGGGCGGTGGTCATCTGGAAGTTCAGTCCGAACGTGCCGGCCGAGAACACGATGGCCATGACGAGCATGATGTCGGGCCGGTTGCGCACGTAGCGCAGGCCGTCGCGGATCTGTCCGCCGGCGCGCGCCAACCGCTCGACGGGTGCCAGCTCGCTGGTGCGCATGCGAGCGAGCGACACGAGCACAGCGAGGTACGTCGCAGCGTTGATGAGGATGACCCAGCCGGTGGCCGAGACGCCAGAGCCCATCGACGCGATCATCAATCCGGCAAGACCCGGACCGACCATGCGCGCCAGGTTGAACGACGCCGAGTTCAGCGCCACCGCGTTGGGCAGGTCCTCGCGCTGCACCATCTCGTTGACGAAGGCCTGCCGCGCCGGGGTGTCGAACGCTGCGGCGCAGCCGAACACGAACGCGATGACGTACACGTGCCATGCCGCCACCCAACCTGCCACGGCGAGCACGCCCAGCAGCGCAGCGGTCACGCCGAGCACCACCTGCGACACGGCGATGACACGTCGTTTCGAGTACCGGTCGGCGAACACGCCCGCGATCGGCGACAGCAGGAGCATCGGCAGGAACTGCAGCCCGGTGGTGAGCCCGAGCGCGCCGGCACTGCCGGTCAACGTGAGGATCAGCCAGTCCTGGGCGACTCGTTGCATCCAGGTGCCGATGTTCGACACGAGCGATCCGATCGCGAAGAGCCGATAGTTGCGGATGCGCAACGCGAGGAACGTCGAGCTCCTGGGCGGCTTCGTGGTGACCGGTCGTTTCACGACGACGCCAACCGGTCGAGCAGTGGCGCGACACGACCGAGCAGCTCGCGCTCGTCTGCGGTGAGTTCGGCCAATCGCTGCGCGAGCCACGCGTTTCGGCGACGACGATCCTCGGCGAGTACGGCGCGAGCGTCGTCGGTGAGGTCGACCACCACCTGTCGGCCATCGGTCTCGTGCGGGCGACGGGTGACCATGCCGGACTCGACGAGGCTGTTGACGATGCGGGTCATCGACGGTGGCTTGACCCGCTCGATGTTCGCCAACTCGCCGACCGTCGAGGGACCGTGGCGGTCGAGGGTGCCGAGCACGGCCAGCTGGCTGAGCGTGAAATCGTCGGACCCACGCTCGACGCGCAACCGTCGAGCGAGCCGCATGCTCGCCAGCCGTAGCGCACCGGTGAGGTCGATGTCGGCGGCGGCGGAGCGGGCAGCGGTCATGTCGTTAGCGTAACTCATTACCCATGCGAATGATCGTCTCACTCGCGATCTCTCATTCGCGATCCATGATTCGCGATCCATGAGTAGGGTCACGGCATCGACAGCGAACACCTTCCGTCGTTCGGCCTCGAAGGCCGGGTCGCCCTGGTCACCGGCGCGAGCCGTGGCATCGGACGGGGTCTCGTCGATGCCCTGGCCGCCGCAGGAGCGACGGTGGCCGTCGCCGCGCGCTCCCTCGACGAGGCCGACGCGGCCGCCGCTCAGATCATCGCGGCAGGCGGTCGCGCCTCGGGTCTCGCCCTCGACGTGGGCGACCTCGCGTCGATCCGACGCGGTGTCGACGAGATCGTCGAACGCCACGGCCGACTCGACATCCTCGTCGCCAACGCCGGACTCGGCGCCAACCACCCCGCGCTCGAGGTCACCGAGGCCGACTGGGACGAGATGATGGCGGTCAACGCAAAAGGCCTGTTCTTCACCGCCCAGGAAGCCGGTCGAGTGATGCTCGCCCAGGGTTCGGGACGCATCATCGCGATCAGCTCGCAGGCGTCGCTCGTCGGGATCCGAGACCACGCCGTCTACTGCGCATCGAAGGGTGCCGTGAACCAGATCGTCAGGGTCCTGGCCCTCGAGTGGGGCGCGCTGGGCGTCACTGTGAACGCCGTCGCCCCGACGTTCATCCACACTCCCGGCACCGCCGAGCGCCTGGACGATCCCGAGTACCTGCGTGGGGTCCTCGCTCGCATCCCCATCGGCAAGGTCGGCACGATCGCCGACGTCGCCGGCGCCGTCGTCTACCTGGCGTCCGACGCAGGATCGATGGTCAACGGCGTGATCCTCCCTGTCGACGGTGGCTGGACCGCCCAATGATCGCTTCGTGACCACCCAATGACACACCGGCGGCGACGAGCAGCCTGAGCCCCGCCAGCGTCAGTCGCGCCGCAACTCGACCAGGTTCAACACGAGCAGCACCACGGCCGCGCCAACGAGGAGCAGCCCCGATGCGCGACGCCAGTCGGCGATCAGCGCGAGTGCCACCGCCGCGATCGCCACCGTTGCGATGACGACCACGACCAACGCGACCAGGAAGCGGGCGAGTTGCCGACGGGCGATCGCCTCGATCGCGCACATCACCAGCAGCGCAGCTGCCGACAGTCCGATCACCGACCCCCCGAGCGGAAGGACCAGCAACGTCAGCCACAGCAGCACCAGCGGCGTGCTGATGGCCGACCAGATCGCGAGGACGCGGCGACGGGACCGCTCCTCGGCGGGGACGGGCCTCCTGCGGTGCCGGAGGTGGCTGTGCGGATCGCTCGGCGGCAGCGGTCGGCCGACCATCGAATCGAGTGTGATGCGCTCGTCTCGCAGTCGGACCTGCTCGGTCGTGAGCGCCAGCAGTTCGGCCTCGGCAGCTGGTCCGACCACCTCGCCGCCGGACGCTGCCGCGCGGATCGCGGTCTGACGGATCGCGATCGCCGACTCCATGTCCAGGATCTCGGTGTCG
>JANOET010000219.1:0-5913 GCA_031413415.1 Acidimicrobiaceae bacterium
GGGAGATCCTGTCCAAGCTGGGCCTCATCGCCGCCGGCTTCGGGCCCGACGCCGACCCGGCGGCAGCCGACGGTCTCGGTCTGGCGGGCATGGTCGGCCAGAGCGTCAACGACCCGTCGTCGCCCATCCACGGGCGCGATCCCGACGAGATCCTGGCCTCGCTCGGCGAGGTGCCCGGGCCCGAGCGCACGCTCGACTTCATGCTCCAGACCGGGCCGTACGGTGCTGGGTTCGGCGCGAACCCCGGCGGCGCGAGCCTGGCACTGCTGCAGGCGAACCTGCACGGTGTCGACTTCGGAGCGCTGCAGCCGCGGCTGCCCGACGTGCTGCGAACACCGTCGGGCACCGTCGAGCTCGCCCATCCGGTGCTGATGGCCGACCTGGACCGTCTCGCCGCGTGCATTCCCGAACTCGAGGCCCGCGACCTGGTGCTCGTCGGTCGCCGTCACCTGCGCAGCAACAACTCGTGGATGCACAACATCGAGGTGCTCGTGAAGGGCAAGCCCCGCTGCACCCTGCACGTGCACCCTGACGACGCTCACCGGCTCGGCCTGGTCGACGGGGGAGTGGCACGCGTGACCAGCCGCGTCGGTTCGGTCGACGCAGCGGTGGAGGTCACCGATGCCGTCCGTCCCGGTGTGGTCAGCCTTCCCCACGGATGGGGGCATGGTCAGCCCGGCACCCGGCTGCGCGTCGCGGCCGAGCGGGCCGGGGTGAACAGCAATGTGCTGTCCGATCACGAGGCGCTCGATCCACTCAGCGGCACGTCGGTGCTGAACGGCATTCCGGTCGACGTCGTCGCCGTGTGAGCCGCCCGCCTGTGGATATGTGGACAACCACTGCCTGGTTCTCTGGTCGTTCCCCGATGTTCACGGTCCGTCCACACCCGATGCACACGGTAATTCACAGCCTTGTACCCCTTCCTCCCCACAGGCAGGTGCCCGTAAGGTGCCCCCGTCAGCTGGCGACGGTGCAAGACGTGGATGGACGACACAAGGTTGCGGACGTGGTCGGAAAGGACCTCGAAGGTACCGAACCGTCGTGGGGGCAAGGACTCCGGACCTGCGATCTTGCACCGTCGACCATGCGATGTCTGCAGTGCGTGGCCAGTCCGAGGTGCGGTGCCTGCGGGTTCGCGGACATCGCTGGTTGGTCATTGACACGGATGTAACTACAGTGCTGTAATCTCCCAACCACTTGTGGTCGGCGGGTTCAATGGGGTTCACCACCCACCACATGTTGTGGTGGCCGCCGAACCTTCGTTTCGTCCGTCGAATCCGCCGCTGGCCGCATCGAGGGACCTTTCCCAGGTCGAAACACCATCTTTTCAGGGCGTTGCAGCCGCCCGATCGTCAACAAGGAGCACACAACATGTCATTGGCGCCTGATCGTCTCGCCATCGGTATCCGCCGGCACTTCACCACGCCGGGTGTGCATCCCTACGACGAGGTGGTGTGGGAGCGCCGCGACGCGCGGATCAGCAACTGGAAGGACGGCACGGTCGCCTTCGAGCAGCTCGGTGTCGAGTTCCCCACCACGTGGTCGCTGAACTCCACCAACATCGTCGCCCAGAAGTACTTCCGCGGCACGCTCGGCACCGACGAGCGCGAGACCTCGCTGCGTCAGGTCATCGACCGCGTCACCGAGACCATCACGGCCTGGGGCGTCGAGGGCGGCTACTTCGCCGACGAGGCCGAGACCGAGGCCTTCCGCAACGAGATGAAGTACATCCTCGTCACCCAGCGAGCGGCCTTCAACAGCCCGGTGTGGTTCAACATCGGTGTGAAGGGCGTCCCGCAGCAGGCGAGCGCATGCTTCATCCTCTCGGTCGACGACAAGATGAGCTCGATCCTCAACTGGTACCGGGAAGAGGGCGTCATCTTCAAGGGTGGCTCCGGCGCCGGCGTGAACCTGTCGAAGATCCGCTCCAGCTACGAGTTCCTGAACGGCGGCGGCACCGCCAGCGGCCCGGTCAGCTTCATGCGTGGCGCCGACGCGTCGGCCGGCACCATCAAGAGCGGCGGCAAGACCCGTCGTGCGGCGAAGATGGTCATCCTCAACGTCGACCATCCCGACGTGCAGGAGTTCGTGTGGTGCAAGGCCAAGGAGGAGAAGAAGGCTCGCGTGCTGCGCGATGCCGGCTTCGACATGGACCTCGACGGCAGCGATTCGTTCAGCATCCAGTACCAGAACGCGAACAACTCGGTGCGCATCACCGACGACTTCATGGAAGCCGTCGTCAACGACGCCGACTGGGACCTCAAGGCCGTCACCGACGGCTCGACCGTGCGCACCGTGCGTGCCCGCGACCTGTGGCGCGACATCGCCACCGCCTCATGGGAGTGCGCCGACCCGGGCCTGCAGTTCGACACCACGATCAACAAGTGGCACACCGCGCACGCGACGGGTCGCATCAACGGTTCGAACCCCTGCAGCGAGTACATGCATCTCGACAACTCCGCCTGCAACCTGGCATCGATCAACCTGTTGCACTACCTCGACGAGGAGGGCACGTTCGACGTCGAGGCGTACACGCACACCGTCGAAGTCATCTTCACGGCGCAGGAGATCCTCGTCGGCCGCGCCGACTACCCGACCGAGCCCATCGGCGAGAACAGCCGCAAGTTCCGCCAGCTCGGCATCGGCTACGCCAACCTCGGTGCAACGCTGATGGCGCTGGGCCTGCCGTACGACAGCGAGGAGGGTCGTGCCTGGGCCGCCGCCCTCACGTCGCTGATGACCGGCCACGCGTACGCCACGAGCGCTCGCACCGCCAGCCGCATGGGCCCGTTCGCCGGCTTCGCCGACAACGAGCCGTTCATGCTCAACGTGCTGCGCATGCACCGTGATGCCCACGAGCAGATCGCCAACACCGGCATGGTCCCCGCCGAACTGGTCGAGGCCGGCCGTCAGGCGTGGAACTCGGCGGTAGTCGACGGCGAGGAGCACGGCGTTCGCAACAGCCAGGCCAGCGTGCTCGCACCCACGGGCACCATCGGCCTGATGATGGACTGCGACACCACCGGCATCGAGCCCGACCTGGGTCTGGTGAAGATGAAGAAGCTCGTCGGTGGCGGCACGATGACGATCGTCAACCAGACGATCCCGCGTGCGTTGCGCAAGCTCGGGTACACCCCCGAGCAGATCGCCGACATCGTCGCCTACATCGACACCGAGAAGAGCATCCTCGGTGCGCCGCACCTGGCTGCCGAGCACGTGGCCGTGTTCGCCTGCTCGATGGGCGACAACACCATCCACTACGAGGGCCATGTCCGGATGATGGGTGCCGTGCAGCCGTTCATCTCCGGCGCCATCTCCAAGACGGTGAACATGCCCGAAGAGGCGACGATCGCCGACATCGAGGCGCTGCATCAGCTGAGCTGGGAGATCGGCCTGAAGGCCGTCGCCATCTACCGCGACAACTGCAAGGTGGCCCAGCCACTCAGCACCGCGAAGAAGGACGATGCTCAGGAACCGACCGCCGAGGCGGCAGCCACCGAGGTGGTCGAGCGCATCGTCGAGAGGATCGTCCACCAGCCGATCCGCCAGAAGCTGCCGCGCAGCCGTCGTGGACGCACGTTCGAGTTCCGTGTCGCCGACTGCAAGGGCTTCGCCACCATCGGCGAGTACCAGAACGGCCAGCCCGGTGAGATCTTCCTCACCGTGTCGAAGCAGGGCTCGACCCTCAGCGGCATCATGGACGCGTTCGCGAAGAGCATCAGCTACGGCCTGCAGTACGGCGTGCCGCTGAGGGCCTTCGTCGAGGCGTTCACGAACATGCGCTTCGATCCGGCCGGCATGACCGACGACCCCGACATCCGCTTCGCCTCGTCGATCATGGACTACCTGTTCCGCCGCCTCGCGCTCGAGTACTTGACCTACGACGAGCGCGCCGAGATGGGCATCTTCTCGATCGACGAGCGGCTGCAGCCCACGCTGCCGGGCGTCGAGGAGAGCGTGATGCAGACCCGGACCGGCAGCGAGATGGCCGCCGATCCGAAGACCATCCCGTCGGCCGAGGAACTGGTACAGCAGCTCGAGCTGGGCACCGCGCCGCCGGCGCCGAACAACGACGTCACCAACCCTGACGGCATCGTGAGGGCCGCCGACAGCACGCCCAAGCCGGCGGCACGCCACAGCGATGCACCGATGTGCATGCAGTGTGGTGTGCAGATGATCCGTGCCGGTTCGTGCCACGCCTGCCCCAGCTGCGGCAGCACCAGCGGCTGCAGCTGAGTCCGCCGGGCTGCCGGGGCTGATTCGTCCCACTTGGCCTTCTGGGGCTGTTCTGTTTCGGACTCCGGAACGGAACAGCCCCACTTCCGCGTCAGTCCTTCGCGTTGCGTCGTGCACGGCGTGGAGGGCCTCGGTGCTCGCCGACGTCGGCCGCTGCTGAGCGACTCGAAACCTGAGTCGCGGCCCCTACAACATCGCAAAGTCGGCGCAGGACCCAGGGACCTCGGCAACGACCGGTCCATGAGGGGCGCTTCAGTCGATTGGGTGCCGTTCAGCTGCGTCGATTGTCGTTGGCGCCGTACCATCGGTCCGGCGGATCTCCGGTCTCACCTCGTCGAGTTGCGCGCGGAGTGCGAGCACGGAGGTCTCGAGCCGTGCGAAGGCGGTCATGATCTCGTCGTGGTCGGCCTGATTGCCGGCGAGTGTCGAACGCTTGATGAAGTACGACGTGATGGTGGCGGTCATCACGGTGAGCAGCGCGAGGGACACGAGCATCACTGCGGCAGACACGATTCGGCCGACGGCTCGCTTGGGTGTCATGTCGCCGTATCCCACAGTGGTGGCGGTCTGCAGGGTGAACCACAGCGCTTCGCCGTAGGTGGCGAATTCCGATTCGTCGTACAGGTAGATGACCAGTGCGCCGAGCAGCACGGTCGCGGCCGTCACGCCGATGATCGCGAGCGTCGCGATGAGGAGGGACGCGGGTCGAGTGAGGAATCGGTCGAGCGCACTGCGGCGTCGGGTCGTGCGGTCGTCGGGCATGACGGCGGGAGGGACCGATCAGCCGCCGAGCGACTTGCCCACGGGGAGGGTCATGGGGCTCACCGCTGCGCCAGAGGAAACTTCGGGGTTGTGGATGACGGCGAGCACCGATCGTCCGGAGTGATACACCCGGTTCGCGGCCGTGCTGATGGACGTCTCGTGGATGGGCACCACGATGAGATCGCCCGGGCCGGTGACCGCTGCAACCCACTTTTCAAAATCTTGGTCGCCGTCGCGATGCTCGGCCGTCGGCGGGACCGTGAGGCCGGCGGTGGTGAGCGCCGAAGGCGAGACCGGACCGATGACGAGCTCTCCGGCGCGATGGTGTGACAGGGTCGATGCGACCTCGAGCGCCAGCGCCATGGTGGGAAGGTTGCCGGGGGCCAGCTCACGGGTGGGCGAGTACAGGACCACGCGCCCGCGCTCGTTGTCCGGGTGCAGCGCCGCGATGGCCACGGGGACGTTCGTCGCCGCGATGATCTCGCCGTAGCCGGCACCCACCATCCGCGCCCGGAGGTCTTCGGGTCCGGGCCACCCCAGCAGGAGCAGCGACGCGTCGGTCTCGATGGTCGCCTGGTGCAATCCGGTGGACACCGAGCGGTCGACGCGCAACAGCGTCTCGGCATCTCCGCCGAGCTTGCGCAGCACCCGGTCGACGTCGGCTTGCTTCGCCCGGCCCGCGAGGATGTCGGCACGGTTCGGCGAGGTGATCTGCACCAGCGGTTGCACGAGCCCTCCGGCGGGATCAGCAAGGTCTCGACCGAGTCGAAACACATCCGAGAGTCCGTCGAGATCACCGAGCACCGGCACCAGGATCGACTCGCCGGCCCGTCGCCGTTCTTCGATCGGCGACGGGACCTCTGGGGCGAATCGGTTGGTCCCGATCGACGTCAGGATCAAGCTCACTCCGACGAC
>JANOET010000220.1:0-3393 GCA_031413415.1 Acidimicrobiaceae bacterium
GTCGGCAACCAGATCGAGAACTATCTGCTCGGCACGAGCCAGCCGCAGACCGGTGCCTCGCTGGTGCTCGTGCTGATGACCTTCCTGTTCTTCCTGATGGCCTACTACCTGGTCACGACCATTCGTCAACAACGGCTGGCCGAGCGATGAACCCCTTCCGTCGCCGCCACGGTGGGGCGCCGATCCTGGCGATGCTCACCTGGGTGTACATCCTCTGGTCGCTCCTGCCCGTGCTCGTCGCCGTCCGCATCTCGTTCAACAGCGGCAAGAGCCGCAGTTCGCTGCAATCGCCGTCGTTCCGGTGGTACTGGGGCGACCCGGTGTCGTCGGTGTGGCACGACGAGAGCCTGCACACCGCGATGTTCAACACCCTCCAACTCGCAGCACTGTGCATGCTGGTCGCCACCCCGCTGGGGGTGGCCATGGCCATCGGCCTGCACCGCTGGCGTGGCAGGTCGAGCAACGCCGCGAACGGGCTGATGCTCATCCCCATCGTCACGCCCGAGATCGTGTTCGGTGTGGCGCTGTTCCTGGTCTTCACGCAGGCCTACACGGCCGTACCGGCGGGCATGAGCCGCCAACTCATCGGCCACATCACGTTCACGATGAGCTTCGTCGTCGTCATCGTGCGCAGCCGCCTCGCCGCGATCGGGGGACAGTACGAGGAGGCCGCACGCGACCTGGGTGCCAGCCGACTGCAGGCGATCCGCCTGATCCTGCTCCCGCTGCTGGCGCCGGCCATCTTCGCCAGCGTCATGGTGGTGTTCGCCACGTCGGTCGACGACTTCGTCATCTCGTCGTTCCTCTCCACCGGCGCGTCCACCGACACCGTGCCGATCAAGATCTACTCCGGCGCGCGAGGGGGCAGCACGCCGGCGCTCAACGCACTCGCCACCGTGATGCTCGTCTTCACCCTGCTCGCAGTCGCGCTCGCCGGCCTGGCGATGCGGCGGATGAGCCGCCGAGGTGGCGAGGACGACGGGGCAGCGAGCAACTTCGTGAGCATCAGCGCCTAGCAATGGGCGCGAAACGTCCCAAATCTGGGCCATTCGCCACCCGACCGACTGGTCTGCGCGCTTCCGGCATCTGGACCCTCCCGCATCTGGCAGAGTGAACGACCGATGAGCACCGTAACTTCCGCACCCCGCTTCGTCCGCGCCGACGGCCCCGACAAGGTCACCGGCAGCGGTAGGTACACCGCCGACCTCACGCTCACCGGCGCGCTGGTCGCGAAGTTCAAGTACGCCGAGGTGAGCCATGCTCGCATCGTGCGCCTCGACGTGACGGCCGCCCGGGCCATTCCCGGTGTGTTCGCCGTCCTCACCCAGGACGACGTCCCCGATGTCCGGTTCGGCCCGTTCGTGCAGGACCGCACGCTCTTCGCCCGCGACGTGGTGCGCTTCGAGGGCGAGATCCTCGCCGCGGTCGCTGCGGTCGACGTGCCCACCGCGCAGCGGGCGCTGAACGCGATCGTGGTCGAGTATGCCCCGCTGCCCCTGGTCAACGACATCGAGGAAGCCCTCGCCGCCGACGCCCCGCTCGTGCACGACGTGTGGTCGGCCTACGGCGCGATCGACCCACTCGTGCGAGATCGTAACGACGCGTCGTTCGCCTCCATCGCCAAGGGCGACGTCGCCCACGGCCTCGCCGAGGCCGACGTGGTCGTGCACAGCCGTTACGTGGCCGACAGCTGCCACGCGGCACCCATCGAGCCCCGCGCCGTCGTCGCCCAATGGGAGGGCAACAAGGTCACCATCTGGACGAGCACACAGGTCCCGTTCGACGCTCGCGCCGGCGTGTGCGAGACCCTCGAGCTGCCCGCCAACCGCGTCCGGATCATCGTGCCCCATCTCGGCGGCGGCTTCGGGGGCAAGTGCGGCTTCCACTACGAGGCCCACGTCGCGGCGCTGGCGAAGGCCACGAAGCGTCCCGTGCGGTTGGTGTTCAGCCGTCGCGAAGAGTTCATCGCCCCCGACCGTCGTCGCGAGGGCATCGTCTACGACTTCGAGACCGGCGTGAAGCGCGACGGCACGATCACCGCCCGCAAGGTGTGGTTGGCCATCGACAACGGCGCCTACACGGCCGACGCAGGGTTCTTCAGCCAACTTGCCGCAATGCACGCGCTGGGGCCGTACCAGTTGCCGAACGCCCTGGCCGAGGCCCACCTGGTGTACACCAACCACCAGCCGTCCGGCTCAGTGCGCGCGCCAACGGCGCCGCAGACCTGTTGGGCGCTCGAGAGCCACACCGACGAGGTCGCCGCCGCCATCGGCATGGACCCGGTCGAGTTCCGCCTGAAGAACGCCGTCGCCACCGGCAAGGAAGGTCCCAGCGGCCAGGTGTACGACGAGATCGGTCTGGTCGACTGCATCCGCGCCGCCGCCGACGGTGCCGGGTACGGCGGTCCGCTCGCCGACGACGAGGCCATCGGTGTCGCCATCGGCTGGTGGCCGAGCTTCGGCGTGCCGTCGGGCGCGTACGTGAAGATCGACGGCGACGGCAGCGGCCAGATCATCACCGGGGCACAGGAGTGCGGCACCGGAGCGGTGATGACGCTGCGCCAGTTGGTCGCCGACGAGCTGGGCATGCGGGCCGAGGACTTCGAGCTCGTCTACCAGGACACCAGCGTCGCCCCCTACGACATGGGTGCGACCGGCTCGCAGACGCTGTTCAACAACGGTCGAGCCGCGGTCGCCGCGGCCGGTCAGATCGCCGAGCAGCTCAAGCAGCTGGCCGCCGAGCACCTCGAGGCCAGCCCGGCCGACATCGTGCTCGGCGATGGTGCGGCATCGGTGGCCGGCACACCTTCGCGATCGGTGCCGATCGCCGAGCTCGCCGGTATCGCTGCCGGCGGCGAGTTGCTCATCGGACACGGCTCCGGCGCGCCGCCCGCGCCACCTGCGGTGACGGGTGCGACCTGCGTCGGCGACGTGGGCATGACCGCCTGGGTGGCACCGCAGTTCTCGTGCCACGCCGTGAAGGTCAAGCTGGACCGCGAGACCGGCGTCGCCCGGGTGCTGCACGTCAACGCAGCCCACGACTCGGGCACGATCATCAATCCGATCGGCGCCACCGGTCAGGTCGAGGGCGGGGTGCTCATGGGCATCGGTCAGGCCCTCACCGAAGGCACCCGTTACGACGACGACGGCAAGCAGCGCAACGCAGCGCTGCTCGAGTACAAGTTGCAGACGTGCGCCGACGCGCCACCGATCGACATCCATTTCGTGCAGATCAACACCCCGAACGCCGGGCCGCGAGGCGCCAAGGGTCTGGCCGAGGCACCGAACGTGGCCACGGCGGCCGCCATCTCGAACGCGCTCGCCAAGCTGGTGGGCACCCCGATCCGCCAACTGCCCATGACCGCCGAACGTGTGTGGACCGCCATCCAGGCCG
>JANOET010000221.1:0-6480 GCA_031413415.1 Acidimicrobiaceae bacterium
CACGAGTTCGCCCGGCAGGTGGAGGAGATGCTGATGGTCGCGCTGCTCCTCCTGCTCGGTGGCGCCGTCTCCAACGGCCTGCTCAACGAGCTCACGTGGGCTGGCTTCGCGGTGGCGGTCCTGGGCGTTCTGGTGGTCCGCCCGATCGTGGCCGGGGTCGCGCTGCTCGGGGGTCGACCCCGGACCAGCGAGCGACGGACGATCGCGTTCTTCGGCGTGCGGGGGATCGGCTCGCTCTACTACCTCACCTTCGCCTTGCAGCACGGCCCGTTCGATGACGCCGCCGCCGCCATGAGCAGGTCACCCTGCCCAAGGCGGGGACGGCTTCCGGCCTCGACGAAACCGTGGCAGAGCCGACCGGACAAGGACCTTCGGCGGGCGGTGACGCCGATCAGCGTGACCCGACCTCGAGGCCCGCGAGGTGGGTCTCACCCGAGTAGCGGACATCACCGGTCAGCTCGATGGTCATGTGCGCGGCGAGGTACTCGAAGTCGGTGTCGACGTTCCTGCGCTCCGCAGGAAGCGGAACGGGAAGGACATGCGGTTCACCAAGACCCACGCCGACGAGACGAAGCGACTGCCGGCGGCTGCGAGCGTGGACCTCCCAGCGCGTCCCGTCGGTCGAGCTGCGCACCCTGGAGAGTGGTGGCGCGAACCGCACCACCCGGTCGTCCACTCGCACGACTGCGCCGCCCACCGTCATCGCGAGCGGGCCGGCAGTGAGCCGCCCGCCACCGAAGGCGACACACACCTCGCGATTCTCGAATCCCTGGGCCTGGCCCCACCACCATCGCTCGGGGAAGCCGGCACCCCAGTTCTTCTCGGCGTAGATGTTCGCGTCGGCAAACCCCCACTGTTCACTGCCGATGACCGCGAGGCCCGACACCGAACCACCGAGCACGTGAGGGTGCCAGTACTGGCCCAAGAACGGGACGGCCGAGAAGACACCGCCACCGCCGAGCGAGTGCGGCCACGGGACCGTGCGGTCGATGGAGAGGTCGACGATGGCGTCCGGAGCAAGCTCGATGTGCACCTCGGTCGCCGTGGCACGAAACCGGCCATCACCCGCGGTCACGAGGAACGTGTCGCGTCGCGCTGATGCGAGCGGCAGCACCGCCGATCGCACGAATCCGCCAGGCTCGGCGCCGATCGCCACGGTCGCCCAGTCGCCGTCGGGATGGCGATTGACGCCACACAGGACGATGACCACTCGTAGCGACGCCACATCGGTGACCCGCCAGAAGTAGCCCTCCATCTGAGCGCCATGCGAGGGAAGCGGGTCACCGTTGGGCACGTTCGCACCCGATCGCCGATAGAACGCATCGAGCTGGCCGATCACGTGACCAGCGATCCGTCACCTTGGGCAGCCACGTGCTGCACGGTAGTTGCCGAGCCGTTTGCTTTGGACCGTGTTGCTGACCGCGACGGACATCTGTCGGTGATCGTGGTCACAGGGGATCAGCTCCGAACCGAGTTGCGGCCGGTGGCGGCGCGGTAGATGAGCAGAGCGATGACCGACCCGATGATCGAGCCGATGATGCCCGATGCCTGGAACGCACCGTCGTTGGCGTCGTCACGGAACAGCAGGTAGCCGAGGAATCCGCCGATGAACGAACCGACGACACCCAGCAGCAGCGTGCCGCCGAGCGACAACGAATCGCGGCCGGGCACGAGAGCACGGGCGACGAAGCCACCGATCAGGCCGATGACGATGAGGAAGAGAATGAAACCAATCATGAAGAACGCTCCTGGTTGTGAGTGTTCTCTCCACTTCCCCACCGCCGCTGCGGGCAAACGTCGCAGGTCGGCGCTCGGGGTCAAGGTGCCCGATACGGGTGTGGATGAAGTGCACATCGGGTGCCCGCAGGCACAGCCACCCTTCCGGGTTCGGACGCCCCTGTTCCGACCACGCGGGCCGAATCGCGCCCTTCATGCTCCAGGCGACGCGATGACCCACTGGCGCGCTGGCTGGAGCAGGGTCGCCCGTCCGCTCCGCAGCATCAGAACCATCCGCCCTTCTTGAACGACCGGTACATCAGGCCAGCGATGCCCGCCATCACGAACAGAATGAGCGGGTAGCCGAAGTCCCAGTGCAACTCCGGGAAGGTGTCGAAGTTCATTCCGTAGATGCCGGCAATGAGCGTGGGCACGGCTGCCATGGCCACCCAGGCGCTGATGCGCCGCATGTCCTCGTTCTGTTGGATCGAGATCTGCGCCAGGCTGGCCGTGAGCGCGGCGTCGAGCAGCCCCGACAGCGACTGCGTGCGCGTCACCGTTCGGTCCAGTTGGTCGGCGGCTTCGCTGAGGTCGGCCAACACTTCGGGGCTCACCCGATGACCGATCGTGCGAATCAGACGGTTCAACGGGTCCTGCAACGCATCGATGGCGACGAGCAGAGTACGCACTTCGCGCTTCAGCTTGTAGAGCCGCTTCACCGGCTGGTGGCGCGCCTCGGAGAACACCTCCCGCTCCACCTCCACTGCGTCGCGCTCGAAGCCGTCGAGGGCGGGGCTGTAGTCGTCGATGACCCGACCGACGATGCCCGCGAGGACGCCCATCGGTCCATGACACAGCCGGTCGACATCGCGTTCCATCGCGGCGCGCAACGTGGCGAGCGGGCTGGCGTGGCCGTGCCGGATGGAGATGACCGCCCGCGCTCCCACGAGCACCGACATCTCGCCCAGCACTGCGGCTTCGGCCGCGTCGTCGTAGCGAGCAGTGCGCAACACCATGACGAGTGTGGGCCCCTCCATCTCCAGCACGGGCCTCGAGTGGGGCATCAGCAGCTCCTGCGCCGACACGTCGTCGAGGTCGAGCGCCGTGCACCATGTGTCCAGTTCCTGCTCGTTGGGCATGCGCAGCCCGAGCCAGATGAACTCTCCTGGGACGCCCGACCGTTTCGAGGCCGAGTCCGGATGCGGATCGACTGCGGTTCGAACGCCGTCGAGGTAGGCGGCGCAATCGACAATCATGAACGCGAGTGTGCCTCATTCGCGCGCGTGCACGAAGCGATGGACGGACGCCGGACGAGCGCCGTGGCGTCGCATGACGGTGGATGACCCGGGCTGCATGCGGGAATGAACGACACGCACCCACGGTTGTCCGCATTCAGTTCTCAACCCACCGGCCCACCAGTGACGACGAAACCGAACGAGACATGAACCCCAACGAAGCCGCGCCCATCGATGGAGACCCCGGCGTCCAACCTGGGGCAATGGTGCTGGTCACGGGGGCGAGCGGCTATGTCGGCGGACGACTGGTGACCGTGCTGCTCGAACGGGGCTACCGCGTGCGATGCCTCGTCCGCACACCGGCGAAGGTGCTGTCCGCTCCGTGGCACGACTCAGTCGACATCGTCCAGGGCGACGTCGGCGACGATCTGAGCGAGGCGATGGTCGGCGTGGATGCAGCGTTCTACCTCGTGCACTCGATCGGCTCCACGGCTGAGTGGGCCGAGCACGATCGTTCTGTCGCCGAGAACTTCCGGAACGCGGCCGGCGTCGCCGGGGTGCGTCGCATCATCTATCTCGGCGGGCTGGGCGACCATTCCTCGGGCAACCTCAGCGAACACCTCGCGAGCCGACAGGAGGTGGGAGCCGAACTCGCCAAGGGCTCGGTGCCGGTCGTCGAGCTGAGGGCCGCCGTGGTCATCGGGTCGGGTTCGGCCAGCTTCGAGATGCTCCGCTATCTCGTGGAAGTGCTGCCCGCAATGGTCACCCCTCGTTGGGTCGACACCAAGTGCCAGCCGGTCGCCGTGCGCGACGTGCTGCACTTCCTCGTCGAGTCGTTGACCGCCGATGTCACCGGTCGAGTCCTCGATGTGGGCGGGCCCGAGGTGTTGACCTACCGCGAGATGATGGCCCAGTACGCGGAGGTTGCAGGCTTGCGTCGCCGGCTCGTCGTGCCGGTGCCCTTCCTCACGCCCGGTCTGTCGTCGCGGTGGATCGGCCTCGTCACGCCCATTCCCCCGATGCTGGCGCGACCACTCATCCAGAGCCTGGTGAACGATGTGATCGTGACCGGTGAGGCGGCGGTCGACGTGATGCCCATCGATCAGCTCGGCTATCGAGCAGCGGTGGAGTTGGCGCTCGGCCATTCGATCAACGGCGACGTGCCGACGAGCTGGGCCCACGCCGAGCTCGGCGGGCGCCCACCTGCGGAACCGCAGCCCACCGACGCCGCCTGGTCCGGCGGCACCGTGAACCTCGACCGACGCGAGCGGCACGTGGCCGCCCTCCCCGACGAGCTGTTCCAGGTGGTCTGCTCGATCGGTGGCCGAAACGGTTGGTACGCGGGCGATTGGTTGTGGAGCCTGCGCGGGGTGCTCGACTCGTTGGCCGGTGGCGTCGGCATGCGTCGCGGTCGCCTGCATCCGGGCCAGTTGTCGGTCGGTGATCCGCTCGACTTCTGGCGCGTCGAGTCACTCGCGACCGACAGCCTGCTGCGGCTACGCGCCGAGATGCGTCTTCCCGGCGACGCCTGGCTGCAATGGCAGATCGAGCCCGACGGCGCCGGTTCGCGCATCACGCAGACGGCACGGTTCCATCCGCGGGGGCTGCTCGGGCGCCTGTACTGGATCGCCGTCGCGCCGTTCCACCGGTTCATCTTCCCAGGGCTGCTCGCCGGCATCTGCGCCGATGGCGAACGCCTGCATTCCTTCGTGCATGCATCGCGCCGTGACACACTGCATCCAACCACAGGTCCGTCATCCGCCGACCTTCCTCGCGAACAGTAGGAACCCCCCATGACCGAACCATCGACCACGTCACCGACCGTCAGCGAAACACCCACGGCGTCGGGGGTCACCCCCGAACGGCTCTCGGGTCTTCGCACGTGGAACCTCGGCCTCAGCGTGTTGCACGCGGCGCAGGCGCTGCTGATCCTCGCGATGGCGAGCGACTTCGCCATCACCGTGACCACCACCTTTCCGCAGGGCCCTCCCGGCACGCGTCTGACCACCCCCGAGGGCCTGTTCGACGTACCGATCGGCCCGGCGATCGCCGTGTTCCTGCTGCTCGCCGCGTTCGACCACTTCGCCACGGCCACGTTCGCTCGTCGCACCTACGAACGCGACCTCGCGGGCGGGATCAACCGCTTCCGTTGGGTCGAGTACTCGTTCAGCGCCACCCTGATGGTGTTGCTCATCGCGTCGTACAGCGGTATCACCGACATCACCGCCGTGGTGGCCATCGCCGGAGCGAACGTCGCCATGATCCTGTTCGGGTGGTTGCAGGAGCGCATGAACCCGCCCGGCCGCACCTCGACGACGATGGTCCCCTTCTGGTTCGGCACGATCGCCGGTCTCGCACCGTGGATCGCGATCTGGGTGAACGTCCTCGGCGCGGAAGAGGTCCCCGGCTTCGTGTACGGCATCGTGATCGCCGAGCTGATCTTCTTCTTCAGCTTCGGGCTCAACCAGTGGCTGCAGTACCGCGGTGTCGGCCGGTGGCGCAACTATGCGTACGGAGAGAAGACGTACCTCGTGCTCAGCCTGGCCGCCAAGTCGGTGCTCGCCTGGCAGATCTACGGCGGCTCGCTGGCCAACTGATCGATCGGCGGCGCACTTCGTGCCGCAGCACACGCACTGCCCGAGCAGTGGCGTTCAGTGGCGTACGGATCGCGACAGGTTTCGCGGACCCGATCGGACGAGTTCGGTGAGGGCCCGTTCGACCTCCTGGGCCAGGATGACGCTCGACATCTCGCGAGCGACCGGGCGCAGCGCACCGATCGCAGTCTCGAGGTCCCCGGCGCTGGCATTGCCCGCGAACCCGGCACCGGTCCGCTCGACCATCAGCTTCACGGTGTCGTCGACGGCCTTGGCGAGTCGGCGGCGGAGCAAGTCGCGCACTCGGGCACTGATGTCGACGTCGATGCCTGCACGCTGCAGTTGCAGCGCATGGTGGAGCAGCGCTGGACTGGTGATCGTCCAACCGTCACCCGGCTGAGCAGTCAGATAGCCAGCCACTCGCAGCTCGCCGATGGTGCCTGGTCGGTCGATGCCGTGTCGACGGATCAGCTCGACGAGTTCTTCATCGGTCACCGTCCGAGGTCGGTCGTCGGACCACGGTGCGGTCAGGGTGGCATCGACACCGAGCCATTCCGAGACAGTGGCCGTCGGGTACTCCGACGACAGCAACTCGCCGATCGTCTGCAGGGTCAGGCCGCGGTCGCGTAGTTCGCCGATGAGCGTGAGGCGCTCGAGATGGGCCGTCGAGTACACGGCGTCGCGACCGCGCTTTCCAGGTCGGGGAAGCAGCCGCTCGGCCTGGTAGTAGCGAATCGTCCGCTCGCTGACGCCGCTCGCCTCGGCCAACTCCGCAAGGTGGTACGTGGCCGGTTCGTCGATGGCTGACTCGTCTGACACAGCTCCATTGAACCACACGAGGCGTGATTGTGACAGTATTCACTGTCATGACATGTTGACAGTAGTCACTGTCACCGTCATGATGAGACCATGACGTCGACACTCGTTTCCCCGAC
>JANOET010000222.1:0-3034 GCA_031413415.1 Acidimicrobiaceae bacterium
ATCGCTTCCACCCTCCGCTCGACATCGTCGACGGTGCCGCACGCATCGTCGACCCGATCATCACCGGCATCAACACCGGTGAGCACGTGTGGGGTCAGTTCCTGAAGGACTACCGGCCCACCGACTGGTGAACCGGTGACCCGGCCGACCTGTCTCAGCCCTCGGTGATGGCGGCGCCGGCACCGATGTCGGCCCGGTCGGCGGCTGCTCGACCGGCATGCCAACCGTACGCGTTGTAGCGCTTGGCTTTCATCGTGATCGCGTCGGGGAAGGCGTCGGCGTACGCCTGCTCGACCGCAGCGTCGCGCTGGGCGAGGACGGGCAGCATGGCCGCGCCGTACTCGTGCTCGGCTTCCTCGGCGACGTGCCGTCGTGCGTGCTCGAGCCGTTCGGACACGCGATCGGCGAACGACACCAGGAACGCTCGCCGGAACGAAGGTGTGCGCAGCCGCTTGTCGTGCGCGGTCGCTGCGCTGGAGGCGTGCGTGGCCTGGACCAGCAGCGACGTGAACAGCACGTCGGTGAGCTGCAGGTCGACAGCGAAGCCCATGAGCGTGCAGAACCCGGCCGCCGGGTGCCAGATGCTCTTGGCACCGTTCACCCGGGCAATGGCCGACAGGAACGTGGCCTTCTCGTCGGCGTAGGGGTTGTCGATGTGCACCCGCCGCGACTCGACGCCGTACTGAGCCCCACTGCCAGCGGCATGTGCGGCGAGCATGGCCATGTCGATGGAGTGGCGGGTCATCAGCTCCTGGGCTTTCTCGGTGAAGGCCTCGGCCTCGGCTTCGAAGGTGGTGCCCTCGGCCTTGGCCAGCAGTGCGCGGATGAGCTTCAACGCCTTGCCGTCGACCTCGCCCGCGGGCGCGACCCGGGCGACCCGGCCTTTGTTGCTGGAGGGCCACCTTGAGGGCGGCACCAGCATCTCGCTGACGCGGGGTGCCGACTCGATGATGCTCAACGTGTCGACCACGACGCCCGCGGCCTCGTCGGCATCGAGTCGCTCGGCGCGCCGCCATCGGTCGATGATCTCGCCGTGCCCGCCGACGATCGCGCCGCCGGGTTCGAGCACGCCCAGTTCCTGGAGTTGGTCGAGCCACTCGGCGGGCGCTCGGTCGGGCGCGCGTTCTCGTCGCGAGTGTTGCGCGAGGTAGCCGAGCAACAGGCGGGTGCTGCGTTGCGTGCCGCTGCGGCGCACCAGATGGGCGAGGTCGGCGGGCTGCCAGCCGTTGGCGAGCAGCAGGTCGATGCGGCGTTGGAAGCGTGATTCGAGGTGGGTGAACGTACTCATCCGCGGAGCGTGCCAGAGGGGTGCGACGCGGTGTCCGGGTCAGTCCGTGGTGTGCGGGTCAGCCCGTGTAGTACTGGTCGGTGATCGTGAGCGCCTCGTCGATGATGGCGAGACCTTCCTCCACCTGGTCGCGGCTGACCGTGCAGGGCGGCGTGACGTGCAGGCGGTTGAAGTGCGTGAACGGCCACAGGCGCTTGCTCTTGCACGCCGCGAGGAGTTCCTGCATCGGCTTGGCGTCGGCACCGGCCGCGTTGTAGGGCACCATCTGCTCGCGGGTCTCGCGGTTCTTCACCAGCTCGATGGCCCAGAACACACCCATGCCGCGGACGTCGCCGACGCTCGGGTGGTTGGCCTTCAACTTCTCGAGGCCGGGTGCGATCACGTCGGCGCCGATGGAGCGGGCGTGCTCGATGATGCCCTCCTCCTTGAAGATGTTGATGCTGGCCACGGCCGACGCGCAGGCCAGCGGGTGGCCCGAGTAGGTGAGGCCGCCGGGGTAGACGCGATCGCGGAACGTGGCCGACACCTTGTCGCTGATGACCACGCCGCCGAGCGGGACGTAGCCCGAGTTGACGCCCTTGGCGAAGCACACCAGGTCGGGCTGCACGCCCCACTTCTGGAACGCGAACCACTCGCCGCAACGGCCGAAGCCGGCCATGACCTCGTCGCAGATCATCATGATGCCGTGGCGGTCGCAGCGCTCGCGGATGCCCTGCAGGTAGCCGTCCGGCGGGACCAGGATGCCGTTCGTCCCGACGACCGACTCGATGATGATCGCCGCGACGTGCTGAGCGCCCTCGACCATGAGCACGTCGTCGAGGTGCTGCAGCGCACGCTCGCACTCCTGCGCGTCGCTCTCGCTGTGGAACGCGCTGCGGTACGGATACGGTCCCCAGAACTTCACGACGCCCGGCATGCCCGGCTCGCTGGGCCAACGGCGGGGGTCGCCGGTGAGGGTGATCGCGCCGTTCGTCGCGCCGTGATAGCTGCGGTAGTGGTTGAGCACCTTGTGGCGACCGGTGTGCAGCCGGGCCATGCGCACTGCGTTCTCGGTGGCCTCGGCGCCGCCGTTGGTGAAGAACACCATGTTCAGATCGCTGTCAGGATTGTTGTTGGCGGCGACCTCGGTGATCAGTCGCGCGGCCTCGCTACGGGCGTCGTTGGCGTGGAACGGGGCGATGGTGCACAGCCGACCTGCCTGTTCCTGGATGGCGGCGACGAGCTTCGGGTGCTGGTGGCCGATGTTCATGTTCATCAGCTGTGCCGAGAAGTCGAGGTAGCGGGTGCCGTCCTCGGTCCAGAAGTGGCTGCCCTCGGCGCGGGTGACGACGAGGGGGCTGATGGCGCCCTGGGCGCTCCACGAGTGGAAGACGTGCGCACGGTCGTGGGCGAAGGCATCGGCGGGGTGGGTGTCGAGCACGGTCATGGCGATCATCGTAGTTGTCACCCGCGGAGCCGTACAGACCGTGCTTTGTGACCGTACAAACGGACAGGCTCACCCCCGTGTCCTCGAGACGGACTACGGTGCGCGCCATGGCAGCGCACACCGGAGAGACGGTCACGTTCAAGAGCAATGGACACACGTGCGACGGCTACATCTCGGGCACCGGCCCCGGGGTGCTGGTCATCCAGGAGTGGTGGGGCCTGGTGCCGCACATCGTGGACGTCGTCGACCGCACGGGGACGGCCATCGGCTGCGGCTTCTATCATTATCAGCTGCGGTACCCTGGCCGCTGTTCTTATTCC
>JANOET010000223.1:0-8565 GCA_031413415.1 Acidimicrobiaceae bacterium
TCCGGGTGCCGAAGGTGCAGGCCTGGTCGGCCGAATCGCCCGCCCGATACCGGGTCGACGTCGAACTGCGCGGCCCCGACGGCACGCTGCTCGAGTCCACCCATCAGCTGGTCGGCTTCACCCACGTCGAGGTGCGCGACCGCCAACTGCTGGTGAACGGTCAGCCGGTGTGGATCTTCGGCGTCAATCGACACGACCACCATCCCGAACGCGGCAAGGCGGTCACCGAGGCCGACATGCGCGCCGATCTGCTGACGATGCGCCGCCACAACATCACGGCGGTTCGCACGTCGCACTATCCGAACGACTCGACGTTCCTCGACCTGTGCGACGAGCTCGGCATGTACGTCATCGACGAGGCGAACATCGAGAGCCACGCGTACAACACGTCGCTGTGCGACGACTCGCGCTGGCGCAGCTCGTGGCTCGAGCGCGGGGCCCGCATGGTGCAGCGCGACCGCAACCACCCGAGCGTCGTTCTGTGGAGCCTCGGCAACGAGAGCGGTTACGGCACCAACCACGACGCACTGGCGGGCTGGATTCGCCGCGCCGACCCGTCGCGACCGCTGCACTACGAGGGTGCCGTCTTCCACGACGGTTGGGTCGACGGCGGGCTGCCCGCCACCGACATCGTCTGCCCGATGTACGCCACCATCGACGCGATTCGCACGTACGGTACCGATGGCCTGGGTACCCGGCCGCTCATCCTCTGCGAGTACAGCCACGCGATGGGCAACAGCAACGGTTCGCTGGCCGACTACTGGGACGTCATCTCGTCGACACCCGGCCTGCAGGGCGGATTCCTGTGGGAGTGGAAGGACCACGGCATCCGTCAGGTGTTGTCCGACGGCACCGTGCGCCTCGCGTATGGCGGCCAGTTCGGCGACACCCCGCACGACTGCAACTTCGTCGCCGACGGCCTGGTGGGCAGTTACGGCGAGCCGCACCCGGCGATGCGCGAGGTGGCGTGGGTGTACCGGCCCGTCACCGTCGCTGCTGGACGCCGCAAGGGCTCGCTGCGCATCACCAACCGTCAGTCGTTCACCGACCTGCGCGGCCTCACCGGCGAGTGGGAACTGCTCGTCGACGGCGCTGTGGCCCGTCGCGGCACGCTGAAGTTGCCGGCCGTGGCCGCCCACGCCTCGGTCGACGTGCCGATGCCCTGTCCCGTGCCCGGCGGCACCGGCGCGGTACACCTCGCGGTGCGGTGGTACACGAAGGCCGAGCAGTGGTTCGCACCGGCAGGCCACCTGGTCGCGTGGGATCAGATCGTGGTGCGCGAGGCGAAACGAGCGAAGGCCACGCGACCCGCCGCCGACCGTGGAACAGGTGCGGCAGGTGGAACAGGTGCGGCAGGTGCGGCGATCGACGGTCTGCTCGTCAGCCCGGTCGAGCTGTCGCTGTGGCGCGCCGCCACCGACAACGACGGCTTCAAGCTCATGCCCGAGCTGCGTGCGCGCATCCGCGTCGGTGGACGCGCACTCGGCGGGTGGCTCGATGCCGGCGTCGACCGTCTGCCCGCCGACCAACTCGTGCAGCATCGCGTCGATCGTCGCGAGGTCGAGGATGGTGTCGAGTTCCATCACACCGTCGTCGTCCCGGACTCGTTGGCCGACCTGCCCCGCATCGGCGTCACGTTCGCCGCACCGGGCAGGTTCAGCGAGGTGCGCTGGTTCGGCCGCGGGCCGCACGAGAACTACCCCGACCGCAATCGAGGTGCCGTGCTCGGCACCTGGCAACAGGCGCCCGACGACTCGCCGTATCTGGTACCGCAGGAGTTCGGTCTGCGCACCGACTGCCGCTGGTTCGAGCTGATCGACCCGGCGAAGGGCCAGACGCTACGCGTCGACGTGTTGCAGCCCGCCGCGCTGCACTGCTCGGCCACCCACTTCACCGCGGCCGACCTCTACGCCGCTGCCACCGCCACCGAGCTCACGCCGCGCGACGAACTGGTCGTCCACCTCGACGTCGCCCACCGCGGTATCGGCACTGCCAGCTGCGGCCCCGACGTGCTCCCCCAGTACCGCATCGCCCCCGGCACGTACCGCTTCGCCTACCGCCTCAGCGTGTACTGACCCGGCCCACTCCGCGCGAACTTGAGTTCCTGGTGCACTCGCCGCGAACTTCAGTTCTGCGCCGGAGGAGGAGGGAGTAGCCGAAGCGAAGCGGAGGCCAGTCCCGACCATCAATCGGTGGCGCGGCGGACACGCAGGGGACGGTCGTCGGCGTTTCGACACTGACCGGTCTGCAGGTCGAACCGCCAGCCGTGGAGCGTGCACACCAGTTCGGTGCCCTCGATCTCGCCGAACACGCTGAGGTCGGCCTCGCGGTGCGGACAGGCTCGTTGCACCATCCAGTCGCCCAGACGGATGTCCTCGGCCGCCATGCCGCCGCGGTCGGGGTCGAGCTTGCGCAAGGCCTCGCTCTCGGTGCGACGCATCCGCTCGACGTCGAGCGACTTGAAGAAGTTGTAGACGTACTCGTTGTACTGGCCCTTGCGCCACGCGCTGAACCGGCACGACAGGAAGAGCGCGTTGCTCCAATCGTTGGCCTTGGACGCAACGACCGTCTCGACCAACTCGCGCTGCACCTTGAACCAGAACGCATGGTCCTCGCCACGCCATTCACGCACCTCTCGGCATGGGAAATCGAGCGCGATGGGCAGATCTCCGGCATGAAGCACGACGACGTCGCCGATGGCATCGCACACCGTCGGGGCCATCGCCATGAGTGGCTCGAACCAGGCCTTCACCGTCGGCAGCAGCGCGGGTGTCGGCGCCAGCCATGCGGCCTTCATGTCGTCGAGCCACGGCAACCAGTCGGCCTGGTAGGCCTCGAGGTAGGCGCGCTTGTGGGCGAAGATGTCGTCGACCTCCGTCTGCGGCACCGGATGGGTGACACGGAACTCGCCATCGCCACCGAACTCGATCTCGGTGCCGGGGATGGCCAGAATGCCCTGGTGGTGGGCCTGGCCGAGCATGTCCATGAAACTCACCTGGTCGGGAAAGATGCTCAACTCGTCGCCGTCGATGACGTTGAACTGGAACAGGTCGGGGTCGAGAAACGCGGGCGGGCCGGCGCTGGGGACGATCGCACGCGCGCCGATGGTCTCGACGTACCGCATCGCCCGAGCGAACTGGCTGTCGACCTTCGCGTCGATGAGTTCGCGCATGCGCTCGGGGCTCTCCTGGTACACCATCGGATACCAGATGGCACCCGAGTACTGCAGCCAGTGCAGGTCGACCGGACCGTGGTTGCGCAGCGCGAGCAGGTCGTTCGTACGGCAGTCGTTCTGGTTGACCAGCCGACCCGTGCCGTCGCTGATGACGAGGGCGCTGTCGCCACCGGGCCCGTCGGTGATGGACGTCTCGACGTGGATGGCGATCTTCAGGTTCGGCCCGAGCGCCTTCTCCTCACCGTCGACCGTGCGGACGATGTTGTAGAAACCGAAGCTGCGCAGGATGCGTTCGAGCTCGCGAGTCGGGTACCCGGGGATGAGGACCGTGGTGTCCTTGTTCATCCGCTCACGCAGGAAGTCCTCGTCGAGGTGATCGGCGTGGATGTGCGAGATGTACAGGTACGTCGGGTTGCAGATGCGCTCCATCAGCTCCGGCGAGAGCTGGTCGTTCCTCGGGAAGACGAACCACGAACCATGGAACTGCGGGAGGAACCAGGGGTCGCAGGCGATGGAACCGTCCACCGTGTCGACGAGGATCCCGGCGTGTCCGATGGAGGTGGCGCGCATGATGGCGAGGTTACCCAGGCGTCAGTGGTGCAGCCCAGGGACCCTTGTCACCACTGTGCACCAGGAACTTGAGTTCGCGCTGGGTGGGTCAGGCGACGGGCGGGTCGGTGTACTGCTGGCCGGCGCGCGACACGTGCTCGGTCCAGGTGTTGCCGTCCCAGTAGCGCAACTCGAAGCGACCGGCCGGGTCGGCGTACCACCCGGCGGGGACGGCCGGCGTGGCCGCTGCTGCAGGCTGTGCCGCAGGCTGGTAGGTCTGCTGTGCTGCGGGCTGGTAGCTCGTGGTGTCGCTGATCGGCGCCATCGACGACGCGGCCGGCGTGGGGTCGACGGTGGGCGACGCGGCCTCGGGGGCGACGGCCCAACCGGCAGGCTCGGCCACGGCGGCAACGGGCTCGGCCGCAGCGACGGCCGTGGCGCCGAGGATGGTGGGAGCGAAGACACTCGGGGTCTCGACAACCGGCTCGGCAACCGGCTCGGCAGCGACGGCCGCGGCGGCTCCGGCGGCTCCGGCGTCGCGCACCAAGAAGGCGGTGACGTCGCCACCGGTGGGCACGATGCTGACCACGGACCAACCCTCACCCGACTTCTCGGTGAGCTTGGCTGCGAGTGCTGCCGGGTCGTAGGAGGACGCGCTGACGGAAGAGAATTCCTGCATGGGGCACGAGAGTAGCGCGCCGCTCCCGGTGGAATCGTCGGCCTTCAGCCGAACTTCAGCGAATGGTCGCCCGCGGTTCGCCGGGGACCCGCCGCATCAGCTCGGCAGCACCAGCGCGTGGACGTCGCCGTCGGCCGGCGGACCGTCGTAGACGAGTGCACCATCGCGCAAGGCGAGCAGGCGCCCGACACGTGCGACGAAGGCGAGTTCGTGCGTCGCGACGAGCAACGTGGCGCCCGCCCGAGCAGCCTCGTCGAGCAGCTCCAACAGCGTGTCCTTGCCGTTCGAGTCGAGTCCCACGAACGGCTCGTCGACGAGCAGCACGTCGAACGGTCGCACCATGCCGAGCGCAATGGCCGCCTTCTGCCGCAGACCGCGACTGAACGTGGTGGGAATGTCGTCGCGACGATCAGCGAGGTTGAGGCGCGTGAGCAGTTCCTCGGCCTTGGCCTGCCACGAGGACACGCCGTGCAGCCGGCCGACGTACTCGAGGTGCTCCCACAACGACAGGTCGTCGTAGAACGTCGGCGTGTCGCTGAGCCAACTGAGTGAGCGACGAGCCTCGAGGGAACCGGAGCGATGCCCCATGATCCGCGCCTCGCCCCCGCTGGGATCGAGCAGCCCGGCAGCCATGCGCAGCAGCGTGGTCTTGCCGCTGCCGTTGTGGCCGACGAGCGCGACGTGCTCGCCTTCGGGAACGACCAGATCGAGCGCCTCGAGCGCCGGCCGATCGCCGTAGTCCTTCATCAGGCCATGAGTGCTGAGGGCGGCGGTCATGCCGAACTCCTTTGCTGCGCGGTGTAGTTCCTGCCCTCTTCCATGAACGCCTTGATCTTGCGACGCAGACGATCACGCAGCCGCACCCACTGGTAGACGAGGACGACGACGAGGAGCGCACCGATCGAGCCGCGCACGGCGGCACCGACGGTGGAGTCGCCGAACTGGAGCGCGGACCGGGGCAGGAGGATGGTGGCCGTGGTGAGGAGGCTGACGACGATGGGCCAGGCGAGTCGGAGGAAGGTGGTGAAGCCGACCATCTCGGGCGGCATGAACGTCTGCTGTGTGACCGAACTGGACGGGTCGGGCATGTCGCGAACGATGCTCACCACGCCACCGCAGGCCGCGCCGAGCACGGTGGGCACGCCGAGTATGAGCGCCGGCACCAGCGCGTCGCTCGCCGTGCCGAGCGTGGCCCACGCAGCGATCGCGGCGATGAAGCCGAACGGCACCAGCGCTACGGCAGGGGCGAGCAGGTGGCGGGCCATCAGTTCACCTCGCTCGACCGGCAACGCATCGGCGCGGTCGGCCTGGTCGACCTCCTGCGAGAGCGGCTCCATGACCTCGAGTCCGAGGACGAAGCCGAGGATGGCCGTGCCCAGGAACGCCGGTGTGGTGCCACGCACCACCATGCCCTGCAGCACACCCATTCCAGCGGCGATGGCCGCCATGCGCACCAGTCGCGGCACCGGGAAGCGCAACAGGCCGTGCCAACCGCGACGCCACGTGCTGCTGGTGAGGCCCAGCCCGCTGCCCGCCGTGGGCACCCTCACGAACGGTCGGCGGCGGGCCTGCTCCTGGTTCAGCTGGCGGCGCAGCAGGATGACCGTACGCAGGTCCTGCATGGTGACCGCGAATCGCAACTGGGCGACCAGGGCGCTGCGCCGCGCCAGGGCATCGAGCGAAATCCGACGCAGCAGAGCGCAACCGGTCACGAGCGCGGCAAGCGTGACCGCGACGGCCACGAGGTCGACCGGACGCACACGCCAGCCCCACAGCGCCAGGCTGCCAGCGGGGTTCGCAGGCCCGGGGAAGTCGTAGGCCACGGCGAGCGATTGGACCGCGACGACGAGCAGGCCGACCAGGGTGGCCGCCCAACGCGGCACGCGCAGGACATGCGCCAGCACCGCCGCACCGACCCAGAGGGCGGCGAGGTTGGCGCCGAAGAGTGCGCCCGATGCGAACCACGCGAGCACCGAACCGGGAAGTCGTCGGCCGGCCAACTGGCCGACCACGGCACCGGCCAACGCGCCGCTGAACATCGCGCTGCGCAGCCGTTGACCGGCCGGTCGGAGCAGCGCACGCCGACGGTCGACTGGCGCGAGCATCACGTGCGCCACGTCGGCGGCCTCGAGTGCGATGGGGCCGCCCTGGGCGCCGCCCCGGATTCCCGCCATGAAGGCGATCGCCACGAACAGGCCGAGCACCGTAGGGCCGTGGTGCAACACGTCGGCCGCGACCGAATCGCTGACCAGCTCGTCCTTGATCGAGCTGCTGATCCACAACACCAGACCACCGCCGACCCCGCCGAACAGGTACACGCGATAGGCGGCATCGAACCAGTCGAGATTCCCCAGGCGGTGGAGCTGGCGGGTTCGACGCAGATCGCGCAGCGCCGCGAGCCCGGTGCCCTTCACCGCCGGTTCGACGGCCAGTTCGTCACTCATCGGACGGTGCCGACGACGGGCCGAGTTCGGCCGGACGGTCCGGATCGGACGACCAGCCCGACCAGCTCGCCACGTACAGCCTCGGCGGGGTGAGCCCGGCCAGTTCCATGGCGATGACGTTCACGCAGGCGCTGACGCCCGAACCGCAGTAGACGACGGAGTCGTCGTCGGCACCGAGGGCCGTGAAGTGTTCGCGAAGCGCGTCAGGTGACTTGAACCGACCGTCGGCACCGAGCACCGCTGCCCACGGGGCATTGCGTGCCCCCGGGATGTGGCCGGGCCGCGGGTCGACCTGCGTCACCGCACCGGTGAACCGCTCGGCGGCACGTGCATCGATGACGGCACCGCCCGCCCGAGCGTGCGCCGCGGCGTCGTCGGCCGATGCCAGTCGACCCGCCGGCCACGGCGTGGCCGTGAACTCGGCCGGAACCACCGCACGAGCCGGGCCGGTGGACACCGGCCCGCCCTCGGAGTTCCACGCGGTGAGCCCACCATCGAGCACTGCGGCGTCGCGACCCAGCATGCGCAGCATGGTCACCAGGCGACCGGCGGTCATACCGCCGTTGTCGTCGTACGCCACCACCACGGTGTCGTCGCCGATGCCGAGTGCCCCCATCGCCGCGGCGAACGCCTCGGGGGTGGGGAGCGGATGCCGTCCTTCGGTGGACGGTCGGTCGTGCCCAGCCAGCGCGTTGTCGAGGTCGACCCAGATGGCATCCGGGAGATGAGCTTCGCGGAACGCCTCGGCGCCATCCGTGCCATCGAGGTACCAGCGAACGTCGGCGAGCAGCACGTCGGGGTGACTGTCGAGGAAGGTGGCGTCGACCACCGGAGGAATCACGCCGAGCATCCTGCCATTGGTTTTCGCGCGTTCCGCGTCAGAATGGGGGAATGTCGGCCCAGTCACTGCACGATTTCGCGGCGATCCTCGCCATCATCGCCTTCGTCGGCGTGGTGGCCATGATCGCGGCCCGACTCATCCCCTCGGTCGCCACGGTGCGGTTCCTCGACGTGCTGCACCGGTGGCAGTTGTGGCTCGCTGCAGGCGTTGCCGTCGCCGCGACGGTCGGCAGCCTGACCTTCAGCGAACACTTCGGTTGGATCCCCTGCCGGTTCTGCTGGTTCCAGCGCATCTTCATGTTCCCGTTGTCGGTCATCCTCGTCATCGCCGCAATCCGACGCGACCGCAACATCAGGTGGTACGCCTCGGCACTGGCCACCATCGGCATCCTGGTGAGCGGCTATCACATGCTCATCGAGCGAGGTGTCATCGGCGAGTCGAAGGAATGTCTCGCCAGCACCCCGTGCGGTGTCCCCAACCTCATCTCCTTCGGCGGCCGCGACGAAATCACGTTGCGCCCCACCGGATTTCCCGCGATCACACTGGCCGTGATGGCATTCTGCGGATTTGCCGCCATCCTGGCCCTGTTGCTCCTTCCCGAACCCCTGGAGGCTGAAGAAGATGGCGAACCGGCAGCGAGCTGAAGCTCGTCGCAAAGCGGCTGCGAAGGCAGCCAACGGCGGCAGTGGATCCAAGACCTGGATGTGGGTCACCATCGCGGTCGTCGTGGTTGCGGCGATCGTCGGGGTGGTCGGATTCGCTGGCGTATTCGGGATCGGCGCGGCACTCTCGCTTGCGGCTGCGATCAGCATGGCCGTCTTCTCGGCCTCACGCCGGCCCATGGTGTCCCAATAACCCTCGGGCGTTTGACGCGGAG
>JANOET010000224.1:0-6575 GCA_031413415.1 Acidimicrobiaceae bacterium
GCTAAATAGGGTCAAGGCAAAATGTAGTGTGGACGGTCAAACACGGCAGGAAGGTGCCGGTTGGCGCACGTTCTCGTTCATCCTGAAGACCCCGCCCGCGCCGGTGCTCCTGCGCGAGAAGGCCAAGGTCGCCAAGGGTTCGTCGACGCCCGGCAAGCAGACCGCCGGCAGCGTCACCGAAGCCGACATCGAAGAAGTCGCCAAGATCAAGATGCCCGACCTCAACGCCTACGACCTCGAGGCCGCGAAGCAGCAGATTCGTGGCACGGCCCGCAGCATGGGCCTCACCGTCGTCGCCTGATCCGGCCCCGACACCGCGTTTCGACACACCGTTCCAATCACCATCGCTCGACCGGGATCACCTCGCCCGGCGGCGTCACCACCTGAGGGAGACACACATGTCCGGCAAGAAGTTCGCTGATGCGATCAAGAAGTACGACCGTGAGCAGCAGTTCACGCCCACCGAGGCGCTGGCCCTGGTGAAGTCGCTGGCCTCGGCCAAGTTCGACGAGACCGTCGAGATCGCCGCCCGTCTGGGCGTCGACCCCCGTAAGGCCGACCAGATGGTGCGCGGCACCGTGGCCCTGCCCAGCGGTACCGGCAAGGACGTCCGCGTCGCCGTGTTCGCCACGGGCGAGGCCGCTCAGGCAGCTCGCGATGCCGGTGCCGACGTGGTCGGTGCCGACGACCTGGCCGCCGAGATCGAGAAGGGCGTGTTCAACTTCGACATCGCCATCGCGACGCCCGACATGATGCCGCTCGTCGGTCGCCTGGGCCGCACGCTCGGCCCGCGTGGCCTCATGCCCAACCCCAAGACCGGCACCGTCACCAACGACGTCGGCCGTGCCGTCGCCGAGTTCAAGGGCGGCAAGGTCGAGTACCGCACCGACCGCTACGGCAACGTGCACGTCCAGCTGGGCAAGGTGAGCTTCACCCCCGATCAGCTCGAGGCCAACTTCCGCGCCGTGCTCGACGAGCTGCAGCGTGCCAAGCCGGCGTCGGCCAAGGGTCGCTACCTGCGCAAGATCACGCTCAGCAGCACCATGGGCCCCGGTGTGAAGGTCGACACCAACCGCCTCCGTCCCGAGGTCTGACCTCTTTCCTCGTCAGAGCCGTTGCTTCGCTCACGAGCCGCCGTGCCCACTCGGGCCGGCGGCTCGTGTCGTTCTCGGGTCTCTACGATGTGCGCATGGCAGCCCCGGAGTTCCTGGCCGCGACGCCGGCCTTCGCCGTGTCGGACATCGCTCGCGGCGTGTCGTTCTTCGTCGACGTGCTGGGCTTCGACGCGGTGGTCGCCGACGACTCGTTCGCACTGGTCCGGCGCGGGCGGGTCGCGCTGACGATGTGGTTGGCCGACGGCGGCGCGAAGGGCGCCGAACGCGAACTGGCGGGAACGGTGTCGTGCCGCATCGAGGTGCGTGCGATCGAGGGCTGGTACCAGCACTGCCTGAACATGGGCTGTGTCCATTCGAACGGCCCGCTCGCGGCCACCGACTGGGGCACGCTCGAGTTTCACGTGCTCGACCCCGACAACAACCTGATCTCGTTCTGGCAGCCCGTTGGTGCGGGCATCGATGCCCGTTAGCCTTCGTGTGTCAATCAAACCGGTCGCTCGCCGTAGACCGCTGGCCCGATGCCGAGACCTCAGTGCTCGTCGGAGGACAATGGATTCGTTCCACCAGCCGAGGTGAACCTGCGCCGGATCGATCGAACGGTTCGTCCGTCCTTTCGCTCCTCGTGGTGTTCGCTCTTGCGAGCACCCCGAGTCGTAGCGAGAGGAGGTGTACATGACTACAGAGAACCCCCGTCCCGAAAAGGTCGCAGTGGTCGACGAGATCACGGCGAAGCTGAAGGCGGCCGACGCCGTGTTCATCACGGAGTACCGTGGCCTGAGCGTCGGTCAGCTGGCTGGCCTTCGTCGGCAGTTGAAGCCTGCCGGCGGCGAGTACAAGGTGTACAAGAACACACTGGCTCGTTTCGCCGCACAGAACGCCGGCATCGACGGCCTGGCCGACATCCTCGTCGGCCCGTCCGGCATGACGTTCGCCACCGGCGACATCGCCGCCACGGCGAAGGCCCTCCGCGATGCTGCCAAGGCGAACCCGCTGCTCATCATCAAGGGTGGCGCCATGGGCGAGACATTGCTCTCGGCCAAGGACGTCGAAGCCCTCGCCGAACTGCCCAGCCGCGACACGCTGCTGTCGATGTTCGCGGGTGCCCTGCAAGCACCGCTGGTGAAGACCGCCGGCCTGCTGCAGGCAATGCCGCGCAACTTCGCCTACGGCCTCAAGGCCCTCATCGATCAGAAGGAAGCTGCCTGAGCAGCCTCCTCACCCACACTCAAGCAACCAACGTTTCACGTAAAGGAAGTTCCACAATGTCGATCGAAAGCATTCTCGACGAAATCAGCAACCTCACCGTCATCCAGCTCAGCGAGCTGCTGACGGCCTTCGAGGAGAAGTTCGGCGTGACCGCCGCTGCTCCGGTGGCCGTGGCCGCCGCCGGCGGCGCTGGCGCTGCTGCTGCTCCCGCCGAAGAGGAGAAGGACGAGTTCGACGTCATCCTCACCGAAGCCGGCGCCCAGAAGATCCAGGTCATCAAGGTCGTGCGCGAGCTCACCAACCTGGGCCTGAAGGAAGCCAAGGATCTCGTCGACGGCGCCCCGAAGCCCATCCTCGAGAAGGCGACCAAGGATGCCGCCGAGGCCGCCAAGGCCAAGCTCACCGAGGCCGGCGCCACCGTCGAAGTCAAGTGATCGGGGCGGCCTCGGCCGCTCGATCGAACGGAGAAGGGCCTGGGAGCGTGCTCCCGGGCCCTTCTCGCGCCTCGAGGGTGCTTGACATTGCCAGCGCGACGGGCTTACCGTTTCGTCCAACGGAAAACACCGCCGAGGACCTGCTCGGGCGGTTGACGACCGCGTTCCCCGCGGATAGGCTCGTACGTTGCCGTGCGTCCTGTGTCCCGCTACTCCTATGTCTCGGTGACCGTGCGCGCCCCCATGCCTGCTGAGACTGAGGAGTAACCGATGGCCTCTCGTTCCGTGTCCCGCGAACGGTATTCGTTCGCCAACCTGACCGAGCCGTTGGAGCTGCCGGATCTCATTGCGGTCCAGCGTGAGAGCTTCGAGTGGTTCTTGAACGAAGGTCTCGCCGAGACCTTCCGCGACATCTCGCCGATCAAGGACTTCAGTGAGGCGCTGCAACTCGAGCTCGAGTTCGACCCCGACGACGAAGACCTGCGCCCGCCGCCGAAGTTCACGGTCGACGATTGCAAAGAGAAGGACATGACCTACAGCGCGCCGATCTTCGTGCGTGCTCGGTTCATGAACCGCAACACCGGTGAGATCAAGGAGCAGACCGTCTTCATGGGCGACTTCCCCATGATGACCGAGAAGGGGACCTTCATCATCAACGGCACCGAGCGCGTCGTCGTGTCGCAGCTCGTCCGTTCGCCGGGCGTCATCTTCGAGCCGGGCGAGCGCTTCCGCCTTCGTAACCTCAGCAAGCACCAGCTCGTCAAGGGCACCATCCACCCCTACCGGGGTGAGTGGCTCGAGTTCGACGTCGAGCAGAAGCCGGGCAAGGACGTCACGGCCGGCACGCGTGTCGCCCGCAAGCGTCGCATGGGCATCTTCACGCTGCTTCGCGCGCTCGGCTACGACGAAGAGCACGCACCCGGTTTCATCGACCGCTTCGTCGGTCACTTCGACTTCCTCGAAGGCCAGTGGGAGAAGGAGCGCCACTTGGCGCCCACCCAGAACGAGGCGCTCGTCGAGATCTACAAGCGTGCCCGCCCGGGCGAGCCGCCCACCGTCGAGTCGGCCAAGGCGTACTTCCGCAACGCGTTCTTCGAGAACCGTCGCTACGACCTCAGCCGCGTCGGTCGCTACAAGCTCGACCGCAAGCTCGGTGAAGAGATCGCCAAGCTCGACATCCTGTTCGGGAAGGGCAGCCGCGACATCGGTTCGTTCTTCCAGGCCGACAACGACGACCCGAACAAGCGTGGCGTCAGCAGCGACCCCGATGACGATCATGTCCTGCGCCCCAACGAGGTGCTCGCCGCGATCAGCTACATGCTCCACCTCGTGAAGCAGGAGCCGGGCTACCGCCTCGACGATCAGGACCACTTCGCCAACCGCCGCATCCGCAGCGTCGGAGAGCTCATCCAGAACCAGGTGCGCATCGGTCTCAGCCGTATGGAGCGCGTCGTGCGTGAGCGCATGACCACCCAGGACGTCGAGGCCATCACGCCGACCACCCTGGTGAACATCCGTCCCGTCGTGGCGGCCATCAAGGAGTTCTTCGGCACGTCGCAGCTGTCGCAGTTCATGGACCAGGTGAACCCGCTGTCGGGCCTCACCCACCGTCGCCGCCTGTCGGCACTCGGACCCGGTGGTCTCAGCCGCGAACGCGCCGGCTTCGAAGTCCGCGACGTCCACTTCAGCCACTACGGCCGCATGTGCCCCATCGAGACGCCCGAAGGCCCGAACATCGGCCTCATCGGCGCGCTCAGCACCTTCGCCCGCGTCAACCCGTATGGCTTCATCGAGACGCCGTACCGTGTGGTCAAGAACGGCAAGGTCACCGGCGAGATCCGATACATGGCCGCCGACGAGGAAGAGAACTACGTCGTCGCCCAGGCGAACACGCCGATCAACGCCGACGGCACGTTCAAGGACGCACGAGTCCTCGTGCGCCGCAGCCCGCAGGCCGCGAGCCTCGAGGACCTCCGCAAGATGCTCGAAGCCGAGAGCTTCTTCGGCGCCACCACCGACATCGCGTCCGTGCCGCCGGAAGAAGTGCAGCTGATGGACGTCAGCCCGAAGCAGATCGTCTCGGTCGCCACGGCGCTCATCCCGTTCCTCGAGCACGACGACGCCAACCGCGCCCTCATGGGTGCCAACATGCAGCGTCAGGCCGTGCCGCTGGTGCGCGCCGAGGCGCCGTACATCGGCACCGGCATCGAGGATCGTGCGGCTCGCGACGCGGCCGACCTCGTCCAGGCCACCGGCGACGGCGAAGTCCTCGAGGTCAGCGGCGACAGCATCACGGTGCAGTACAAAGCGTCCGAAGGACAGCAGGGCGGCAAGCACGTCTACCCGCTCAGCAAGTTCCGCCGGTCGAACCAGGACACCTGCATCAACCACCGGCCACGCGTCAAGGAAGGCGACAAGGTCGTCACGGGCACCATCCTCGCCGACGGTCCGAGCACCGATCACGGCGAGCTGGCGCTCGGCAAGAACCTTCTCGTCGCGCTGATGCCGTGGGAGGGCTACAACTTCGAGGACGCGATCATCCTCAGTGAGCGTCTGGTGAAGGACGACGTGCTCACGTCGATCCACATCCACGAGCACGAGGTCGACGCCCGCGACACCAAGCTCGGGCCGGAAGAGATTTCGCGCGACATCCCGAACCTGTCCGACGACATCCTGCGCGACCTCGACGACCGTGGCATCATCCGCGTCGGTGCCGAGGTCGGCCCCGGCGACGTGCTCGTCGGCAAGGTCACCCCCAAGGGCGAGACCGAGCTGACGCCTGAAGAGCGTCTGCTTCGCGCCATCTTCGGTGAGAAGGCCCGCGAAGTCCGCGACACCTCGCTGAAGGTGCCCCACGGCGAGAGCGGCAAGGTCATCGACGTGAAGGTGTTCACCCGTGAGGACGGCCACGAGCTTCCCCCCGGCGTCAACCAGCTCGTCCGTGTCTACGTTGCTCAGAAGCGCAAGATCAGCGTCGGCGACAAGCTCGCCGGCCGTCACGGCAACAAGGGTGTCATCTCCAAGATCCTCCCGATCGAGGACATGCCGTACACGTCCGACGGCAGCGCGGTCGACATCATCCTCAACCCGCTCGGCGTGCCGAGTCGCATGAACGTGGGTCAGGTGCTCGAAGCGCACCTGGGCTATGCCGCCCGTTGGGGTTGGACCGACGTCAAGAACGGCAAGCAGATCGGCGATGCCCCCATCCGTGGCACCGAGACCAAGACCCGTCCCACCACCAAGCCCAGCACGTTCATCGCCACCCCGGTGTTCGACGGCGCTCACTGGGACGAGGACGAGGCGGCCGGCAAGCACCCGACCATTCAGAGCATCTTCGAGAACCTGAACCCCGAGAGCGTCGACGGCAACCGCCTCATCCAGCTCGACGGAAAGACGACGTTGTTCAACGGCCGCACCGGCGTGCCGTACGACAACCCGGTGACGGTCGGCTACATGTACATCCTGAAGTTGGCCCACCTGGTCGACGACAAGATCCACGCCCGCTCCACCGGCCCGTACAGCATGATCACCCAGCAGCCGCTCGGTGGTAAGGCCCAGTTCGGCGGTCAGCGTTTCGGTGAGATGGAAGTGTGGGCCCTCGAGGCCTATGGCGCGGCGTACTGCCTGCAGGAGCTGCTCACCATCAAGTCCGACGACGTGCTCGGTCGCGTGAAGGTCTACGAGGCCATCGTCAAGGGCGAGAACATCCCCGAGCCGGGCATCCCCGAGAGCTTCAAGGTGCTCATCAAGGAGATGCAGGCGCTCTGTCTCGACGTCGAGGTGCTGTCCAAGACCGGCGAAGAGATCCACATGCGCGAAC
>JANOET010000225.1:0-5893 GCA_031413415.1 Acidimicrobiaceae bacterium
ATCGCGAAGACGAACGATCGCGACAGCGACGCGAAGGAACTGGCGCGACTGTGCCGGCGGTTCCATCTGCCCGCACATGTGAACCTCATTCCGTTGAATCCAACACCCGGCTACCCCACCGTGGGATCCACGCCGAAGCGAGTCCACGAGTTCCGCGACCTGCTGGTCAGCCTCGGTGTGAACGCGACGGTGCGCCGGAATCGCGGCACCGACATCGACGCCGCGTGCGGTCAACTCGCCGCCGGCCAGCCCGTCACCCTCCGCCGAGCCTGACCGCCCCGGGCGTTCTCCAGGAACTTCAGTTCCTGGAGAACATCAATCGAGGTACTTGGGGTTGGCGACGGCGAGCTTGTCCCTCACCGTCGCCCACACCAGGTCGCGCACCTCGGGGAGGCGATCGTCGAGCTCGCCGTCGCGGATCTTGCGCGCCAGCTCGCGGTCGTCAGCGCAGCCGAGTTGGGTGAGGCGGTCGCCGTGCACCGCGGACTGCGCGACGCCGACCTGCAGCTCGCGCTCGACCATCGAGAGCACGTTCACAGCGACCCGGGTGTGGAACTGCAATCGGCCGGTGGTGCCGGACATCACATCGCGCTCGAGCCATTCACGGACGGCTTCGACGAGCTGCTGGGCGGAGGGGGTGTCGTGTGGGTTCACCAGCGGCCCTCCAGGGCGAGGAAGAGGTCGTGTTCGTTCTCGCACACCCGACGCCCGATGGCGGCCAGCTCATGGCTGCGAGCTGCACCCGAAATGTGTGCGTTGGCCTGCCCGATGCACATGATGCCCCACTTCAACGTGCCAAGGACCTCCCACCAGCGCACCACGTCGGGATCGACCGACGTGCCGCTGGCCGCCTCGTAGGCTTCGAAGAGCTGCTCGTACATGCCCACCCCGGCCACGGGCAGCGGGCTGCCGAAACGCCACGCCTTGACGCACAACCAGCCGAGGTCCTCCATCGGATCGCCGATGTGGGCGAGCTCCCAGTCGAGCACTGCGCGAAGGCCATCGGGACCGATCATCACGTTGCCGAGGCGGAAGTCGCCGTGGACGAGCGTGGCCCGGCTGGGCGGCGGACGATGCTCGTGCAACCACTTGAACGCCAGCTCGAACGCCGGGTGTGGCTCGCCGAACAGGTCGAGCGTCTGGCGATACATGTGCAGCTGATCCTGGGCGGACAGGCCGGGAATGCTTGCCGGATCGATGGCGTGCAGTTGCGCCAGCGCACGACCGAACTGCGCCGGCAGCACCTCGCGTGCCGCGACGAACTGCTCGTCGCGCAAGATCTTGCGAGCAATCGTCTCACCCTCGACCGCCGTGAGGACCATGTACGCCGCGCCGACCTCCGACGGATCCGACGACGACGCCAACAGCTCGGGTACCGGGACGCCGGCCGCGAACGCGGCTCGCACGACCGCTGCCTCGACACCCATGTCGCGCACGTCACCACCGCGCTGGCGTTGCAGGATGAGGGGACGGCCATCGGCGACGAATCGGAACGTGTCGCGGGATGCGCCGCCCGACAAGCGAGCCAACTCGGTGACCTCGGCCGCGCCGACGACGGTCGCGAGAGCAGCTGCCAGTTCATCCATCACGAGCAGCCTTGCCGATGGTGAACGGCCGCTCCGAACCGTACGTCAGCAGTGGGCGCGTACGGTCGGGTACGGGTTCACTGCGGCGCCGCCACCGGGATGGATCTCGAAGTGCAGGTGCGACACGCTGAAGCGAGCGTTGCCGGTCTGCCCCATGTAGCCGATCACATCGCCGGCGCTCACCGCACCGAGCTTCCCGTACCGGTCGAGGTGCGCGTAGTAGTACTTGTTGCCGTCGGCACCGGTGAACCAGATGGTGATGCCGCCCAGCGTGTTGCTCTTGGGCTGCGCGAAGCCATCGACAACGGCCAGCAGCGGCACGCCGATGGGGCCGATCATGTCGACACCCTGATGACGGCGGCCTCCGCTGCGCGGTGCACCCCAGGTGTCGCCGAAGCCCACTGCCGACGTGCCGGTGGGACACACCCAGGCGCCGCCGCCGTAGTCGCTGCCTCCGGCACCACCGGGTCGTCCACCTGCGCCTCCGCCACCCGTCTGCCCGCCGCTGCCGGTGGCCTTGGGAATGGTGGTCTGCGGGGCACCGACGTTGCCGCCACCGCCTTCACCGAGGACGGGGTCGATGGCCCCGAGTTCGGACAGCGTCGTGGGCGGCGCCTTGGCGGCTTCCGCCGCTGCCTGAGCAGCACGTCGCGCTTCCTCGGCGACGAGAGCGGTGCGGACGGCTTCGTCCTTCAGCCGCTGGGCTTCGACCGTCTTCAGCTTCTCGACCTCGGCGGTGGCCTGATCGCGCAGCGTCGCGAGGGTGACTCTCTGTGCTTCGGTCTCGCGCTCCTTCGCCGCCAACGCCCCCACCTTGGCGTCGAGGTCGCGGCGCAGCGAGTCGTAGTTGTCGAAGTCTTCGTCGGACGTGTCGTTGATGACCGCGGACAGCGCGGCCACCTGCATCAGTTCCTCCGGGGTGGAGAAGCCGTTGAGCAGCGGCGACGACGTGGCGGACGACCGGGTGAAGCGGTTGACGGCGATCTGCTCGACCCGTTCCTGGAGCGCGTCGACCTGGCCCTGGAGATCGGCCACCTCGGCTTCGAGGGCCTGGGCCTCGAGCGACAGCGCATCGAGTTTGGACTCGGCCTCGAAGTAGGCGTCGGCCATCTGGTTGGCACGCTCGCGTGCGTCGGCGATCTCGCGAGCGGCCTGCTCGGCCGCGTCGTCGGCTCGCACCGAGCCCGCTGGCACGATGGGGACGAGCGCGCACACGGCGAGCACGAGGGGAAGGAGGCGACGCATCGGGGGATCAGGGTACCAGTTGTTGCAGTTTCATTACATTCAGCGCAGATGCGGACCTGCGCGTAGTGTCATCGGCCGAATGGCTGCCGTCCTGAAACTCTCACAGGTCACGTTCGTGCGCGACGACCGGATCATTCTGGCGCCGCTCACCTGGCAGGTCAGGGATACCGAACGCTGGCTGGTCCTCGGCGCCAACGGCTCGGGCAAGACCACATTGCTGCGCATCGCCGCCTTGTACGAGCACCCCAGCGCCGGCACGGTCGACGTGCTCGGCGAACGTCTCGGACGCACCGACGTGCGCGAACTGCGCCGGCGAGTGGGCTACATGTCCGCCGCGTTGGCGGGACAGATCCGACCAGAGCTTCGCGCCCGCGACGTGGTGATGACGGCCCGCCACGCTGCGCTCGAGCCGTGGTGGCACCGGTACACCACCGCCGACGAAGCCGCCGCCGATGCGTGTCTCGACCGCATGGGAGTCGGCTGGACCGCAGACCGCTCGCTCGGCACCCTGTCCAGCGGCGAGCAGCAGCGTGTCCTGCTGGCGCGCACGCTGATGAACGAGCCCGGAGTCGTGCTGCTCGACGAGCCCAGTGCACGCCTCGACCTCGGCGGACGCGAACAGCTGGTCACTGCGCTCGGCGAGCTGACCCTCGACCCGACCGCTCCCCCACTGGTGCTGGTCACCCACCACCTCGACGAGGTGCCACCGGGTATGACGCACGTGATGATGCTGCGCGACGGGCAGGTGGTGACCAAGGGCCCGATCGGTGCTCGCCTCACGTCGGCGAACCTCAGTGAGTGCTTCGCGATGCCGCTGCAACTCGAGCGGCGCGCCGATGGCCGGCTCAGCGCGTGGAACGCACCAGCCCGAGCAGGCGCTCGCGCCCGTTCGTGATCTGATCCGCCAGCGTGCGCTCGAGCACGCCGCCGGTCCACAATGCGCCGCCGTAGTGAAGGTGCATCCGCAGTGCACTGCCGTCGACCACGGATGTCACCTCGGCTCGAAGCACCCAGGGCGCGTGCTGCTTGCCATCCACCTCGTGGCGCTCGAACACCACGACATGCCCGACCGGGTCGTGCACCGTCCGCTGCATCCGCAACTGCTTGCTCCGCGCGAACGGGCCGAGGCGCGCCCGCAGTTCGATCTGCCACTCGTGGGCATCGTCACTGCCGACTGGCGACGCCCGGTGCACGAGATCGACCCAATCGGGGTAGCGCGTCAGGTCGTCGACGAACCGGAACAGGTCGTCAGGAGAGCACGGGGCCTCGAGCGATGCATGCACATCCACGGCAGCAGTATCGCCGATTCATTCGCGTCCCTTCACAGTTTCCTCACACCAGTGCTTCACCATGAGCGACGTCACCCACCGCAGCCGCGGTGGCCCCCGAGAGAAGGACACACCATGAAGATCAGCAAGAAGCTCACCGCCGTCGTCACCGGCACCGTCGTCGCCGCAGCGATCGGCGTCGGCTCGATGGCCGCGGCCGCCACACCCGACGTCGCCGTGCGCACTCCCGCGACGGTCGACGTGCAGGCCAAGTGCGACCGCGAGCCCGCCATCACCGAGCGCTACCAGAACACCCACCGCAACCTCACCACGCGCCTCGCCAAGCTGACGGCCCGCCATGACAAGGCCGTGGCCGCCGGACACGAGAAGTTGGCCACGCGCCTGCAGCGGCTCATCGATCGCGTGCAGAAGCTCGACCAGCGCATCACCACCAAGTACGGCAAGTACGAGACCTGGGTGCAGGCGAACTGCAACGGCTGAGCCGATGGACCCGGCCTTCGGCCGAAGTGATCCCCCGATGCGACCGGCGCCCCGACAGGGGCGCCGGTCCGCGCCTCAGGCCGGGTCGGGGCGATTGCGACGACCGAAGGCCCGCGACAGCAGCGGGCTCTCGGTACGCAACAGACCGTCGAGATCGTCGGTCTGGTCGAAGACGGGCTTCCACGGGACCGCCGGATCGCGCTTTCCCATCGGCACCTCGGGGGTGGGCAGCGATCCGGTGTCGTCGGGGGGGATCACGCCGAGTTCGAGTTGCCCGGTCTCGTCGCGGCCACTCGACCGTTGACGCTTCGGCTTCAGTTTGGTCGGCGCCGGATCCTCACGCGACTTGAACAGACGCGGCACGGCTTCGCGACGATCGTCGAGCATCCAGCCGAGCGGCACCACCATGGCATCGGCATGGCGGCGGCACAGCACACCAGCGCGGTAGCCCACCGCCCCGTCGAACGGCTCGATCCACACGGCGAGGCAATCGGCGTCGATGCCGTAGATCACCTCCGCGGGTTGCGAACACCCCGGACGTTCGCACAGTCGAGCCATGCCTCGAAAACTACTGGGCGCAGACACGGCGAAGACGGACGCTCCGCGCGTTTCGTGCGGCGACGGTCTGGATATCGTTAGGGTGAACCTTGAAGACAGGAGAGCATCGGTGGACTTCGAGCGAACCATGCGCCTCACGCGGGCCTTCGACCAAAGGACGTCGCAACGCCCGACCGACGGTCTGTGCCAGACGGCGGCGGGCCTGCTCGACGCCACAGCGGCCAGTGTGTCGTTGATCGACGGCCCGAGCTTCGCGTCCGAGCCGTTCGCGCTCGAACTGGAAGAGGTGCAGTTCACGCTCGGCGAGGGCCCGACGCCCGACGCCTCGTCCGGCGAGATCGTCGCAGTCGACGACCTGCACACCTCGACCCGCTGGCCACACTTCGGCCCGGCCGCGCTCGAACACGGTGTCCGCGCCGTCTTCGCCTACCCGCTCGGCGGCGGCCTCGGGTCGATGACGCTGTATCGCGATCGCACGGGCGAACTCACCGTGGAGGAAGGCCACGATGCGCTCGTCGTCGCCGAGGTGGTGACCACCCGCTTGCAACGAATGGGTCCCGCCACCGTCCTCGACGGCGCCAACCACGACGAGTACCGTGCCGAGGTGTACCAGGCGACCGGCATGATCTCGCAGCAACTCAAGATCGAACCGGCAGAGGCGTAGTTCTGGAACACCATCGCGATGTCACGTTCTTTCGGCGGCACCTGGTTGACCATCTTCTCGCCGATGAAGAG
>JANOET010000226.1:0-19747 GCA_031413415.1 Acidimicrobiaceae bacterium
TACGACGCTGGCTTTCACCGGATCTTCCTCGAGTTCGTCAGATCCGACGGGCTGCGAATCCGAGCGGCCTACGCGTTCGAGGAAGGGGGCGCTGTTGTTCCGCGACGACTCACGGCAGATTGCCGAGGGGGCTCGGGACATCATCGACGCAGCACTCGCCGAGGCGCCGGCGGCGCCCGTCGTGAACGAACTGTCGATCACCGACGGCGCCACGTCCGGAGCAGTGCACCCGATCGGCCACTGCCGAAGCGATCGGCCGGATCTGACTGCTGTTGAGGGCGCCGTTCTGTCCGTCGAGCGCGCCAACAGTGGCAGCGTGATCGCATTCTTCGTCAGCGGGGAGGGCGTCGACGCCTACGGCGTGGACGATGGGACCGGACAGGTCCGAATGCCTGAGGTCGCGGCGACCGTCATCGTCGAGATCTCCACCTCGGTCGAGCAGTACTGCACCACCGTTCGAGTCTCGTCCTGACGCGTTCGTGCAAGCCCGTCAGGCGTCGAACTCGAGCATCACGGGGAGGTGGTCGCTGATCGCCGCCCACGAGTCGCCACCTTCGGGGACGTGCGCGTCGACGACGGTTGCGTTCGCCGGCACCAGGACGCGGTCGAGTCGCTGCAGGGGCACCTGCGCCGGGCTGGTCGCCTCGCCGCCGGGATCGCGCAGGTCCGCGGCGTGGAACTCACGGATGACCTCGACGTCGTCGTGATCGTGCGTGTTCAGGTCGCCGGCGACGACCGCGATCGGTGCTGCATCCTGGACGACGTGCTCGGCCACGCGGCGCGCCTGGGTGATGCGCTCGTCGACGTCGCCGTCGGAGGCGAGGTGTGTGTCGTACACACGGAGCGCAGAGTCGGGCCGGGTGACGGTGACGGCGAGCAGGATGCGGTGGCGATACGTCCACGTGCGGGCACCGTGCGAGATGGTGGTGCGTACCACGTGGCTCGTCGGGTGCGGCGAGAGGACTGCCAGACCCTCCGTGCGCCACCACACCAGCGGACTGTACGGGTGGTGCTTGCGGGCCCACACGTGCTGCCATCCCAACCGCTTGGCCAGACGCCTCGCCTGACGGCGCTGTACCTCCTGCAACGAGACCACGTGGGGGGCGTAGCCCTCCAGCACCTCGGCCACGAGTTCGAGGTTCGGGAGCGCCGAGCCGTGCAGGTTCCACGTGAGGATCCGCCACCGTGCACTCGGTCTTTCGGTCATTGAACATCAGTCTTGCGCGTCCACTACCGTCTCGCTCCATGAGTCGTCTGTCGGGCAAGGTCGCCCTCATCACTGGTGCATCATCCGGTCTCGGTCGTGTGGGCGCGGAGCGCTTCGCGGCGGAAGGGGCCACGGTCGTCATCGCCGACATCTCCGACGGCGGCGATGCGGTCGAGGCCATCGACGCGGCCGGCGGCGAGGCCAGCTTCGTGTACACCGACGTCACCGACGAGGCCTCGGTGAAGAACGCCGTCGAGTTCGCGGTCGAGACGTACGGCGGTCTGCATGTGCTCTACAACAACGCCGGCGTCATGCTCGGCGACGACGACGACCCTGTCACCACCAGCGTCGAGACGTACCAGAAGACGATGGACATCAACGTGCTCGGCACACTGCTCGGCTGCAAGTACGCCATCCCGGTGATGCAGGACTCCGCCAAGGAGACCGGCACCGCGGGAAGCATCGTCAACGTCGCCTCCTTCGTCGCGCACATGGGCGCGGCCACGCCGCAGATCGCCTACACGGCGTCGAAGGGCGCCGTGCTGGCGATGACTCGCGAGATGGCGGTCATCTACGCACGGCAGGGCATCCGCGCCAACGCCCTTTGCCCCGGGCCGATCATGACGCCGCTGCTGGCCAAGTTCCTCAGCGACGACGCGAAGCGCAACCGTCGCCTCGTGCACATCCCGATGGGGCGCTTCGGTGAGCCGATCGAGATCGCCAACGGCGCGCTGTTCCTCGCCAGCGACGAGAGCAGTTGGATGACCGGGCAGAGCCTGATCATCGACGGTGGCATCACCGCCGCGTACGTCACCCCCGAGTGATGTCGCCCATCCACGGTCCCTCGGCGCTGCCGCCCGACTTCGGGCAGCGGGTCGCGGCATGGATGCAGGCGCGGGTCGAGTTCTCGCCGTTGGGTCGTCCGGTGGCGGCCAGCGAGATGTATCCGCTGCTCGAGGGCAGCATCACCGCCGAGGGTCTCGGCGTCGACGCGGCATGGGAACGGTTCACCGATCGCATCGCGCCGAACACGGTCGGCCTGGACAGCGAGCGGTACCTGGCATTCATTCCGGTCTCGCCCTCTGCTGCCGGGGTGTGGATGGAAGCGGCGGTCGGCGCGGCGACGTTCAGCGCCGAGTCGTGGCTCGAGGCTGCGGGCGTGGTGGCGGCCGAGAATCAGACGTTGCGCTGGCTCGCCGACCTCATGGGGCTTCCCGAGGGCGCGGGAGGTTGCTTCATGAGTGGCGGCTCCATCGGCAACCTGTCGGCGCTCACCGTCGCCCGCGACCAGTGCGCTCCGGGGAGGAGAACCGTCGCCTGCGCCGACACGGCACACGCGTCGATGTTCAACTCGATGCACATGCTCGGTCTCACCGACGTGGTGGTCGTGCCCACGGGCGGCGACGGGCGATTCACCGGTGCGGCGCTCGTGGCCGCGGTCGGCGACCGTACCGACGTCGGCGTCATCGCTGCCGCAGGCGGTTCCACGAACGCCGGTGTGGTCGACGACCTGGCGAGCATCGCCGACGTTGCCGACCGCCTCGGTGCCTGGCTGCACGTCGACGGTGCGTACGGCGCGGCGGCGATGCTGTTGCCCGAGCGGCGGGCCATCTTCGACGGGATCGGCCGGGCCGACTCGGTGATCATCGACCCGCACAAGTGGCTCTTCGCTCCCGAGGGTTCGTGTGCGTTGCTGTACCGCGAGCCGGCGCTCGCGTCGGCCGTGCACACCCAGCACGGCCCGTACATCGACGTGCTGCACGGCGACGAGCCGCTGTGGAACCCGAGCGACTTCGGTTACCAGCTCACCCGGCGCGCCACCGGCATGCCACTGTGGTTCGCGCTGGCGACGCACGGGGTCGACGCCCACGTCGAAGCGGTGCGTGCCGGTGTGTCCATGGCCGAGCTCGCGGCGTCGCGGCTGGCGGCGACGCCAGGTGTGTCGTTGGTGATGCAGCCGACGCTCGGCGTCGTGCTGTTCCGCCGCCAAGGGTGGGGTCGCGACGAATGGAAGCGCTGGGGCGAGCGCCTGCTGCGTGAGGGCATCGCGTTCGTGGCCGCGTCCACCTGGAAGGGCGAGCCGGTGGGCCGACTGGTGTTCATGCACCCGCGCACCCCCGAGTCGGTCATCGACGAGATCATCGTCACCCTGGTCGACTGATCGCGCGGCCGGTCACAGCCGGCGCACACCCGCCGGCGTGGTGATGATGGCGGCGATCGCTGCCGGGCCGTCGGCGACCTCGATGCGGGCGTCGATGCCGATCTCGGCGAGGACGGCTCGTACGAGGTCGGCCTGCGGGTGCTGAAGTTGCAGCGACGTCAGCTCGCACTCGTGCGGGAGCGAGGCCGCCGGATGTGGCGACGCCAGCCAATCGATGAGGAACGGCACGGTGCCGACATGTGGCGCGCCCAGTAGAGGCATCGTGAGGCGCCACTCGAGCAGGACGCCGTCGGGTCGGGCGCGCGACATGCTCATCGCCTCACCGATCTCGATGCCGCGGGCGGCACATGCGGCGATCACGTCCTCGAGTGGCTTCGTCGGACGAGCGCACCACGCGACGAGCGAAGCCGCAGCGAGGCCGTCGACGCCGAACGGTCGAGGGAACGGCGGGGCGGGCTGCACGGCATCGGGTCCGACGACCTCGAGGTATGCGCTCCCGCCCAGACCGGTCAACTCGTTGCGGGTACCCAGCCCCACGTGAGCTCCGCCCGGCCTGAGCGCGACGCCCCAGTCGTCGGCGATCACCGCCGATGTAGCGGCGACATCGGGGGTGGCGAGCATGAGATGATCGATCATCGGGCCAGTCTGGTCTCTTGTGCTCTCGTGACCGGCAACAATGGGTCGATGAGCAACGTCGCATTCCTGGGTCTTGGCGTGATGGGCGCGCCGATGGCGCAGCACCTGGCCGCCGCCGGCCACACGGTCACCGTCTACAACCGCACTCCCGAGAAGGCACTCGCCTGGGTGGCGCTGTACGGCAACCGTGCCGCACCCACGCCGCGTGAGGCGGCCGAGGGGGCCGAGTTCGTGTTCATGTGCGTCGGCAACGACAACGATGTGCGCGAGGTGGTGTACGGGGTCGATGGTGCGCTGGCCGGGGCCGAGGCCGGTGCGGTGCTGGTGGACCACACCACCGACTCGGCCGAGGTGGCCAAGGAATTGGCCGAGGCGTGCGCCGAGTTCGGTGTCGGGTTCGTCGACGCACCGGTGTCGGGCGGGCAGGCCGGCGCCGAGAACGGACAGCTCACCATCATGTGTGGTGCCGACGACGAGGCGTTCTACCAACTGTCGCAGCCGGTGATGGCCGCGTACGCGAAGGCCACCGCGCTGATGGGCAAGGCCGGGTCGGGTCAGCTCACGAAGATGGTCAACCAGATCCTCATCGCCGGCATCGTGCAGGGTCTGGCCGAGGGGCTGAACTTCGCGATGCGCGCCGGGCTCGACCCCGAGCAGGTCACCGAGGTCATCAAGTACGGCGCAGCGCAGAGTTGGCAGCTCGAGAACCGCGGTCACACCATGGTGAAGGGCGAGTTCGACTTCGGCTTCGCGGTCGAATGGATGCGCAAGGACCTGGGCATCGTCCTCGACGAGGCCGACCGTCTGGGCGCGCGGTTGCCGGTCACTGCGCTGATCGACCAGTTCTATGCGCAGGTCATCGCCAGAGGCGGCAAGCGTTGGGACACCAGCAGCCTCATCCACCTGCTCGCCAACGACTGATTCGGCGTGGCGCCGCGGCCGCCTACCCCAGCGACAGCGGTAGGTGGTCGACGCCGCGGATCGTCAGACGGTCGCGCCAACCCGGATCGCCCGACAGGTGGACGTCGGGAAATCGGCGGATGAGCGAGGTGATCGCCGTGCCGGCCTCGAGCTTCGCCAACGACGCGCCGAGGCAATAGTGCACGCCGGCAGCGAAGCCGAGGTGTCGGTTCGCGTTCGGTCGGTCCAGGAGTAGTTCTTCGGGCCGTTCGAACACTGCGGGGTCGTGGCTCGCTGCGCCCAACACGGTCATCACCATCGTGCCCTTGGGCACGGTGATCTCGCCGTCGAGACCGTCGTAGGCGACGTCGACCGTCGGCACGCGCACGGTCTGCTGCACCGGACCGTCGTAGCGCAGCAGTTCGTCGATCGCGTTGGTGTCGAGCGACGGGTCGGCGGCCCAGCGACGCAATTGGTCGGGGTGGCGGAGCAGGGCCAGCGCGCCGTTGCCGATGAGGTTCACCGTGGTCTCGTGCCCGGCCACGTAGAGCAGGATGACGAAGGTGCGCAGCTCGACAGGGGACAGCCGGTCGCCCGACTCCTCCACCTGGATGAGGGCGGACAGCAGGTCGTCGCCCAGGTGCCGTCGGCGGTGGTCGATGATCTCGGTGAGGTAGCCGCCCATGGCGATGGCAGACTGTTCCGCGGCGTCGAGCGCGGCTTCATCCGCCGTCGGCTCGAGGCTGGCGGTGAGCACCTGCGACCAGGCCCGCACGTCGTCGCTGTTGTCGGTGGGGATGTCGAGCAGGTCGCTGATCACCTGGAACGGCACGGGAAAGGCGAGTTCCTCGACCAGCTCGATCGAGCCGCGTTCGGCAGCCACGTCGAGCACGTCGTCGACCAACTGCTGCACTCGCGGTCGCAATCGCTCGATCGCGGACGGCGTGAACGCCTTCGACACCAGGCGACGCAGACGCGTGTGGTCGGGCGGATCGAGGTTGAGGATGCTCTTCGCGGCCGTGCCGTCCTCGATGCGTTGACGCTGACGCTCGCGGCGCGGCTGGCGCGGGTCGTTCTCGCGTTCGGTGATGTTGGCCTCGATGTCGCGGGCGAACTCGGCGCCGCGCAGCGTGCGGGCGACGTCGCCGTAACGGGTGAGCACGGTGAAGCCGAACGGCGACACGTGCACCGGGTCGTGCGCGCGGAGTGCGTCGTAGAACGGGTACGGGTTGGCCCGGAACGCCGGGTCGAACGGGTTGAAGATCGGGTCGGCCATCACAACTCGAATGCCGTTTGCTCGTGCTGGCGGATGATGTCGCCCCAGACGATCCACTGCGACCCGTTCGCCCTCGTCGCGATGGCCTGCATCGCGGCCTCGGCCACGCGCGACGGTTCGATGACCGGGATCCCCATCGCCGTGACGAACTCTTGCCCGGCGTTGAGGTGCACCATGTCGACCGTCGCTCCCTCGGCCCGGTAGCGGGCCGCGCAGGCCTTGCCGATTCCGCTCGATCCACCCGTCACCAGGACGTGCTGTCGGTCCAATGCACCTGTTGCTGCCGTCGTCATCCGCTGAGCCTCCCATTTCCCGTTCATGTCGCGACGAATCGACCGTTTCGGTGGGTTCGTCGCGACGCGAACGACTCTTGCCGACCCGTACCTCCCGTCGTACCCAGTGTGGACGTGAAGGACGTGGACGAAGCACTCCATGCCCTGGCTTGGAGACAGCACCTCTTGGTGGACCGAGACACGGTCCGCAGGTCAGGGATGACGGAGCGGCAGTGGCAACGACGAGTTGCGGGCGGCGAGTGGGTGGCGCTGCACCCCGGCGTCTGGCGACATCGGGCGACGGCGGTGACCTGGGAGTTGCTCGTGCGCGGCACAGCGCTGTGGCGCGGTGGTGGGGGCTCGATGGCTTCGATGAGGTCAGCGAGGTCGAGTTCGTGGTGCCCCGCGGTCGACGATCCACACAGGGCGTCGTGCTGCACACGGTGCTCGTCTGGGAAGTCGGTGACCTGCTCGGGAAGGACGGGGTGAGGGTCACCAACGTCACCTTGACGATCATCGACATGGCGGCCCACGGAGTCTCCGTGCGGCGAATCGAGTCGGCCATCGACAGTGGTGTGCGGCTTCGCCTGATGTCCGTGGCGAGGCTGCGTGATCGCCTCGCCGAACGCTCCGGCTCCGGTCGCAGCGGGGTACGGCTCTTGAGGGAGGTGGTGCTGGACTCGGGCGGCGAATCCGACCTCGAACGCCGCTTCCTCCGACTGATGCGCACGAATGGTCTGCCCCGACCGACTCCCCAGGTGGCATTCACCAGAGAGCAAGGGCGGGCGATGAGGGTCGACTTCCTGTTCGCGGACGCGCAGCTCGTGGTCGAGGTCTCGGGTCGGCTCGGGCACACTTCGGACCGCGATCGCCAAAGGGACTCCCGCCGGCGCAACGCGCTCACCCAGCAGGGCATCGTCGTGAAGGAGTTCACCACGATCGACGTGATCGGCGACCCCGACTACGTGGTCGGCGAGGTCCGAGACGCGTTGCGGCCGCTCATGTCGCGCTGAAACGACCGAAGCGGTCGGATTTTCGCGACACGAACGTCCGAGAATGGCGTCAGCGGGTGGTGGCGGCGGCGACGGCGTCGACGATGCGATCGATCTGCTCGTCGGTGGTGACCAGGGGAGGGCAGAACAGCAGCGAGTCGGCGTTCAGGGCCCGGCAGACGACACCCCCGTGGTCGAGCATGTGATCGCGGAGTTGCATCGCGTTCTGGTCGGGGTGCAGGCCGACGGCCCACATCGCGCCCAGTCCGCGGATGTGGTCGACCGTGCCGTCGGCGGCGAGCGCACCGAGGCCGGCCGACAGGCGGGCGCCCACATGGGTGGCCCGCGCGACCAACGCTTCGCGGCGCATGATCTCGAGGTTCTTGAGTGCCGCAGCACACGACGTGGCGTGACCGGAATAGGTGAACCCGGTACGAAGGAAGAAGTCGGGGTCGGCTTCGAGGGCCGCACGTGGCGCCGGCCCGACGAAGACGCCACCGAGGGGCTGGTAGCCGGAGGTGACCGCTTTGGCGAACGTGACGAGATCTGGGCGCACGCCGTAATGGTGGGCTGCGAACCAGCTCCCCAGGCGGCCGTAACCGGTGATGACCTCGTCGAAAACGAGGTACGCACCGTGCTGGTCGCAGAGCCGGCGGACGCCCTCGAGGTACCCCTCGGCGGCGGGGTAGATGCCGCCTGCGCCCTGCACGGGCTCGACGATGACTGCGGCGACCTCGTGACCGCGCTCGGCCATCAGCGACGCGAGGGCCTCGACGTCGTCGGCCGGCACCTGCACCACATCGTCGACGAACGGACCGAAGTCCTGACGGTTGGGAGCGATGCCCTGCGCGCTGGTGCCGCCGTAGGCAGTGCCGTGGTACCCGCGAACGCGGGAGATGATCAGCTTGCGATGACCCTGCCCGGCTTGCACGTGGGCGATGCGGGCCAGCTTCATCGCAGTGTCGATCGACTCGCTGCCGGAGCCGGTGAAGAAGACGCGGGCGTCGGCCATCGGCGCGATGCCGACGAGTTCCTCGGCCAACTTCTCGGCGGGGTCGGTGGTGAACGGGTCGAAGCACGAGTACGCCTCGAGTGTGGTGACCTGCGCGGCGATGGCCTCGGCCATCTCGGCGCGGCCGTGGCCGATCGCGCAGTACCACAGGCTGGCCATACCGTCGACGAGTTCGCGTCCGTCCGCGTCCCACAGCAGCGCGCCCTGACCGCGCACGATGCGGATGAACGACTCGCGGGTGGGCTTGGCGAACGGGTGCAGGAAGGGCTTGGGCATTCCCCGACGGTAGTCAGGTCGCAGCGACGCCGCAGATCTCGGCGAAACCGTGGCGCAGGCACTCCAGCAGCACGTCGGGATCGGGCACCGCGGCGGCGTCGCTGTTCACCCCGATGCAGCAGGTGCCGTCGTACGACATCAACGTGACGTTCACCGCAGAGCCGGCGGTGGGACCGAACGGGTAGAAGCGCTCGACCCGCTGGCCGCACAGCCACATCGGGATGGACACGCCGGGAACGTTGCTGGCCAAGAAGTCGACGCCCTTGAGCATGGCCCCGATGACACCCTTGGGCATCAGGTTCAAGAAGCCGGCGATGGTCTCGGTGTGGTCCAACGATCGCTCGGACCGGACGACGTCGACCACCTCGCGCATGGCGATGATCCGCATTGCAGGCGTCGGCGCGTCGACCGGGAGGACGAACCGCATCACCGAGACGTGGTTGCCGCCCTCGTGGTGGCTCTTGTCGCGCTGGCTGATGGGCATCGCGACGCGCAGCTCGTGCACCTCATGCCCATGTCGTGCGTGATAACGGTGCAGGCCGGCGGTGATCCCGGCGAGGAAGCCGTCGTTGAGGTGGCCGCCGGCCGACTTCGCGGCGGCCTTCAGGTCCTTCATCGGCACCTCGAGCACGCGAAAGCTCGACGACTTCATTCGACCGACCATGACCGTCGACTTGGGGGTGGTCGCTGGGGCGATGAGGCGCCCCACCGACTTCGCGGTCTCGACGACCTCGATCGCCACTCGTTGCGGGTGACGGACCGCTTCGAGCAGGCTGGGCACGATCGAGCTCACCTGGTGGCGGGCGAAGTCGATGGCGCCAACGACGTCGTGGGCGACCACTTCGCGCAACTGATCCATGGCGCCGATGCGATGGACGGTCGAGGGGGCGAGCGGCTCGTGCGCAGGAGGGTTGGGCTCGAAGTCGTACAGATGCGCGGCCAACTGCACCGCGCCGATGCCGTCGGTGACCACATGGTGGGCCTTCATCACCAGTGCAGCGCGGCCTCCATCGAGCCCTTCGACGACGGTGAACTCCCACAGTGGACGCGCCGAGTCGAATCCGCCCATCGCTGCGGTGCTGGCCCAGTCGAGCAGGTCCTGCACGTCGCTGCCGTCGGGCAGGCGGATGTGGCGCAAGTGGTAGTGCATGTCGAAGTCGTGATCGTGCACCCATTGCAACGTCGTCGGGTGCAGCGGTACGGGGACGACCTTCTCGCGAAGCGCGGGTACCAGGTGGGTGACGCGTTCCATGCGTGCCTGCAGGCGTGTCCAGTCGGGCGGCCCGTCGAGGACCACGACCCCCAGGATCGTGCTCCGCAGCAATGGGTCTGCCTCGACCATCCACATGATGGTGTCGTTCTGGCTCAGGTACGGCCCCGGCATCGTCGCTCCCCTCCGAGCACGCATCGTGCGCGCGGCGGGTGCCATCACGCCAGGGACCTTCGCCCACTCGTGTGGAGTCGGGTGGTCTCGCCACCCGGTTCGCCGGGACGTAATGCCCTAGTGGCCGACGGGTCTCCTTCATAGCGTGGCCATGTGAGCCCCCGATCGATCGTCGACGCGAATGAAGCCGTCGCGGCCGTCGCTCACCTGCTCTCCGAGGTGGTGGCGATCTACCCGATCACCCCCGCCTCGCCGATGGGTGAGCACGCCGACCAATGGAGTGCCAGCGGCCGAGTGAACCTGTGGGGCGCCGTCCCCGAGGTCATCGAGATGCAGAGCGAGGCGGGTGCGGCCGGCGCATTGCACGGCGCCATCCTTCGCGGCGCGTTCGCCACCACCTTCACGGCCAGCCAGGGGTTGCTGCTGATGCTGCCCGAGATGTTCAAGATCGCGGGTGAACTGACGCCCACGGTCATCCATGTCGCGGCGCGCTCGTTGGCGACGCACGCGCTGAGCATTTTCGGCGACCACAGCGACGTCATGGCTGCGCGCAGCACCGGGTTCTCGATGCTCGCCGCGGCCGGTGTGCAGGAGGCCGCCGACATGGCCGTCGTCGCGCATGCCGCGTCGCTCGAGACCCGGGTGCCGTTCCTCCACTTCTTCGACGGCTTCCGCACCAGCCACGAGTTGAACACCGTCGATGTCCCCGACACCGAGGTCATTCGCTCGATGGTCAGCGACGAACGCATCAGCGAACATCGTCTGCGCGGGCTCGACCCGGATCGTCCGGTGCTGCGCGGTAGTGCGCAGAACCCCGACGTGTTCTTCCAGGCACGCGAGGCCTGCACCCCGTTCCATGCGGCGGTGCCCGGCGCCGTGCAGGAAGCGATGGATCGCTTCGCCGGCCTCACCGGCCGCCAGTACCACCTCGTGGACTACCACGGTGCACCCGACGCCGATCGCGTGATCGTGCTGATGGGCTCGGGCGCCGGCGCGGTTCGCGAAGCGGTCGATGCGTTGAACGCGACCGGTGAACGAGTCGGCATGCTCACCCTGCGGTTGTTCCGTCCGTTCCCCACCGAACAGCTCCTCGGCGCATTGCCGCCGTCCACACGCACGGTCGTCGTACTCGACCGGTGCAAGGAGCCGGGGGCCCCGTTCGAGCCGTTGCACCTCGACGTGCTGGCCGCGATGTGGCACAGCGACACGGCCCACTGGGCCGATGGTGAGCGACCGCGGGTGATCGGCGGACGGTACGGCCTGAGCAGCAAGGAGTTCACGCCGGCGATGGTGAAGGCGGTGTACGACGAGGCGGCCTCGGCCACCCCGAAGAACCCGTTCACCGTCGGCATCGTCGACGACGTCAGCCACAGCAGCCTGCCCTGGGACCCCGACTTCCGCACCGACCACGCCAAGGTCCGTGCGGTGTTCTACGGCCTCGGCAGTGACGGCACCGTGGGCGCCAACAAGAACACGGCGAAGATCATCGGTGGTAACACCGACATGAGCGTGCAGGCGTACTTCGTGTACGACTCGAAGAAGTCGGGCAGCACGACGGTCAGCCACGTCAGGGTCGACGAGCAGCCCATCGACAGCAGCTACCTCATCGACCAGGCCACATTCGTGGGCGTACACCAGTGGGGGTTGTTCGAGACGCTCGACGTCCTCGGCGTCGCGGCGCCCGGATCCACGGTCCTGTTGAACGCGCCGTACCCGGCCGACCAGGTGTGGGATCGCCTGTCCGCCGAGGTGCAGGAGCAGATGATCGCCAAGCAACTGCAGGTGTTCACCATCGACGCTGCGGCCGTGGCCCGCGGCGCCGGATTGGGTGGACGCATCAACACGGTCATGCAGGCGTGCTTCTTCGCGTTGGCGGGTGTGTTGCCGCAGGAACAGGCGCTGCGCGAGCTGAAGTCGGCGATCGAACACTCGTATGGTGCCCGTGGCGAGGTCATCGTCGAACGCAACGTCGCCGCCGTCGACACGTCGCTCGAGAACCTGCACCAACTGACGTTGGGTGCCACGGTCAGCTCCACCCACCGCCGCAAGGCCGCGGTGTCGGCCGACGCTCCCGATTTCGTACAACGCGTCACGGCGCGCATGCTGGCGGGCGAGGGCGATCTGCTGCCGGTCAGCGCGCTGCCGCCCGATGGGGCGTTCGCCACCGCGACGTCGCAGTGGGAGAAGCGCACGATCGCCACCGAGATTCCCATCTGGGAGCCCGACCTGTGCATCGACTGCGGCAAGTGTGCCATCGTCTGCCCGCACGCGGCCATCCGGATGAAGGTGGCCGAACCGGCGTCGTACGACGCGCTCGGTGTGGACATCAAGGTCAAGGACTTCCGCAGCCGCGAAGTACCGGGCATGCGGCTCACCATCCAGGTGGCGCCCGACGACTGCACTGGTTGCGGCGTGTGCGTGCAGACCTGTCCGGCGCACGACAAGACGTCGGTGAAGCGCAAGAGCATCAACATGCAGCCCATCGGCGAGCACCTCGATGCCGAGCGAGTCGCCTGGGACGCCTTCCTGCAGCTGCAGTCCGCCGATCCTGCCCAATGGGACCCGTCATCGGTGAAGACGAGCCAGCTGCGTCGACCGCTGTTCGAGTTCTCCGGCGCCTGCGCCGGCTGCGGCGAGACCCCGTACCTGAAGCTGCTCACACAGCTGTTCGGCGATCACACGCTCATCGCCAACGCCACGGGGTGCAGCAGCATTTACGGCGGCAACCTTCCCACCACCCCGTACGCGGTCGACGACGACGGTCGTGGACCGGCGTGGGCGAACAGCCTGTTCGAAGACAACGCCGAGTTCGGTCTGGGCATTCGACTCGGGTTCGAGGCACAACGTCGGACGGCGCTCGTGCTCCTCGAGCGGTTGCGCCCCTCGCTGATGTCTGCGGGGATGGAGGAGCGGGCCATCGAGGCGATCATCGAGGGCATCGACGACGGTGCCGGCGCGCAGGGCGAGATCCCCATTCGCGAACAGCGGGTGCGAGTCGACGCGCTACGCGGCGCGCTGCGTGGCATCGACCACATCGACGCCCGCCGCCTCGACGACCTCGCTGGCACCTTGGTGCGCAAGAGCGTGTGGATCGTCGGTGGCGACGGCTGGGCGTACGACATCGGCGCTGGTGGCCTGGACCACGTGCTCGGCAGCGGCCGCAACGTGAACATCCTGGTCCTCGACACCGAGGTGTACTCGAACACCGGTGGCCAGGCGTCGAAGGCCACCCCGCGCGGCGCGGTGGCGAAGTTCGCCGCCGGCGGCAAGGGCATCCTCAAGAAGGACCTGGGCCTCGAGGCGATGACCTACGGCGACGTGTACGTGGCCCGCGTGGCCATGGGCGCCAGCGACGTCCAGACCGTGAAGGCGCTGCTCGAGGCCGAGGCCTGGCCCGGCGTCTCGCTGGTCATCGCGTACAGCACGTGCATCGCCCACGGCTTCGACATGAAGCAGACGATGACCCAGCAGAAACTCGCCGTGCAGAGCGGTCACTGGCCCTTGTACCGCTACCGCCCTTCGGGCGACGGCGACGCCCACCCGTTCCAACTCGACAGCGCCGAGCCGTCGGTCGCCTATGCCGACTTCGCCAAGAGCGAGGCGCGGTTCTCGATGTTGGCCCGTTCGAACCCCGAGCGGGCCAAGGAGCTCGTCGAGCTCGCCCAGGACGACGTGACGACGCGCTACGAGTACTACCGCCAGCTCACCGACGTGGCTCGTACGGCACCGGGGCACGCGGGCGAGACGACGATCGCCGACGACGAGGGGGACGCGTGACCGATCTGTCGACCACCTATCTGGGTCTGCAGTTGCGCAGCCCCTTCGTGGCCTCTGCCAGCCCACTGACGGGCGACCCGTCGATGTGGCGGCGCCTCGAGGAGGCGGGTGCAGCGGCGATCGTGCTGCCATCGCTGTTCGAGGAGGAGATCGAGCAGGAGGCGTTCGCCGTCGACTTCGCGATCGAGCACGGCGCCGACCAGTTCGGCGAGGCGCTCACGTTCCTGCCGGAAATGCCCGTCGCCGAGGTCGGTCCCGCCCGGCACTTGGCCCTGGTCGAGAAGGCACGCGAGGCGCTGTCCATCCCGGTCATCGCCAGCCTGAACGGCACCAGTCCCGGTGGGTGGGTGCGCTACGCCAAGCACCTCGCCGATGCGGGTGCCGACGCGATCGAGCTGAACCTGTACGACGTGGTCGTGGATCCCACGATCACATCCGCCGAGGTCGAGCACCGGTACGTGGAACTCGTGGAAGAGGTCCGTGCCGAGATCACCGTGCCACTCGCCGTGAAGCTCAGCCCATGGTTCACGGCGCTGGGCAATATCGCCGTCCGGCTCGAGGCCGCCGGTGCCGATGGCCTGGTCTTGTTCAATCGGCTGTATCAGCCCGACATCGACCTCGACAGCCTGACCGTCGTACCTCGTCTGTCGCTCAGCGCGGCGGCCGAGAGTCGCCTGCCGTTGCACTGGATCGCCAACCTGCGCGGCTCGGTGCAGTGCTCGCTCGCCGCCAGCTCGGGCGCGCACGACGGTGCCGACGCGATGAAGTTGCTGTTGGCCGGCGCCGACGTGGTGATGACGACGAGTGCACTGCTCCGACATGGTCCCGAGCACCTTCGGACCGTCGAGCGTTTCGTACGCGAGTGGATGATGGAACGCGACTACGTGTCGGTCGATGAACTCCGTGGCAGCGTCAGCCGTGAACACGTGCCCGACCCCCAGGTCTACGAACGGGCGAACTACTACCAGGTGCTGCACAGCTGGCACCCCCGGCCCCGTCGGTAGCCTGCAGGCATGCGACACAGCGAAGGTCACTTCGGGCACCGCGTCGGATGGCTGCGGGCGATGGTGCTCGGTGCCAATGACGGCATCATCTCCACCGCTGCGTTGCTGCTCGGCGTGGCGGCCGCCGATTCCGGCCGCACGGCCATCCTCACTGCAGGTATGGCCGGGCTGGTGGCGGGCGCCGTCTCGATGGGGCTGGGTGAGTACGTGTCGGTCAGCTCGCAGCGCGACAGCGAACGCAGCGACATCGCCAAGGAGGCCTGGGAACTCGAGCACCAGGCCGACCACGAGCTGGAAGAGCTGACCGCGATCTACCAGTCGAAAGGACTCGATCACGCGCTCGCGCTGGAGGTGGCCGAGCAGCTCACTGAGCACGATGCGCTCGCCACGCATCTGCGTGACGAACTGGGCATCGATGGCGACGAGCTGGCCAAGCCGTTCCAGGCCGCATGGTCCTCCACCCTCGCCTTCAGCCTCGGTGCGTCGCTCCCGCTCATCGCCGCCGCCGTGGCCGGTGCCTCGGCTCGGATCGTCACCATCATCGCCGTCACGCTGATCGCCCTGGTGGGGCTGGGCTACCTCGGGGCTCGTCTCGGGGGCGCGGCGCCAGCCCGTCCGATTGCCCGGGTGGTGATCGGCGGGGCCATCGCCATGGGGATCACGATGCTGGTCGGCCAGCTGTTCGGTGCCGCCGTTTCGTGACCAAAGTCCGTGGTACAGCTGTACTGCGAATCCGTAGCGTGGTCGCATGACCGACCGTGCAGACGCCATCGTCATCGGAGCTGGGGTCATCGGCTCGGCCGTCGCCCTCGAACTCGCCCTCGAACTCGCCCTCGGTGGCCGTAAGGTCGTCGTCGTCGACAAAGGCCCGGCACCGGGAGCTGGTTCGACCAGTTCGTCGTCGTCGATCATCCGTTTCAGCTATTCCACCCGTGATGCCGTCCTCACCGCATGGGAGGCGGCCGCACTGTGGAGCGACTGGGAGGGCCACCTCGGCTGTGTCGACCCCGACGGCATGGTGCGCTTCGTCCGCACCGGCAACCTGATCTTCCACACGCCCGGGTTCAGCACGGAGCGCATCGAGGAACTGTGGGACGAGGTCGGTATCCGCTACGAGCGACTCGACTCGGCGGCGCTGCGCGACCGGTACCCAGACCTCGACATCGGCCAGTACTTCCCGCCCAAGCGCGTCGAGGACCCGCACTTCGCCGACGACGCCGATCGCGAGATGACGGCGGTACTCGAGTTCGAGAGCGGGTTCATCGACGACCCGATGCTGGCCGCGCACAATCTGGCGCACGCGGCCAAGCAGCATGGCGCCGAGTTCCGTCACCATCAGGAGGTCGTCGGTGTCGAACAGACCGACGGCCGAGTCAGCGGGGTGCGCCTCGCCGACGGGTCGGTGATCCACGCGCCCATCGTCGTCAACGTCGGCGGGCCGCATTCGGGTCAGATCAACGCGCTGGCCGGCGTGGTCGACGGCATGCGAGTTCGTCACCGCCCACTGCGACAGGAGGTCTTCACCGCCGAGGCCCCGCAGCATCTGCGCCTCGAGGACGGCTTTCCCGTGGTGGCCGACCTCGACCTGGGCCAGTACGTGAAGCCGCAGTTCGGTGGTACCTGGCTGGTGGGGGGCACCGAGCCCGCGTGCGACGAGATGCACTGGGTGGACGACCCGGACAGCTACGACGAGTACCCGACCGTCGAACAGTTCGAGGTGGCCATGATGCGCGCCGCGCGTCGGGCACCCGAATTCGGTGTGCCGCACCGACCGGTGGGCCTCGCCGCGTTGTACGACGCCTCCGACGACTGGGTGCCGATCTACGACAAGAGCGACCTGCCCGGCTTCTACATGGCCTGCGGCACGAGCGGCAACCAGTTCAAGAACGCGCCGCTGGCCGGGAAGTTCATGGCCGTGATCATCGACGCCGAGGCGAATGGTCGCGACCACGACCTCGACCCGGTGCACTACGTCGGACCGCGGACAGGGCGACCGATCAACCTCGGCTCGTTCTCTCGACGCCGGGACAAGGCCGCCACCAGCGGTACGGTGATGGGGTAGTCCCGCTCCTGCGGGAGTCGCACGACAGGGGGTGGTCATTCCATGCGAGTACGCGTCGACGGAGATTCGTGTCACGGCCATCAGAGCTGTGCGATCGCCGCGCCCGAGGTGTTCGGTGCCGACGACTACGGCAACGCCGTGGTGCTCATCGACGGCGACGTTCCCGTAGAGCTCGAAGCCAAGGTGCGGCGCGCCGAGGGCAACTGCCCCGAGCGGGCGATCCAGATCGACGAGTGAACCGGCGCTTCCTCAGCAGGACGGTTGGTCGATGACCGTCACCGTCCATCGTCGCGCCGACGCGGTCACGATGCTGTGGCGGAACGGTGGTGGCGTCACCCACGAGCTCGTGCGTCGCCCGAGCGGCGGCGACTTGGTCGACACCGGTGGCACCGTCGAACTGCGACCACCACTCGGCTGGTACCGGTTCGCCGGCTCGACGCGCATCGATGCGACACTGCCCGACGGCCCGACCACCGACCTGAACCTGATGTGGCGACGCGACCAGTTCGATGCCACGGTACGGCGGTTTCGCGCTCCGTTCGATCTGGCGCCGCAGACCGGTGCGACGTTGCTCGCGTTCGCGGTCGACGGCGCGCCCGTGCTCGATGGGGGCATCGTGTTGGCACCGGGCGACGTCGCCGAGTGCCCCGACATCCTCCACATCGATGGCGCGGGCACGCTGCTCGTGTTCGCCCTCGTGCCGCGCTGACCACCACCCGCGGAAGGGGTCGCTGCGCAGGGCGCTCGTCTACGCTGACCGGACATGGTCGTCATCGCCGCGCTGCATCCCACTGACAGGTCGCTGGAGGTCACCTGGTCCGATGGCTTGGCCACCCGCTACCCGTGGCTGTGGCTGCGGGACCATGCCCACGACGACGACACCGTGCATCCGGTCACGCAGCAGCGGCAACTGTTCACCGCCTCAGTGCCGCGCGCCTTGCGCGGTCTGTCCAGCGACGTGGTGGGCGACGTGCTCGAGGTGACCTGGGACGTCCTCGAGCCGACGTCGCGGATTCCCGTGTCGTTCCTCGCCTCGTACCGGCTGCCCAAGGTGGCCAGGGCCACCGTCGACGTCCCCGTCTCGCTGTGGAGCGCGTCGTCGATCACCACACCGACGATCTCGTACGACGCAGTGATGACGACCGACGCCGGTCTGGCCCAGTGGCTGGGCCGCACGCTGCAGTACGGCTTCTGCATCGTCGAGGGTACGCCCGTGTCGGCGGCGGCCACCGAGCGTCTGCTGCGCCGCGTCAGCTACATCCGCGAGACCGTGTTCGGCGGCTTCTGGGAGTTCGCCGACGATCTGTCGAGGGCCGACACGGCCTACACCAACTTCGAGCTTCGCGGCCACACCGACGGTACGTACGTCCACGATGCACCCGGGTTCCAGTTGCTGCACTGCATCGAGTTCGATGCGACCGGCGGGGAGAGCACGATGGTCGACGCCTTCGCGATCGCTCGTCGGATCGAGTCCGAGGCCCCCGACCTGTTCGAGGTGCTCAGCAGCGTCGCCGTGCCGGGGCAGTACATCGGCGACGGCTCGCACCTGATGGCGGCGCGGCCCGTGTTCCGCCACGACCACACCGGTCGCCTGGTGCAGGTCAGCTTCAACAACTACGACCGCGCGCCGTTCCTGCTCGACGAGCAGGACATGCTCGACTTCTACGACGCCATCAGGCTGTTCGACGAGATCGCCAACGAGCCGGCCATGCAGTGGCGGCACGTGTTGCGCCCCGGTCAGGCGCTGCTGTTCGACAACTGGCGCGTGCTGCACGGCCGTTCCGCGTACTCCGGCGTGCGCCGAATGTGCGGTGGCTACCTCAACCGCGAGGACGTCGAGAGCCGCCTTCGCCAGCTGCTCTGAGCCTCAACCTGGATCGAACTCGAACGTGGCTCGGACACTGCGCGAGCGCACCAGTTCGGCGTTCGGCTCGTCGACGTCGTCGACCCAGCTGAGCGCCTCGGTGAGGTTGCGTCCGTGCACCTCGTGGCGAGCAACGAGACGGGCCCGACGGACCGCGTTGTCGGGTCGGAGCAGCCACCGGTCGTCGAGCAGATCGGCGACCGCGCCCCAGCCGCCCATGGGCAGCAGGAGGTAGTTGCCCTCGGTGACCACGAGCTCGGCGTCGACCGCGATTCGGATGGCTCCGGCCACGGGCTCTTCGATGGCGCGATGGAAACGGGGGACGAGGACGTCGTGCTGCCGGGCCCGGACTCGCCGCAGTGCGTCGAGGTAGCCGTCCACGTCGAACGTCTCGGGCGCACCCTTGCGATGCGCGAGGCCGAGGCGATACAGCTCCTCGTTGGCGAAGTGGAAGCCATCCATCGGCAACGACGCTGCCCGCGACCCGAAGTGGGCGAGGAGGCGGTCGGCAAGGGCGCTCTTCCCGCTCCCGGGAGGGCCCGCGATGCCGAGCACCCGACCGCCGCGGGCGATCATCGCCTCGACCTTGGTGATGAGAAGGTCCACGCCACGACGGTACTCCGGGGGCCGGTGCGCGAAGATCGAGCCATGAGCCTCGACGATCTGATCGCGCGTTTCGATCCCGCCGACCCCGACTTCATCGCCGACCCGTATCCGGTCCTCAATGCCATCCGAGAGGCCACGCCCGGCTTCCGCAACCCGATGAACGGGCAGTGGACGATCACCCGTTTCGCCGATGTGCAGGAGACACTCCGCGACCGTCGGCTCGGGCGCAACTACACCCATCGCTACACCCACGCGCAGTTGGGCCAGCCCGAACCCGACCCGCGATGGGCCGCGTTCCAACAGCACGAGGCCTGGAGC
>JANOET010000227.1:0-10913 GCA_031413415.1 Acidimicrobiaceae bacterium
ATAGTGTAACGTGAAACGTAACAAAGAGTAATCGGAGAGTTATCATCAGAAGCTAGAGAGCTGGACGGTAGTAGCGGAGAGCATTCGTCCATTGGATTAACAGGTCTTGTTTGGAGCGCACCGGCGCAATACTCAGATCCGATCTATAAACGTTGCGGAGGCACTATACCCAGAAGCATAGTGAAGGTGTAGACGAACACCAATAAAGAGCATATCATACCAACCGAACGGAAGGATTTCGGGACGATCCGCAGGACGCGGACGGACAGGGGAAGTGTGATATTGCCCGCATTGGGATTATTGGACGACACGGTAGGATACCGGTCAACCGCGTCTTTGGTACGCAACACCATCGTTCGGTGGCGCTTCGGCAAAAGGTGGTGTACAGGACGTGCACAACCTCTGAACGGTGACGATTGCGATTGTAAGTCACTCATCAACGGAAGTTTTAATCTCTTTCGAGTGCGGATACGGCAGGACGTCGTATCGACGGAGGATCCAAAGGATAGGACGTATAGGACATACGAACGCATTTCCCAACAACAACAACTGACGTTTGACTATACGTATAAAAGTTATTGGCATCACGCAGCCTGAGGCGGAACTCCTCGAAGCTACTCGGCATTGGACAACCGTACGGAACTTAAATCCGTAGAACTCCCTGTCATTGGTTACCAGCAACCAGAGGTGCGACACCTTGAAGCTGCGTCCGTCATTGGTATTGGGCAACCTTACGGAACATATTCCGTAGAACCGTCTGTTCGTCATTGGTATTGGACAACCTTACGGAACATATTCCGTAGAAACGTCTGTTATTGGTTCCCTACAACCAGAGGTGCGACACCTTGCAACTGCGCCCGTCATTGGTCTTAAGAAACAAGAAGTACACCATCTTAGAAAACTCTTGACGACATTGGGAAACGATACGGAAATCCACTACTTCAAATCAGGGAACTCTGTTACCCCTTTTAAATCCATTATCTCGGAGACGAACTTGTCGAGCGGCAGACGACCCTGCTGGTGCAGCGTGACGAGCATCGGGAAGTCGCGCGACGGCAGGCAGTCGCCGTACCAGCTGCTCTTCAGCTGGCCACCTCGACCGAACACCTCGATGAACGGCAACTCGAGCGTCATGTCGGGGCGCGGCACACCCACCAGCACCACGGTGCCAGCCAGATCGCGGGCCTCGAACGCCTGCTTGTACACCTCGGGGTGGCCGATGGCCTCGATGCACACATCGGCGCCGTTGCCACCGGTGACCGACCGGATGTACTCCACCGGATCGGTGTGTTTCGAATTCACGGTGTGGGTCGCGCCGAACTGCTTGGCCAGCTCGAGCTTCCGGTCGTCGATGTCGACGGCGACGATGGTGTGCGCTCCGGCGAGCAATGCTCCGGCAATGGCGGCATCGCCCACACCGCCGCAGCCGAACACAGCGACCGAGTCGCCACGACCGACGTTGCCGGTGTTGATGGCGGCGCCGATGCCCGCCATCACGCCGCAACCCAGCAGGCCGGCGGTGGCGGCCGGCACGGCGGGATCGACCTTGGTGCACTGGCCGGCGGCGACGAGCGTCTTCTCGACGAACGCCCCGATGCCCAGTGCGGGTGACAGCTCGGTTCCGTCCTCCAACGTCATCTTCTGCGTCGCGTTGAACGTGCTGAAGCAGTACCAGGGTCGACCGCGCAAGCAGGCTCGACACGTACCACACACGGCCCGCCAGTTGAGGATGACGAAGTCGCCGGGCTGCACGTTGGTGACGCCCTCGCCGACGGACTCGACCACGCCCGCGGCCTCGAGACCGAGCAGGAACGGAAACTCGTCGTTGATCCCGCCCTCGCGGTAGTGCAGGTCGGTGTGGCACACGCCGCACGCCTGGACCTTCACCACTGCTTCGCCGGGGCCGGGATCCGGCACCACGATCGTCTCGATCGTCACCGGCGCACCCTTGCTCCGTGCCACCACACCGCGAACCTTCTGAGCCATGACCCCTCCTCGAAAACCTTCGTGACCTTACTGGTTCGACCTAGCGGCGAGCCACCAAGCCGGCGAGCATGAGGTCGAGCGCGTCCTCGAAACGCTCGTCCGCCGACCCGCGGTACAGATGTGGAGCGGCACTGCGGACGGCGGGGAACCGCGCAGGGTCGAGCGCCACATAATCGGCGCGCCACCGTTGGTACTCGGCCTCTCGTTCGGCGGGAGCCAACCCGGCGATCGCCGCGTCGATGGCAGCCGAACCCACCGTGAGTTCGATGAGCGAGTGGTATGCCCTCACCGCGGTCGGAGCCCGGAAGCCACCGCGGCGCAGCTCGCGGAACAGCGCTTCGGTGAACGCCAGTTCGTTGCCGAGTCGGGTCGGCGCTGCGTGCACCAACGCAGCAAGACGGGGTTGACGCAGCTGCGCGGCACGGAGCCCGATGCACAAGCGGCGCACCGCCGTGCGCCAACTCTCCCTCGCCCGGGGGGCGACGTCGACATCGGACAGAAAGTGGTCGCCGACCGCGCGATGCAGGTCGTCGACGTTGCGGAAGTGCCGGTACAGCGCCGACGGGTCGCAGCCCAGTGCCTCTCCCAGCGAGCGCACGGTCAGGTGCTCGGCGCCGTCGCGGGCCACCAACTCGACCGCCGTGTCGACGATGCGCTCACGGCTGAGCGTGGGCGGACGACCCATCAGTCGAACAGCCGTGCCCGGCCGAGACGCTCGGTGCAGACCTCGGCGCTCCACGGCAGCATGGTGCTGCCCAACCGGGCATCGCGATACATCCGCTCGAGGGGAAGGTTCTTCTGCATCGACTGGCCGCCGCACACCTTGATGGACAGGCTGGCGACTTCTGCGGCATGCTCCATCACCGTCACGGCCGCAGCCCAGCCACGAACCAGGTCGTCCTCGGTGGGGTCGATGTTCGCCTGGTCGATCGCCCGGTACAACGTGGCCCGGGACTGCTCGTGCTTGAGCTGCATCTGCGCCCAGCCCACCTGCTTGATGGGGTGGTCGCGCCGAGATCCGGCCACCTGGCCTGGCAGTTCGCCGCGCAGGTAGAGGCGGGTGGCGTCGAGAATTCCACCCGTGAGGCCGAGGTAGCTGGGACACAGCGAGAGGAACAGCCACGGGAAACGGATCGCTGCTTGGTTGTACATGCCAGCCGGCATCCATTCGTTGTCGCGTGGAACGAAGACATCCTTCATCAGCAGCGTCCGCGAGACGGTGCCGCGCATGCCCAGCGGGTCCCAGTCGTCGACGATCTCGACGCCGTCGCCGTCGGACGGCACGCCCAGCAGTCGGATCTCGTCCTCCCCCGGGACCTGGCAGGTGACGTTGTAGAACGTCGCGGCACCCGACAGCGACGCGAAGATCTTGCGGCCGGTGACCAGCCATCCGCCATCGACCGGAACCGCCTTGGTCGACACTCCTGCGGTGGCGCCGGGCGCGAGTCCCTCCGAGAAGGGCTGACTATGGATGTCGCCGCGCTCGACCACACCGCGATACATCGCGGTGCGGACCACTTCGTGGCGAGCGCGCTGCTCGGGAGACATGTCCAACAGGTCGGCCACCTGGCCGCACCACAGCATGGTGGCATTGTGCATGTTGAACGTCAGGCCCGTCGCTCCACAGTGACGTCCGACCTCCTCGCTGACGCGGATGTAGTCGGCGTACTGGGCGCCGAGTCCGCCGTACTGGGTGGGGACCGACACGGCGAGGAGGCCGTTGTCGCGGAAGTCGGCGAAGTTCTCGAACGGAAAGCTCGCCTGCAGGTCGTAGATGACGGCGCGCTGCTTCATCGACGGCCCCATCGCCCGCACCAGTCCGACCATCTCGTCGCGCGTCATCACTGCCATGTCGGCATCTGACCAGAGTCGCGTTCCGTTTGTCAACGGTGTTGACGAACCGATTGACACGTCGAGCGACGCTCGCCAGACTGTGACCATGCCCACTCCTTGCGACGCCCAGCAGGACGGCTTCGCATGGCGAGAAGCCGGGGACGGCGAACTGGTCGTGCTGTTCCACGGCCTCGGCGGCAGCCGGATCTCGTGGGAGCCACAGTTGTCCGCGCTGAGCCACGCCCACCGGGTGGTCGCCTGGGACATGCCCGGCTACGGCGCCTCCGCTCACCTGCCCGACGACCCGTTGACCTTTCCCGCACTCGCCGTCGCTGCCGATCGCTTCATCGCGTTGCTCGGCCACCAACGAGCCCACGTCGTCGGCATCTCGATGGGCGGGATGATCGCCCAGTACCTGGCCGCGTGGTTCCCGCGACGGGTGCGCTCGCTGACATTGCTCGCCAGCAGCCCGGCCTTCGGGTTGGACGGCACCGAACCGGCCGACTGGCAGGCGGCTCGGATCGCCCCGCTCGACCAGGGTCACGAGCCCGCCGACTTCGCCGAGCGAGTGCTGCGCTCGCTCGCCGGTCCGGCGCTCGACGACGAAACGCTCGCCCAGCAGTGCGCAGCGATGAGCCGTATCACGAGCGGGGCGCTGCGGCGCAGCATCGGCTGTCTGGTCACCCACGACACCCGGCCGCTGTTGGCCGACATCGGCGCACCCACGCTGGTGCTGGTCGGCGATCTCGACACCGAGACGCCGTGCGAGTACAGCGAGTACCTCGCCCAACATCTGCCGTCGGCCCACCTCGAGGTCGTCTCTGGCGCCGGGCACCTCCTGAACGTCGAAGCACCCGCCGTTGTCGATGATCTGATCCTGCAACACCTGACCCGAGTGGAGGCCGAGTGAACCAGCCCGCGACCGAGTGGCGCTTCATCCGCGCCTTTGCAGCCCACTTCGCCCGCTGTGGGCTGCACGAGGGCGAGAAGGTGGCGCTGCTGAGCGAGTCGCAGAGTCGCCCGGCGCTCGTCGAGACCGCGCGCCTCGCGGCCCAGTCGCTGGGCGGGCGGGTGTTCGACATCGTGGTCCCCACTCCCCCGGCCGCACACGCCGTACCAATCCGGTCGACGGGGGCGTCGCAGGCCATCGCACACCACGACGCCGTCGTCGCCGCGCTGGCGGCCAGCGACCTGGTGATCGATTGCACGGTCGAGGGCCTGCTCCACTCCCCCGAGCTGGGCCGCATCCTGGCGGGACCGGCGCGAGTGCTGATGATCTCGAACGAGCACCCCGAGATCCTCGAGCGACTTCCGTGGGACGACGACCTGCCCCGGCGTGTCGGCCTCGGCCACGCGTGGCTGAAGGCGGCAAGCACGATGTCGGTCACCAGCCCTGCCGGCACCGACCTGACGGTGCAGTTGGCGGGCGGGTTCAGCGCAGGGAGCACGGGCCTCACCGACGGCCCAGGCTCGATCGCCCACTGGCCCGGCGGGCTGGTGCTCACCTTCCCCGCGGCACACGCGGTGCAGGGCACCATCGTCCTCGCCCCGGGCGACATGAACCTCACGTTCAACCGACTCATCGAGTCGCCGGTGGCGCTGCACATCGTCGACGATCACATCGAGCGGATCGAGGGCGACAGTGCCGATGCGATCCTGTTTCGCGAGTACCTGTCGGCGTTCGGCGATCGCGAGAGCTCTGCAACCAGCCATGTGGGCTGGGGCATGAACCAATTCGCCCGGTGGGACGCGGCGCAACTCTACGACCGGCGCGAGACCTGGGGCACAGAGGCCCGTGCGTGGGCAGGGAACTTCCTGTACTCCACCGGCGCGAACGAAACCGCGGGACGTTTCACGGCAGGCCACTTCGATCTGCCGATGCGCAACTGCACGGTTCGTCTCGACGGCCGGGTCGTCGTGCGCGACGGCGTACTGACCGCCGAACTGGCGCCGCCCGACTCAGTCTGAGCGGCGGCGGGGCCATCGACACGGTGGGCCGATCACGAATCCAGGATCGCCAGGACCTCGCCGAGCCACTCGATGGACTCCTGCGTGATCGGGTCGACCACCAGTTGCAGATGGGCGGCGCCCGCCGCAGCGAACGACGAGAAGTGCTCGGCCAACTGGTCGGGCGAACCCTGCAGCGGGCGGACGCGTGCCATTGAGGGCTCGCCCATCGTTCGGCCACTTCCTCCAGGCGCCTGCACGTAGACGCACGCCGTGGCCTCGACCTCGTCGGGATCACGCCCGGCCGCCACGGTTCGATCGCGTACGTCGGCCACCACCGCAGCGAAGCCGTCGGCGGTGTTCCCGTAGATGCTCCACCAGACGTTCCACGAGTGCACGTGCGGCAGCGTGATGGCCAGCATGCGCGGACTGTTCGAGCCCACCATCAGCAACGGGCCGCCCGGACGAGAGGGCGGAGGGTCGATGCAGCATCGATCGGTCGTGTAATACGGCCCGCGATGGGTGACCGTCTCGCCGACCAGGAGTCGGCGAACGAGACCGAACGCCTCTTCGAACCGGTCCACACGCCGGTCGAACGGCAGCCCGAATGCGTGGTACTCGCGCTCGTTCCAGCCCGACCCCACGCCGAGCACGAGGCGGCCGCCGGAGATCGCGTCGATCGTGGCCGACATCTTGGCGATCATCGCCGGGTCGTGGAACCCCAGCGACGACACCAGCGATCCGAGCAGGACTCGCTCGGTCACCGCCGCGAGCGCCGCGAGCGACGTGTAGGCCTCCCATGGTCCGCGGACCGTGCCGTCGGGAAGCTCGTACAGCAGATGATCGCCGAGCCACACCGAGTCGAATCCGACCGCTTCGGCGGCATGGGTCATGGCGATGAGCTCGGGCCACGGCACCCGCCGCTCGATCTCGGGAAGTTGCACACCGATCTGCAAAGGGCGGACCATGGTGCGAGCCTACGACCGGTCAGGCGGAGGGAGCATCGCCGCGGAGTGCGGCCAGGTGTGTGCGGTAGTCGTCGGGTGAGATCTCGCCACGAGCGAGCCGCTCGGCGAGGATCGCCTCCGCAGCGGCGGTGGTCGACGGCGCCATTGGGGCAGTCACCCCGGGTGCCGTCGGTGAGGGGCGACGGCGGGCGACGAACCACACCGCGACTCCGATGGCAGCGCCGAGTGCCACCAGGAACAGCAGCTCGAGCAAGAGGTAGAAGCCGCGGTCGTGCATCCGGCCGAAGTGGCGGCCACCTTCGGCGATGAGTGCGTAGGTCATGCCAGCACCGTACCGGCCGTACCCGATCTCGACGGCGAGCGCAGCGTGTGAGTTCGGTGTGAGCGTCAGCCGGCGAGCACGAGGCGCAACGCCACGTCGACGTACGGCGACAGGAACTCGGAGGCGGTGGCGGTGATGTGGCTGTTGTCGCGATACATGAGCACGTTGCCGACGATGACCGGACAGTACGACTCGGTGCACAGCCAGTCGCTCGTGGGGATGAAGTCGGCGTCGTACTTGGCGGCGACGTCGCGTTCCACGGCGAGGCGGCCGGGCCGGACCGCCCCCTCGCGTGAGTTCATGCATACGCCCACGTCGGACACGTTGCCGGCCAGGCAGCTCGGCACGTCGTCGAGGGGCGTCGCCGAGTCGCCGAGCAGAAGGAGGTGATCCGTGAGGGGACGGACCTTGGACACCGTGATGTCGATGCCCTCCTGCCAGACGGCGTCGGGGTCTCGGCCCGCCGCCGAGCCGACCTGCTTGTAGCGGTAGGCCGACATCACCACGAGGGCGGGTCGCAGCTGGCCGATCTGGTCGATCACCGACGCCCGCCACGGCACACAGTCGGTGCGGTTCGGGTCCTTGTCGGTGGGTATCTCGGCGGTGGGGCACGCCTTCTTGGTGTGCACGACGAGTCGCCATCCGTTCTGGACGGCCACCTCGTGCATCGCCGGCATCCACTGCGCGGCATGTGAGTCGCCGAACAACACGACGGTGATCGCGCCGTTCGCATCGCCGTAGATGCAGTTCTTCAGTTGGTTGTCGCCGACCTCGACGATGCATCCGTTGTCGTACACCGCAGGAAGATCGTCGCGAGCGTTTCCAAGGCTCGGCGACAGGTTGCTCGGCACCTTCGCCGTCTGCACACCGCTCTCCAGGGTGGGCAGGTTCGCCGCGATCAGCGCCGCCAACTCGGGCGGGTTGTCGCGCGAGGCGTCGGCCACCGGCACTGGTTCGGCGGTCGTGGTCGGTGCAACGGTCGAGCCGGCCACCGGATCGGTGACCGGCACCGACGAACCCGGCGCGACGATCGGCACCGTGGTAGACACATCGGTCGCCAGCGTGGGCGGAACGGCCTCGACCCCGGCGTCGAGCTGCGGCGGGTTGTTGAGTATCAGCGCCGCCGCACCGACACCCAGGAGGGCGACCCACGCTCCCATCACCAAGCTGCGCGTGGGCGACGCGGCCAGCGCCCGCGAGTGCCGCACGGGGTTTTCGACCAGCTGATAGCTCAGCGCGGCGAGCGCGACCGAGAGAACGAGCAGCAGCACGCGAGTCGCTGCGGGGAGCGGCCCCCACTCGCGGTCGGCCAGGATGAGGATCGGGAAGTGCCACAGGTAGATGGCGTACGAGCGCGCCCCGAGCCATTGCATCGGGGTGGCTCGCAACAACGCGAACGGGCCGTGGGGATTGCCGTCGCCGGCGTTGATGACCGCCGCAGTGGCGAGCACGGGGAGCAGCGCAATCCAACCCGGGAAACGCGACGAGCCGTCGAGCACCACGGCGGTCAGCACGATGACGGCGAGGCCAACCCAGCCGACGAGGCCACGGGTGCGGCGCGGCAGCGCGAGCACCGTGCCGCCGATGAGGGCGAGCCCTGCGCCGGTGAGCAACTCCCAGGCGCGGGCGGGCAGAAGGAAGAAGGCGTTCGGCTGCGCGGTGGTCGTCCACCACACGCACACCACCAGCGAGACCACCCACATCGACGCCATCGCGGCGCCGAGGGCTCGGCGACTGAGGCGCATCACCCGCACGAGCACGACCAGAAGCCCCGGCCAGACCAGGTAGAACTGCTCTTCGACGGCCAGCGACCAGAAGTGCAGCAACGGCGACGGCGGCAACTGCGACGTCAGGTAGTCGGTGCCGACGTTCGCGAAGCGGATGTTCACCACGAACGCGCAGGCCGCCAGGGCATCGCGGGCCAGTTCCTCCTGCGAGAGCCCATCGAGCACCACCCGCCCGGCGAGGAGGGTGGCGACCAGCACGAGGCCCGACGCGGGCAGCAGTCGACGCGCCCGCCTGGCCCAGAAGTTGACGAGCGACACCGTGCCGGTGGCGACGAATTCGCGCAGCAACAGCGACGTGATGAGGAAACCCGACAGCACGAAGAAGACATCGACGCCGATGAATCCGCCCGATGCCCATCCGAACTCCGCGTGATACACGAGGACGAGCAGCACGGCGACCGCACGCAGCCCTTCGATGTCGGCACGGTGGCCGCCGCCACCCTGCATGCCCTGAACCGCCGGAGGTGTGTCCGGGCGCGGAAGCACCGCGATCCAGCCCGAATCGCGGCCTTCCAGATTTTGGTTCCAGTCGCCCTTCTTGACCCACCAGAAGGCGATCAGTGCGGCGAACGCTGCACCGACGACGACCGACTCCACGTCGGGCGACGTTACTGCACCAGTGGTCGCCGCCCCGGATTCACCCGGCCGCCAGTGCGGTGGCGCCGGCCGCGGCAGGCACCGCGTCGGCGACCGTGTCGGTGACGGGCGATTCGACCCGATGGGCCCGTCGCGGTACCCACACGACGCCGCCCCGGAGTGCCAGCGTCCACAGCACGAGGATTGCGTCGACGACGAGGAACAGCTTGGTCATCAGAACGAAGCCCCGCAGATGCGTGTCACGAGTCGAGGCGATGGCCTGGCACGTGGCGTCGCACGACGCCGAGCCCACGAGCACCGGCGTCGTCCCCTCGATCCGGTAGAGCGGGTGGCGGAGGTGCTCGGAGAGGCCGATGTGTCGGATCTGAAGCCAGTAGTCGTACAGCGAGCTGAGTGCCATGTGCGCCATGCCCACGGTGATGCCGGCCACCAAGATCATGCACACAGCGGTCCACAGCCGGCGCCCTCTGCCGCCGTGCCCTGCGAGGCGACGCGCCAGGTAGAGCGACCCCACGATGGCGATCGCGTAGACCGGGATCATCGTCAGCGTGTTGAACATCCATTGCTCGAACGGCGGGGAGAGCCGCTCGATGGCACCGACGGTCCATTGCATGGAAGTGACCAGGAAGCCGTTGGCCAGCGACAGCACGGTGGCGAAGAGGCCGACCGACCACCAACTGGCGCCGAGGCCCTGGAGCGAACCGGTGATCCGGTCGCGACGGGTTGCGATGTCCATGGCGGCCTACTGGATTTCCCAGCCGAACATCATCGCGTGGTCCTCGTGGGCCAGGTTGTGGCAGTGCGACACGTAGTGACCGGTGAAGTCGCGGAAACCGCGATACACGATCACCGACTCGCCCGGGTCGAGGTTGATCAGGTCTTCCTTCGAGGCGTCGTCGGGGTGGCCGGCATCGGTGCCCGTGAGGTTCTGCCCTCGGTAGACCGTCCGCCCGTTGCGCATCATCGTGCGGTGCTCTTCCTGATGGAGGTGGAAGGGGTGCACCCAGCCACCGCCGCCGTTGCGGATCTCCCACAGGGCGAAGCTGTTCTTCTTCTGAATGGCCAGCGGCGTCTTGCCGGCCGGGTTCCTCTTGCTCGTGGCCGACACCGTGGGGTCGAACTGCTGGCCGTTGATGAGCCACTCGGTCTCGCCGCCGGCGCTGCCACGCTGCACCTCGAAGATCTTTCGATCGGCGAGCAGCGACGTCCAGTTCGTCGGGACGGGGGGCAACTGCGCCATCTGACGGGTCACGGTGGGCATGACGCTGTTGTCGACGGCATTGCCACCGATGACGATCTTCATCACCGGCACCTTGTATGCCGGGTCGGGCGAGAACCGCGAGCTGTTGCTCCAGATGCGGCCATCAGGCATCTTCATCACGTTGGTCAGGTAGATGACGTCGCCGGTGGTGGTCGGGGTTCCGTCCATGTACTTGCTGAAGTCGACGACGAACTCGCGGCGCTTGGCCGGCC
>JANOET010000228.1:0-3202 GCA_031413415.1 Acidimicrobiaceae bacterium
CCACGACACGTCGAACGTGCCGATGCCCGAACTCTCGAGCGTGACCTGACCCGAACCCTGCAGCAGCGAGCCCTGCCAGACCGTGGTCGCATTCCGAGTGGTTGCCATGCTGCATCTCCATGTGATCGGTGGAACCCGGAGCTTAGGCACCGAAGGTGCCCTCTGGTGGCGCCGCGGAACCCGATTTCCGGTGGGGGATCCCGCAGGTCAGGTGTCGGGGATGTTGACGACGACGACCGTGCCGGCGGCACCGTCGACGCGCACGATGGCGCCCTGGGGGATGCGGCTGGTCGCATTGACCGTGCCGACCACTGCGGGGAAGCCCATCTCGCGACCCATGATCGCGGCGTGCGAGGCGAAGCTGCCGTGGTCGGTGATGATGGCGCCGACCAGGTGCAGGAACGCGTTGAACGACTCGCCGGTGGCCGACGTGACCAGCACGTCGCCCTCCTTCAGCTCCCACAGGTCGTCGAAGTTGCGCACCAGACAGGCAGGTCCCTCGAACTGCCCGGCCGAACCGCCGATGCCCATCACCAGTTCGTGGTCGCCGGCCGGAGCCTCGGCCTGACCGAGGATGCCCTGGATGGCGAAGCCGAACGCGGTCATGACGCGGACGATGGACGGCGGTAGCCCGTCGAGCGGCGGCGGCGGGTGCGGCGGGTCGCCCAGGAATGGCGGCGCGCCGGCGGCACTGAGCGCCTTGCGGCGAGCAACGCGTGCGCTGAGCTCCGCTGCGGTCGGCGTCGCTGCGCCGTCGAGCAACTGGTCGATCTCGGCGACCGTGACGTCGAGCGTGTCGTACATGAAGGCGACGCGACCGCGCTCGAACATGCGCCGGCCCAGCTCGATGAGCGCCCGACGCAGCAGACCGATCGACGCCGCATCGCTGTAGATGCCGCGCTCGTCGCGCAGGCGATACACCATCCGTGCGTCGGCGAGGCGTTCGTCGAACTCATCGTGGAACTCCGAAGGGGTGGCGGCCTTCAGCTCGCGGACCAGCTCCTCGGCACGTTCGAGCGATGTGTCGTGGTCGTGCTCGAGCGCGGCGCGGATGCGTCCACGGATCAGTTCGGGCCGCTCGCCGATGGTGGGGTTGGTCAGATCGAAACCCGCGGCCAACCGGAAGCCGCAGCTCTGGATGTACTCCTCCACCTCGGGCACGCGGGCGCGCAACGCAGCGACGGCCGATGCGTCGTCGAGGTCGCCGGTGACGATGGCGCGAGCCTCGGCGTCGGCGCGCAAGACGGCCATCGCGGGCTGCAGCTCGACGGGCACGATGCCCGACACCGGCGACCAACCGTCGAACACCATGAACAACGGCACCGGGGGGCGCTGCGCCCACTCGGCAGCCTGCAGCACGAAGTCGGTGACCGGCACCAGTGCGGCACCGTTGTGCCGGTGGTGCTGCGCCCACATCTTCGCCGCATGGTCGAGGCAGGCGTGCAGGTGGGCACGCAGGCCGGCGTCGTCGAGAGACGGCAGATCGACCGCACCGAGCGCGCGGTGCTTGGCGATGGCCGCCGGCTTCGTCTCGTGCTCCCAACGGTCCATGATGCCGCGCCAGATCTTGTGCTCGAAGGCCTCGGCAGCGACCCCGGCGCGCCGGCCGATCTCGGCACCGAGGTACTCCGGGGTACGCGGGCCGTCGGGGCCGGGCGCGTCGAAGGGCAGCGGCTGCATGTACGGGAACCCGTTGACGAACACCTGCTGCATCGTGTCGAGCAGCGTGCCCCACTCGGCGAACGTCTCGCCGAAACCCTGCGCCATGCCGGCCGGGTAGATCTCCTGCAGGATGGCCGTCGACGACGCAGGAAGGTGCGACGCGTCCTGCATCCATGTTCCCGGACCCGGTACCTGCCACTGCACATCGTCCATGGCACTTCCCCGTTTCTGCCACTCGATCCCCGTCGGCGGCGCGGGAACCGTAGCGCGATTCATCGACCGCCCTTTTCCGAACAATTCCGACGTAATGGTTGACAATCGAACGTATGTTCGATACACTGCCTCTCATGGACGAGATCCTCGAACTCCTCGAGAGCGCCGCACAGGCCGCCACCGATCTCGTCTCGTTGTGCACCGGACCGGTGTCGCAACGTGCCGGTCTGTTGGCGTTGCAGTCGCACCTGGATCGCGTCGGGGTCGCGCAGGCGAAGCTGCTCGCGGCGGCCGAAGCATCGAAAGCGCACGAGGGCACCGGAGCACGCAACGCGGCCGGATGGTTGTCCGACAAGTCGAAGAGTTCGTTCGGGTCGGCGAAGAAGAAGGCCGAACTCGGCGAGACCCTGTCGAAGTCGAAGACGCTCGACGACGCCGTCGCCGACGGGTCCGTCTCCCCCGACGCCGCCGCGGCACTGCACGACGCCGTCACCAACCCTCCCGAGAATGCCACCGACGACGACGTCGATGATCTGATCGACGCCGTCAAGGGCGCGGATCCTCGCGAAGCGAAGGACGCCGCCAATCGTTGGCGCGAGATCCACGCCGCCGAAACCGAAGAAGAAGCTGAGGAGCGCCGCTATCAGAAGCGGTCGTTGCGCATGACGGCCCCGTGTGACGGGTTGGTCACCATCAACGCCACGTTGCCGACCCTCGAGGCACGGCAGGTGTACGCGTCCGTGAATCACATCGCCGGCGAACAATCCAAGAACGACACCCGTACCAACGAACAACGACTCGCCGACGGGCTCATTCAGTTGGCGACTGCGTATGCGAAGGGTCAGGTCAAGGGCGGGCGGGAGAACCCGAACCTGCTGATCACCATCTCGGTCGAGTCACTCACGGGTGACAGCGACGAACCCGGTGTCACCAGCTGGGGTGACCGCATCCCCGCCCACATCGTGCGCCGCCTCGCTGATCACGCCAACCTGCAACGACTCCTGACGACCGGCACACACATCCTCGACCTCGGGCGCAGTGAGCGGTATGCGACGTTCCACCAGTACACCGCCCTCGTCGCCCGCGACGGCGGCTGCCGATGGGACGGGTGCCGCATCCCCCCCGCCTGGTGCGAGATCGACCCCCTCACCGACTGGATCCTCGGCGGCGCCACCGACCTCGACGAACTCGTCATGTGGTGCAGCCACCATCACCACGAGAAGCACCGGCCCGGGGTGAAGGTCATCGGCAACGCCCACGACCTGAAGCTCCAGTTGGCCGACGGCACGATCATCGACTGCCCGCCCAACACCATCACCAGGAACTT
>JANOET010000229.1:0-15843 GCA_031413415.1 Acidimicrobiaceae bacterium
CACCCCGGCCCGGCGACTTTTTCGCACCACGAGCAGCAGCAGCATCCAGCCGGGACTGGCCCAGAACGGCGCGCTGAACAACAACCCGACCAGCGGCACGAGCGCGCACTCGACAGCCCCGAGGAGCACGAGGACGCCGCCCAGTTTGCCCACGTAGATAGCGGGCCGGTCGCAGGGCGCCAGCATGAGGGCGCGCAGGGTCTCGGCCTGCCGCTCGCGCTCGAAGGTGCGACCAAGCGCCAGCGTGCCCGCAAACGCCGAGACCTGGTGGCCAAGGGCGTCGAGTTCATCCAGGAGCCCCAGGACCGGCCCTATGGCGTCGAGGCGTTGATGCGCGACAACTCCGGCAACTGGATCGTCCTGGTCGAGCCCAAGGAATTCACACAGGCCGACTTCGACAACTTCGACCCCACCTGAACCGTTCGGCGTCGGGTGGCCGGGCGCGATTCATCCCAGGAGTGGGACGTTTCCCGCCCACGGGCGCGAGGTGACCCAGATGTGGGACGTTTCGCGCCCAATGGGACCAGAGCGAAGCCAGTGGGTCAGTAGGCCGAGGGCAAGTACTGGGCGCGTTGCTCTTCGGCCATGAGCGCGATCTCGTCGATCTCGGCGGTGTCGAAGCCGGCCATCTCGCGGAACTTCCGGGCCAACTGAATGGACGCCTCACGTGACTCCCCACGGGCGCCCCGGAAGTTGAACAGACCGTCCACCGTCCGCTGGAAGGCGAGGGCGTTGGTCTGTCGCTCCTTGTCGTCCTTCGTCAGCTCGCGCAGCCAGTTGCTCCCCATCTTCACGTGGGTCACCTCGTCGGCGAGCATCCAATCCTCGGCGAATTCGAGAACCGGATCATGCATCTCGATCGCGAAGTCGCGCATCGTGGTGAACACGTCGATCGCCAGACCTTCGAGCGCTCGGTTCACGCCGGCGAGGCGGAACACCGGGTCGGGGTGACACGCCGCCTCGAACAGGGTGACGGCCTCGCTGAACTCACCGACGTCGATGCCCATGTGGTCGCCGAGCTGCAGGCTGATCTCGACATGGCGCGCCTCGTCCCAACACTGGCGGGCCATGTCCAGCTTCATCGCGAACGGCGTCTCGTCGGTGGAGTAGTCGAACGCCGTGCGGCCCGAGCCCTCGAGTGCCTGGATCTCACCCACGAAAATGCCGTGCATCTGACGGCGGGCGCGATCGGCGACCTCGTCGGACGCCGGATCGATGCGCCGCTGCTCGGCTGCGCCCTTCATGCGTTCGTCGGCGAACCGTTCGGCGGTGGTGATGCGGTGGAACCGCTCGTCGCGGGCGAGCTGTTCGGGCGGCAACTGTGTGCGCATGTGAAAACCGTAGTCGGCGCAGGTCAGGTGTGTCGGTACCGAGCTCGACACACGCCATGATGGAGAAGTGCGCGTCGCCTACACCCTCGAGCAGTGCTGGCACCGGGTGCCGGGCGGTACCGGTGTCGCCGCGCTGCGCATCGCCGAGGCGATGGTGCCGCAGCACGACGTGCAGCTCATCGGTGTCGCAGGTCGACATCGGCACCTGCCGCCCGAGCCGTGGATCCCCAGCATGCCGGTCGTCCACCTGCCCCTCGCTGCCCCCTGGCTGTACGAGGCGTGGCTGCGCACCGGGCATCCCAAGGTCGAGATGGCCACCGGCCAGGTCGACATCGCCCATTCGACGACGCTCATCCCGTGTCCGACCGATGCCAAGCTGGTGGTCACCCTGCACGACCTGGCGTTCCTGCACGAACCCGACCACTTCACGAAACACGGCGTCCGGGTGTTCACCCGCAGCCTCGAGATCGTCCGTCGCCGCGCCGACCTGGTGCTGTGCTGCAGTCAGGCCACGATGGACGACTGCGTCCAGGCGGGCATCGACTCTGAACGCCTGCGCTTCGTACCGCTGGGAGTCGAGGCGGCGCAGGCCACCGATGCCGATGTGGCGCGCGTGCGTCGCGACTACTCGCTGCCCGAGCGATACCTGCTGTTCGTCGGCACGCTGGAACCGCGGAAGAACCTTCGCGGGCTGGTCGCCGCCCTCGACCACCTCGACGACGACACGCCCCAGCTCGTCGTCGCCGGCGCCGACGGGTGGGGCGATGCCGGGCACGGCGACGACGAACGAGTGCGCTTCCTCGGCTTCGTGCCGCACGCCGACCTGCCCGGTCTGTACGCAGGCGCATCGGTGTTCTGCTTCCCGAGTGAACGCGAGGGGTACGGCCTTCCTGTGCTCGAAGCGATGGCGCAGGGCACCCCGGTGGTGACCAGCCGCGGCACGGCGACCGAGGAGACCGCAGGCAGCGCTGCCGTGCTCGTCGACCCGTTCGACCACGTGGACATCGCCCGCGGTATCGACGAGGCCATGCGTCGCCACGTCGAACTTCGCGCCAAGGGTCTGGCTCGCGCGCAGCGCCGCAGCTGGACCGAGACCGCATCGCTCACTGCGGCTGCCTATCGAGAGCTCGCCGGATGAGCGCGCGCCCCACGCTGCTGGTCAACATGCTGTGGTGCGTACCCGGTGCGGTCGGCGGATCGGAGGAGTATCTCGTCCGCCAGCTGCTCGGTCTCGCCGAGCAGCCCGAGCCGGTGTGGCGGCCGTCGGTCGCGGTGGCCCGCGGCATGCCCGCGGCCCACCCCGAGCTCGCCGCGGTCGCCGACCTCGTCGAGCCCGAGTTCGAGAGCCGCGGACGTGTGCGGCGCATCATCGGTGAGGCCACCTGGCTGCGTCGCCACACCGGTGACGTCGACCTCGTCCACCACGGCGGCGGTACGGCGCCGATGCGTGCCCACCAGCCCTACGTGCTCACCATCCACGACCTCCAGTTCCGCACGTTCCCCGAGTACTTCTCGCGGGTCAAGCGGGCCTACCTGTCGTCGGTCATCCCTCCCTCGGCGCGCCGTGCCACCGTGGTGGCGGTTCCCAGCGACTACGTCCGCAGCTCGGTCGTCGAGTCGTACGGCGTGGACCCCGGCCGGGTCATGGTGGTACCGCACGGCATCGAGCCCGCCGTCGCCGACCAGATCACCCCCGAGGACGAACTGCGCCACAAGTACGCGCTCGGCGATGGCCCGATCATCGTCTACCCCGCGGTCACGCATCCGCACAAGCACCACGAGTTCCTCCTCACCATGATGCGCGAGCACTGGACCGATCCCGATCTGCGGTTGGCGCTCACCGGTGGTGTCGGCATGGCCGAACACGTCGTGTCCGCGTCCACCGACCGTCGCGTCTGCAGGCTCGGACGAGTACCGGCCGCCGATCGAAACGGGCTGCTCGCGATGTCGCTGGCGATGGTGTTCCCCAGCCGCTACGAGGGCTTCGGCGCCCCTCTGATCGAGGCGATGACACTCGGTGCACCGATCGTGTGCAGCGATGCCACCTGCATGCCACAGATCGTGGGCGACGCGGGCCTGGTGCGGCCACTCGAGGTCGACGCCTGGAAGGACGTGCTGACAGAGGCGGTCGCGCAGCGCGAGGCACTGGTCGACGCGGGGCGTCGCCGCGCACAGGACTTCACGTCGCGAGCGAGTGGTGCGGCGCTCGCCGAGGTGTATGCGCGAGCCTTGGCGATGTCATGACCTCTGCCGCCTCCCGTCGCCTCCGTCTCGCGGTGCTGTGCCCGCACTTCGCCCCCGACACCGCCCCGACGGGTGAGGTGATCACCCGCATCGTGCTCGAACTCGCAGCGCTGGGTCACGAGCTCCACGTCGTCACGGCGCTGCCCTGGTACCGCGAGCACCGGATCGAGGACGGCTGGAGCGGCAAGTGGGTCCAGCGCGAGATCACGCCGTGGGGCACCATCACCCGCGTCCATCCGTTTCCCGGCGCCGACAAGCGCAACCTGCTGCGCCGGGCGATGGGCTTCGTCGGGTTCAGTGCGCTCGCCGGTTTCGGCTCGCTGCGCGGTGGACGCGTCGACGCCGTCATCGCGATGTCGCCGCCCCTCACGATGGGCCTCACGGGCTGGTGCACCCACCTGGTGCGTCGCGGACCGTTGGTGTTCAACATTCAGGACGTGTTCCCCGACGCAGCGGTCGAGACAGGGGCCATCACCGACCGGCGGATCATCGGCGCGGCCCGATGGCTGGAACGGGTCAGCTATCACCGCGCAGCTGCGGTCACGGTGCTCAGCGACGACCTTCGCGACAACGTGGCGGCCAAGGTGAAGCCTGGCCGCCGGTCACGCGTGCACGTCATCCCGAACTTCGTCGACACCGAGTTCATCCAACCGGCCGACCGCCACACCGACCTGCGCGCCGAGCTCGGCATCGGCGAAGAGCCGGTGGTGCTGTACGCGGGCAACGTCGGCTTCTCGCAGTCGCTCGAGATGGTGGTCGAGGCGGCCCGGCGGTTCCCAGAGGCGATCTTCCTGATCAACGGCGACGGCGCCGCGCGCGTCACGTTGCAGTCGCTGGCAGCCGACCTGTCGAACGTTCGGTTCAGCGGTTATCAGCCGAAGGAGCGTGTTCCCGAGGTTCTGGCCACGGGCGACATCCACCTCGTTCCGTTGAAGGCCGGGCTCGGTCGGGTCAGCGTGCCGTCGAAGACCTACTCCATCCTGGCTGCGGGCCGGCCGGTGCTGGCGGCCATCGACCCGGGCACCGAGGTGCCACGCATGCTCGCGGCCAGCGGGGGAGGGGTGGCGGTGCCTCCCGACGACCTCGAAGCGTTCTGCGAGGCCCTCGCCCGCCTGCTCGCCGACCGCGCGGCTGCGGCCGCCATGGGTGCTGCCGGACGCAAGTGGGTGTTGGGCGCTGCGTCGCCGCCGGCCGTGGCCTCGGCCTACGAGCACCTGGTCAGGTCGCTCGGCCCGGGCGGCTGACAGCTTTTGTCTCGACGAGGCGGTAGCCTCGCACCCTCGTGGCCTCCTCATCTTCTGCCAAGAAAGTCGCCAAGCTCGCCTCGAAGGGCAAGGGCAAGAAGGTCCGCTTCCAGGGCGGCACCACCTTCCCCGCCATCGTGGCCATCGTGTCCGTGGTGATGATCGTGCTCGTCGCCTACTCGCGCGCCTCGATGCCGGGTGTCGAGACCGGGTCGCCGCAGCCGACCGATGCCTGGTCCATCGCCTACGGCATGCGGGTGTGCGACGAACAACTGCCGTCGCTCACGGGCTCGGAGGCCGAACTCGACCAGGACGCCAGCACCGGCGACCTCGGCAAGGTGGCCAGCGCCCCCGACGCCGACGGCATCATCCACTACCACGCCCAGGAGGGCGGCGCCACCGGCCGCCAGGCCAGGCTCGGCGTGTTCCTCGACATCTACGACGTGAAGCTCACCGACACCGTGCTCGAGCTCCCCGAGTCGCAGGTCGGCGAGGGCGAGGTCCGCAAGTGGGACACCGAGACCTTCAAGTGCGACGGCAAGGACACCCAGATCCGAGTCCGGGTGTGGCGCGACTACACGAACGACAGCTTCGTCGACAACGTCACCAACTTCCGCAATCTGCGGTTCACGAACAACGGCATGGTCTTCGCCATCGCCATCGTGCCCAAGGACGACGACATTCCGAAGCCCGACTCTGCGGCGACGCTCGCCGATCTCGGCGTGATCGGCTCCGGCACGGCGAGCACGACGAGCACCACGAGCACCGTGCCGACGACCGACACGTCCGCCGCCACCACGACGACGGGCTGATGCGCGCGGTCGTGCTCGTCGGCGGTTTCGGGACGCGTTTACGCCCGCTCACATCGACGATCCCGAAGCCGATGCTGCCCGTCGGGCACCTGCCGATCATCGAACGCCTCGTGGCCAACCTGGCTCGCAGTGGCGTCACCGAAGTCACGCTTGCACTCGGCTTCAAGCCAGAGCCGTTCGTCTCCGCTTTCCCGGACGGCACCTGCGCCGGCATCGACCTGCGCTACGCGGTCGAGCCCGAGCCCCTGGACACGGCCGGTGCCATCCGCTTCGCGGCGGAGGCGGCCGGCATCGACGACACGTTCGTGGTGGTCAACGGCGACGTCCTCACCGATCTCGATGTCAGCGCCCTGGTCGAGTTCCACCGCTCGCATCGTGCCGAGGGCACCATCCATCTCACCCCGGTGTCCGACCCGTCGGCCTTCGGAGTGGTGGCCCTGCACGCCGACGGACGGGTCGAACGGTTCATCGAGAAGCCCCCGGCCGGCACCGCGCCCAGCAACCTCATCAATGCGGGAACCTACGTCCTCGAACCGTCGGTGCTGGCCCGTATCCCTGCAGGCCAGAAGGTGTCCATCGAGCGTTCGACGTTCCCGGCGCTGGTCGCCGACGGTGGCCTCTTCGCGATGGCCACCGACGACTATTGGCTCGACACCGGCCGGCCCGAGTTGTACCTGCAGGCGAACCTCGATGTCGTCGGTGGGCGTCGAGCCCACGACCACTGCACCGCCGTGCACCCCGACGCCTCCGTTGCCGCCGATGCTGTCATCGATGCATCGGTCGTCGGCGCCCGTGCGCAGGTCGGCGCGGGCGCCGTCGTGCGCAACTCGGTCCTGCTGCCCGACGCGGTCGTGGCGGCCGGTGCCGTGGTGACAGACTCGTCGGTCATGGGCCGGGTCGGTGAAGGCGCAGAACTGCGCAACAGCGTGCTGGGCGCCGACGGCATCGTCGCCCCCGGCGAGCACGTCCACGACGAACGCCGCCCCGACCCCGACGCACCGTGAACGCGCTGGTGGTGGGAGGCGCCGGATTCATCGGCTCGCACCTCACCGAACGCCTCCTGGCCGAAGGGCATCGTGTCGACGTGGTCGACCATCTCGGCTCCGGATCGCTCGCCAACCTCGCCGATGCGCGCCAGGCTGCGGGTGAACTGAAGATCCACACCCTCGATGCCACCGCTGTCGAGTTCGATTCGGTGGTCGCGATGAGGACGCCCGACGTCGTCTACCACCTCGGCCTGCTGCCGCCCGGGCAACCTGCGGAGCATGCCGCGGCGTCCACGTTGGCCTCGATCATGTCGGTGCTCGAGAGCGCCCGCCGCCTGGGTGAGGTGAAGGTGGTCGTCGCCCTGTCGGCCGTGGCGCTCTACGGCGACGTGGCGGGCAAGGACCAGCCCATCAAGGAAGCCCAGCCATGGAGCCCGGTGGGTGTCCGCGGCGTGGTCACCCGGGCTGTTGCCGAGTTGCTCACCGTGTACCGCGAGACCCACGCCGTCGAGTTCACCGCACTCGCGCTGTCCAACGTGTACGGCCCGCGGCAGCGGCCCGATGGCGGTGTGATCGGCGCGTTCGCACACGCGTTGCGCGAAGGCGTCACGCCGATGGTCCACGGTGACGGGCGACAAACGCGCGACTTCCTCTACATCGATGATGCCGTCGACGCATTGGTCCGTGCTGCGCAGCGAGGGAGTGGCCTGGTCATCAACGTCGGCAGTGGGGTCGGCACACCGATCCGCGAGGTGTGGGACGCGCTCTCCGGTCCGGCCGGGAGGCTCCCGGCCCCGTCGCCGCGTCGCGCCGACGACGTGCAGCGGTTCGTGCTCGCACCGACCCGGGCGCGGATTCAGCTCGGCTGGGCCCCGTGGACCGACCTTTCGACCGGCCTGCGCGGCCTGCAGCGCTGACGTTCAGACGCTGATGCCGGCGGCGGCGAGCGTCTGCCGAGCCAGCTCGTTGCTCACCGCTGGGCTGCTCATGATGCTCGGGGTGATGACCACCCGCATCCCCTCGGCCTCGACGGCGTCGGCGAGGTGCGCATCGAGAGGATCGATGACCAGGGTCGACGCGATGGGTGCGTAGAGGCGGGCGACGCCCACCACCGAGGCCTCATGGCCGAGTTCGACCAGCATCCGGTCGGCGGGTCCCTTCAGAGCGGCACCGCCGACGATGGGCGACACGGCGACGACCGTGTCGCGACGCGAGGCGAGTAGTTCGTCGACGCCAGCCAGCGCGCGGATCGGACCGATGGACACGATCGGGTTCGACGGAGCGACGATGACCGCCGTGCTGTCGGTGAGCGCAGACCGGGCAGCGCTACCGAGCGATGCGGCGGCAGCGCCCTCGAAGCGCACGCCGTCGACCGGCACGCCGTGACGTCGCTGCACGAAGTACTCCTGGAACGGCACCTCGATCCCTTCGTCGACCAACGAGACGATGGTGGTGACGCGCTGGTCGGTCATCGGGACCAGTCGCTGCGCCAACCCGAACGCGGCGACGATCTCGGCGGTGACGGCGGTGAGGGTGGCCCCCTCGGCGAGGCGCGCAGTTCGGTAGAAGTGCGTCGCCAGGTCTTGGTCGCCGAGGTTGAACCAGGTGGGAGCGGCGGCCGAGCCGTCGGGGCGGACCGACACGAACCGGGCCAGCGCCGACATCGCCCGCCACGTCTCGTCGCGTAGTCCCCAGCCGCGCTCGGGGTCGATCGCGCCGGCGAGCGTGTAGGTGATGGTGTCCAGATCGGGCGAGATGCTCAGCCCGTGCAGCACCGTGTCATCGCCCGTGTTGACGACGCCCACGGTGTCCCCGGCTGGCCACACGCCTTCGAGCGCACGCAGGAAGCGCGCTGCGCCGACGCCGCCGCACACCACCCCGATCGTCGACGTCACCGCAACTCCTCCACCTGGCCTCGGACCACGAGACCGTACAGATCGACCAGCTCGGCGGCACAGCGCTGCCAGCTGAATCGGCGCCACTGGGTGTCGCCGGCAGCGATCAGCCGGGTGCGGACGTCGTTGTCGGCCAGGGCGAGAGCCAGCGCTGCGGCGAGTCCGTCGAGGTCGTCGGCGGGGCACAGGAGCGCGGCGTCGCCCGCGACTTCGGGAATGGAGCCGGCGGTCGAGGCGACGACGGGCACCCCCACCTGCATCGCGTCGAGCAGCGGGAAGCCGAACCCCTCGTCGAGCGACGGGTAGGCGAGCACCGTCGCGTGATGCTGGAGCCAGCCGCGGACTCCCTCGTCGACTCGACCCGTGAGCAGAACGCGAGGCGCGACGCCTGGGCCGAGCTCGTCGATCGCCGATTGCACGGCCGCGCTGTCGTCGCCGGCCCCACCCGCCAACACGAGGCGGGCGTCGGGGTGCTCGCCAGCCATTCGGCCGAATGCGCGCACCAGGTTGGGCAGGTTCTTGCGCCGCTCGAGCGTGCCGATCGCCAGGATGAACGGCCGACCTTCGAGCTCGGGAACCGGAGCAACAGCGGACGGGGGTGTCGGCGGGAGCGGCCCGAGCTGCACCGTACGCACCGCCGCATCGGGGAACAGTTCACGCACGGCCGCCTCGGTTGCGTACGAACTGGTGTGCACCACGACACCACGGTCGACGGCCCGCCGCAGTACGTCGCCGGCGCGGCGCACATCGCCACCGGCGGCCTCGGGGTGACGCAGGAACCAGCAGTCGTACACGCTGACCAGCGAGGGGAGTCGGCTCGGGGGGACGACGTAGTTGGTGCCGTGCACCAGGCGAGCGTCGCCCAGCCACCGGTCGACCCGCGGCACGTCGGTGCGGCCCCACGAGCGCTGCGCCCACGCTGCCGGCAGCGGCAGTCGGCGGGTGCCCGCAGCGAGCTGAGCACGGAACGACAGCACGTAAGGGAGCAAGCGGACGTCGTCGCGTTCGGACAGTGCGTCGTGCACGGCCTGCACGGCAAGCCCGATACCGGTCCGCGATCCGTGGAGCGGGCCCGTGTCGAACGCGACGGTCAGGGTGGCCATGTCCGGGCGAGGCTACCGGAACACGGTGTGCGGACTTGGTCGCCGGATCCGAAGGTCGACCGCTCTAGACTTTCCCGACCTTCACCACGGAGACCGATTTCATGCCCCGCGCATTCATCACCGGAGTCACCGGCCAAGACGGCCAGCACCTCGCCGAGTTCCTGCACAGCAAGGACTACGAAGTGTTCGGCATGGTGAAGGGGCAGAACAACCCCAAGTTCACGAGCATGCGTGACGAGTTTCCCTACGTCGAGCCGGTGCCCGGAGACCTCGCCGATCTGCCCTCCATCGTCAAGGCGCTCGAGTCGGCGCAGCCCGACGAGGTGTACAATCTCGGCGCGATCTCGTTCGTGGCCCTCAGCTTCAACCAGGCCGAGCTCACTGCGAACATCACGGGTCTCGGTGTGCTGCGCATGCTCGAGGCCATCCGTATGGTCGGCGGCGCGCAGAACAACCCGATTCGCTTCTACCAGGCCAGCTCGTCCGAGATGTTCGGCAAGGTCCGCGAGATTCCCCAGAACGAGAAGACCCCCTTCCACCCGCGCTCGCCCTACGGCTGCGCCAAGGTGTTCGGTCACGACATCACGGTGAACTATCGCGAGGCGTACGACCTCTACGCGTGCAGCGGCATCCTCTTCAACCACGAGGGCCCGCGCCGCGGCCTCGAGTTCGTGACGCGCAAGGTCACCAACGCGGTGGCTCGCATCAAGCTCGGTCTGCAGGACGAGCTCGTCCTCGGCAACCTCGACTTCAAGCGCGACTGGGGCTACGCAGGCGACTACGTCAAGGCGATGTGGCTGATGCTGCAGCAGGACGAGCCCGACGACTACGTCGTGGCCACCGGCGAGACCCACAGCGGCGAAGAACTTGTTCGCCTGGCCTTCGAGGAGGCCGGCATCGAGGACTGGCAGCGTTACGTCCGCCAGGATCAGAAGTTCTTCCGCCCGGCAGAGGTCGACCTGCTCATCGGTGACCCCACCAAGGCCCAGGATCAACTCGGCTGGACCCGTGAGATCGACTTCCCCACGCTGGTGAAGATGATGGTCGCCAACGACCTGCGCATCGAGTCGGCGCGGCGCTGATCAGCCCTCGAGGGGCATGTCGATGATGGCTTCCATCATCGACGACGGCGTCGGCGTTGCACCGGAACGGAGCTTCGCACGCAATGAGACGGCGAACGCGGCCATTGCTGCGAACGACGACGCCACCAGACCGAATTCGATGCGGCGGAAAAGGTCGTCGCTGCTGAGCCAGGTGACGAGCACGAACGTGACCATGCCGATGCCCCAGCCCAAGGCCACGAGGGCGTGTCCCGTGAGGGCGATCACGGCCTGAGCCATCGCCAACGCCGCCATGTAGGCGGCGCTCCCGAGCGCCAGCATGGCGAGCGTGTCGCGGCTGACGGTGGCGTCGTACATCTTCTCGATGAAGAACGGGCCGAGGGCGAACGCGCCGAGGACCCCGACCAGGCCGACGACAACGACGATGACCATCAGCTTGCGGAACCCTGCTCGGAACTCCGCGATCTCGTTGCGAGCAGCGAGGCCGGCGAGACGGGGGAGCAGCGCGGCCTGGACTGCCTGGAACAGGAAGAGAGGGATGCGTGACAGCAGGACGCCGTACCCGAACTGGGTGACCAACTCCTCCTGTCCGTCCGACTTCAGCAGGTTTGCCGCAACGGGTCCCGCATTGACCAGGCCAGCAGCGAACACGGATCCCAGCAGCAGCCAACCGAGGTTCGGGGTCACCTCGCCCCAGCTGGCTGGCGGGCCGTCGTCGGTGTGCAGTTGGCCCCGCCCGAGCACCCAGAAGAAGCCGGCGAGCGGCGCCAGCGCAACGGCCATACCGTATGCGCCGGCGCTGGTGGCACCGATGATGGCGAGGCCGATGCACAACAGCACGCGCACCGCACCGTCGGCGCCCATGACGACGGCGTAGGCGCGGAACCGGCCGTTGCCGCTGGCGATGCCGCGGGCCAGGTGGACGGGCGCATAGCTCGCGAACGCAACGATCAGGGCCAGGAGCAGTACCCAGTCGCCGTCGAAGTAGTTGGTCGTGATGGTCGAGCGGAAGAACAGGATGACGGCGACGACCATCGCCGCAAGGACGAACCCGAGCAAGGCCACCTTGCGAACGACCGGGCGCGCGCCTTGGCCCAGGGCGCGGCGGGCGGACAGGGCGCGGCCGAGCTCTTGCTCCAGCGGCAGGAAGAAGCCCGGGGCGAGCGCAAACGTCGCGAACCACAGCGACAACACCGGGGCGAAGGCTTCATCGCCGCCCATGGCGTTCTTGCCGACCCGCAGGAATGCGAAACTGGAAAGACCGGCCACGAGCAGACCAACGCCCACGGGGATGGTGCCCTCGGGGAGCGGCGCCCGTGAAGAAGAGGACTGCTCGTCGGAGGTGGTCACCAAGTCTGCGAGGTTATCGGACGGACCTGGTCGCGCACGATCAAGTGCACCACCGTGGGTGCCGATGACACTGTATGCGTCGCCGACCCCTTCTCCTGTCCGCGCTCCTGGCGCTGGTGGGGACGGTGTCCGGGCTGGTGACCACCGTGGGTCCGGCGCAGGCCGTCGAGGTCACGCTGGTGCTCGACGGACGCGGTAACGGCCACGGCGTCGGCCTGAGCCAATGGGGGGCGTATGGCTACGCCGTCGATCTCGGGTGGCCATCGGCGCAGATCCTCGACCACTACTACGGCGGTACCGTGGCGGCGACCGTGCCGTCCACCACGGCGGTGCGGGTGCGCCTGCAGAACCTCGACGGACTCCAGACGGCAGTGGCCGTGGACAGCGGCTCGCTCGTCGTCGCCGGGCTGGCCGGCGGCCCGTGGCGGTCCGTGCTGGTCCGTGAAACGGCGACGAACGGCATCTACTCGGTGTGGGCTCGGGCCGACACGACTCGGTGCCCGTCGTCGACGGGCGACCCGGCGACCGCCGGTTGGAGTCTGGTGAACGGGTCGGTGTCGACGAAGGTGGAGATCCGGACCGCGGCCGACTCGACCACGGTGAGCACCACCGCGCAGTTGCTCTCCACCTGTGAGCCGAGCGGCACGGTGCGGTGGTACCGCGGGACGATTCGGGCGCTCGTCGACGGCACCGGTGTGCCCCGCACCGTGAACGAGTTGCCGCTCGAGCAGTACCTGCGCACGGTGATCGCAATGGAGATGTCGCCGGGCTGGGCCGACGACGGCGGTGGACGCGGTGCGCAGGCGCTGCGGGCGCAGGCCGTGGCGGCGCGCAGCTACGCGCTGGCGTATCCAGCCGCCTCGACTCCGTCCACGTATTCAGACGTGTGTGACATGGTGTGTCAGTCGTACTTCGGTGTTGCGTACCGGGTGTCGGGTGGCACGGTGCGGCAGGTCGAGGCGACCGCGACCGACGCGGCGGTTCTGGCGACCGCGGGGGTTGTGCGCCGGGTCGGGACGACGTCGGGCGCGGTGGCGTTGACCATGTATTCCGCGTCCAATGGCGGCTACACGGCGGCGAACGCACATCCACTGACCCCGTTCCCGGCCGTCGCAGACGCCGGCGACGCGACCGCGCTGAATCCGAACCATTCGTGGTCCGTCTCGCTGACCGGCGCCTCCATCTCGTCCAGGTACCCGGCGATCGGGACGTTCACCGGGTTGACCGTGACGGCGCGCAACGGATTCGGCGAGTGGGGTGGCCGCGTGATGAAGCTGACATTGGCGGGCTCGGCCGGTTCGGTGAGCGTGTCGGGTGCCGACTTCCGCAGCAGGATGCGGCTGAAGGACACCTGGTTCACCGTCCGGGGGGCCAGTTCGCCGTCGGCGCCGCCTCCGCCGACGACCCTGTGCGGCTCGAGGGTCGCACCGTCGCCGACTGGCGCGCTGGGCCCCGCTGCCGCTGCTCGGTTCACGCCCAGGGCCCCGCGTCGAATCGTCGACACCCGTATCGGCCTCGGGACCGAGCGGCTCGCGCTCCGCGGAGGGTGCACCATGGTCGTCAGGACTGGGCTTCCTGCGTCGGTGACCTCGATCGTGGTGAACGTCGCAGCGGTCAGGCCGAAGTCGAGCGGCTACGTAGTGCCGTACGCGTGCGGCACCAGCCGGCCGCCGACCTCAGCGCTCCAGGCCGTTGCGGGCCGGGTGATCGCTTCGACGGGCGTCGTCCGCCTGGCTGTCGACGGCTCCTTCTGCATCTACAGCTCGACGACGACCGAACTGATCGCCGACCTGTTCGGCACGTACTCGTCCACTTCGGGCGTGAGGTACCAACCCATCCCCACGGCGCGGGTGTACGACTCGCGCCGGGCGACACCCGTTCCGGCGAATTCCGTGGTTCGGGTGAAGGTCGGCGGATCGGCGAAGGTGCCCGCTGGTGCGACCGCGGTGGCGCTGACGGTGCACGGCCTGTCTGCGGCGAGCGACGGGTACGTCACGGCCTATCCGTGCACGGCGGCGCGTCCGACCACCTCGGCGTTGAACACCACCAGGGGCATCTTCGGCACCAACCACGTCCAGGTGGCGTTGTCGACGGCGGGCGAACTGTGCCTGTACGTCAATGCGGCGATGCACATCACGGTGGACGTCAGTGGGTGGTTCGGCGCCGCGGCGACCACGCAGTACGTCGCCATGACACCCACCCGGGTGGTCGACACGCGCAAGAACCTCGGTCTGAGCGGTGGCTTCTCGGCCGGCGCCAACCGTCCCCTCACGCTGGCCTCCAAGGCCGGCCTGCCGTCGACCGCCACGCTGAAGGCCGTCATGGCCCAGGTGACGGCGGTGGGGGCGAGTTCGACAGGGTGGCTGACGGTGCACCCCTGCCAGAGCCCTGTGCCCTCGGTGTCGATGGTGCGCTATGTCGCCGGAAACGCAGCGGCCACCAGCGTCGTCGGAGCCGACGATGCCAGTGGCCGGTGGTGCATCGCCGCGAGTGCGCCGGTGCACGTGCTGGTGGACGTCAGCGGTTGGTTCGCCTGACGTCGCGGTGATCAGACCGCTGTCCGGACCAGACCTTTGACCTGCTTGGTCGCGGTACCAGCGGCGGTGCGTGCCTGCTTGGTCGCTGTCTGGACCTTGTGACCGTACTGCTGGGTGGCGGTCTGGACCTTGTCGCCGTACTGCTTGGTGGCGGTCTGCATCTTCGAGTTGTACTGCTTGGTGATGTCCTGCACCTTCTCGGTGGTGGTGCGGGCGACTTCGACCGCAGTCCGGGCGCCGATGACGCCGAGGCCGATGGTGACGTACGCGCCGTCGCGCAGGGCGGCGGTCACCGTGTCGACGGCCTTCGCGGCATCGAGGCGTGAGAAGTCGATGTTGGTGAGGGTGGGGAGGGTGGGGAGCGTGGCCATGAGAGACCCTTTCTGGTCGTTCCGATTCTGATTGCAGCGTATCGCAAAGTGCTAACTTTTGCAAGCACCTTTGCAAGCACTTGGCGTCCCTCGAGGGTGCCGGTCGCAGTCGGGCGCACACGGCTAACCTTGAGCCTTCGTGGAAGCCGCCGGAACGATCGCCCCGCCCGTCGTGGCCGTGATGGTCGTGCACCAGCCGGACGTGTGGTTCGACGAGGTGCTCGACGGCCTGACGCGCCAGGACTACGGGAACCTCAAGCTGCTGTTCCTCGTGGTCGGCGAAGCGGGCGAAGTCCCAGCCCGCATCCGGGCGAGTGTTCCCCACGCGTTCGTGCGTGCGGTCGACGGCAACCCGGGCTTCGGCACGGCCGCCAACGAGGTGTTGCGTCTGGTCGAGGGCGACAACGGCTTCTTCTGCTTCCTCCACGACGACGTCGCGCTCGAGCCATCTGCGATCCGCCTGCTGGTGGAGGAGTTGTACCGATCCAACGCCGGCATCGTCGGTCCGAAGTTGGTGACCTGGGACGAACCGACGGTGCTGCAGCACGTCGGCCTCGGTGTCGACCGTTTCGCCGACGTCGACCCACTGATCGAGCCGGGCGAGTACGACCAGGAACAGCACGACGCCGTTCGCGACGTGTTCGCGCTGCCCGCCGCCTGCCTGCTCGTCCGCGCCGACCTGTTCCGTGCGCTCGGCGGATTCGATCCGAGTATCGAGTACTTCGGTGACGACGTCGACCTGTGCTGGCGAGCGCATCTCAGCGGCGCCAGGGTCGTGGTCGTCCCGGCCGCCAGTGCCCGTCACCGCGAGCAACTCACGGTACGCAGGCCCGACCTGCCCGTCGTCGGCCCGCGTGCCCGCAGCCGAGTGCGCAGCGTCGCCACCCTCACCGGCGCTCGCCGGCTGCC
>JANOET010000230.1:0-4947 GCA_031413415.1 Acidimicrobiaceae bacterium
GCACCGGCACGCCCATTTCAACCGCCGTCCGGGCCATCAGGTTCGCGATGGCGTTGGTCCGCGCCAGAACTGCAATTTCGCCCACGGCGTATTCGCCGGCCGACCTGGTCGACTTCGGGCTCGACGGCGGCAAGATGCTGCTGCGCATCGCCATGGACGACGCCGGGACCGCCCCCACTCTGGAATGGGCGGCGAAGGTGGTCACCGAGTGTGCTCGCCTGCAGCTGCCGATGATGGTCGAGCCGCTCCCGTACCACCACACGGGCCCCGTGGCGCCAGGGTCGGCGAAGCTGCTCGACGACGACGACGCGCTGTTGAAGGTCGTCGCCGTCGGCGCCAGCCTGGGTGCATCCACGTCGTACACGTGGCTCAAGGTGCCAGCCGGTCGTGACCCGGCACGCATGCTTGCCGGCACGACGCTGCCGGCACTCATCCTCGGGGGCGCTCCCGGCCCGGACCCCGTGGCCACGTATGCCTCATGGGAACGTGCCATGGAGGTACCGAACGTGCGCGGCCTCGTGGTGGGGCGGGCGCTGTTGTACCCGGCCGACGGCGACGTCGCCGCAGCCATCGATCGCGCGGCGCGCATCGTGAGGCCCGGGTGACCGTCCGGCTTCATCATCCCGCCGGCACACTCGCCGCCGAGGGCTACCACGTCCTGCTGCGGCCCGAAGAGGCCGGTTGGACGTATTCGGGTCTGCAGGTGGTCGGCCTCGACGCGGGCGAGACACGCGCGATCACGCTCTCCGGCGTGGAGGCAGTGGTGCTGCCGCTCGGCATCACCGGCCTCGAGATCGACATCGACGGCAGCCGGTTCACGCACGACGGTCGCACCTCGGTGTTCGCGCGCGTCAGCGACTTCGTCTACGCACCCCTCGGCGCGACCATCACGCTCACTGCGTCGGGCCGGGGCGACGTCGCCATCGCCACCGCCCGGTGCGAACATCGTCTCGAGCCCCGCTACGGCGCCGCGGCCGACGTGGTCGTCGACGTGTTCGGTGCCGGCGCCGCCACTCGGCAGCGCAACGCCTTCATGGCACCGGAGCAGTGGCCGCACGCAGCCCGGCTGATGTGTGTCGAGCTGCTCACGCCGGACGGCAACTGGAGCAGCTATCCGCCGCACCGGCACGACGAGTCGCCCGAGTGTCCGGTGAACAACGAGGAGATCTACTACTTCCGCATCGGTGTCGCGGGCACCGCCGAGTGTTCGCTCGACGGTTTCGGCATGCACCGCACGTACACACCCGAGGGCGACATCGACCAGAACGTGGTGGTGCGCGACGGCGACGTGTTCTGCGTGCCGAGGGGCTATCACGGCCCGTGCATCGCTGCGCCCGGCTACCCGATGTACTACCTCAACGTGCTCGCTGGCCCCGGGGGCGAGCGGAGCATGGCGTTCTGCGACGACCCGGCGCACCATTGGGTGCGCGACACATGGACTGCCATGGCGCCCGACCCGCGGGTGCCCATGACCGACGACGAAGGAAGGCTGCCGCGATGACCACTTCACCTCCGGTGCGTATCGGTATCGGTGTGATCGGCTTCGGATGGATGGGGCAGGCGCACAGCCGCGGTTGTCGACGTGCCCCGTCGTACTTCCCGGACCGCGCATACGAACCCGACATGGTGATGGTCAGCGACACGGTGGCGGAGCGTCGCGACGATGCTGTGCGCTCGTTCGGCTTCCGTGAATCCACGGCGGACTGGCACGACGTGATCGCTCATCCCGACATCGACGTGGTGTTCGTCACCGCGCCGAACATGCTGCACGTCGAGATGGTCGTCGCCGCTGCGGCGGCGGGCAAGCACATCTTCTGCGAGAAGCCCGTGGGTGGCACCCCACCCCAGACCGTCGAGGCCGAGCGGGCGGCGCGCAGCGCTGGCGTCGTCACCGGCGTGGGCTACAACTATCGCTGGGCACCACTCGTGCAGTACGCCCGACGTCTCATCGCCGACGGAGTGATCGGCGAGGTCACGAACTACTACGGGCGGTTCTTCTCGATGTACGGCAGCGACCCGCTGGGACTGCTGTCGTGGCGTTTCCTCGTCGACCAGGCCGGCCACGGTGTGAGCACCGACATCCTCAGTCATTCGGTGGACCTCGCCCACTCGCTGGTCGGCCCCATCACCAAGCTGGTCGGCACCGGCGAGACGTTCATCCGCGATCGACCGTTGCCCAAGGGCGGCGGCACGCACTACGACCGAGGCGCGCCCGGCGACCCCACCGGCGCGGTGACCAACGAGGACTACGTCGGCATGATGTGCGTGTTCGAGAACGGTGCCCGCGGCACCTTCGAGGCGAGTCGCTCGGTGGTCGGCCCCGAGAGCCAGAACATGTTCGAGGTGTACGGCACCAAGGGATGCATCCGCTGGAACTTCGAGAAGATGAACGAGCTCCAGGTGTACGTCGCCGCCGACCACGCGCACACCGGCTTCACCACCGTGTACGGCGGCGATCGGTTCCCGCACCACGGTCGCTTCGTGCCCGGAAGCGCCAACGGCATCGGCTTCGAGGACCTCATCTGCATCGAGGATCACGAGTTCCTCGAATCGGTGGCGGCCCGTCGGCAGCACGTGCCCGGGTTCGCCGAAGCGGTCCAGTACGTCAGCGTCCAGCAGGCCTTCCTCGACAGCTGGGCCGACGGGGCCTGGCACGACGTCGTCGACCTCACCCAGGAGTGATCATGCGCCTGACCACCGCCCATGCGCTCGTCCGGTACCTCATCGCCCAACGCACCGTGCTCGACGGTGCCGAGGTGCCGTTGTTCCCCGGCGTGTTCGGCATCTTCGGCCACGGCAACGTGACGGCCCTCGGTCTCGCGCTGCACGAGGCCGGTGACGCCCTCCCCACCTGGCGCGGCCAGAACGAGCAGGGCATGGCGCTCGCCGCCATCGGGTACGCGAAGGCGATGCGCCGGCGGCAGGTGATGGTGGCCACCACGTCCATCGGCCCGGGCGCGCTGAACATGGTCACCGCGGCCGGCGTGGCTCACGCCAACCGCCTGCCGGTGTTGCTGCTCAGTGGCGACACGTTCGCCAGCCGCGTGCCCGACCCGGTGCTGCAGCAGGTCGAGCACTTCGGCGATCCCACCCTGTCGGTGAACGACGCATTCCGGCCGGTCGTGCGGTTCTGGGACCGTATCTCGCGTCCCGAGCAACTGATCGCGTCGCTGCCGCAGATGATGGCCACGTTGCTCGATCCGGCGGACTGTGGGCCGGCATTCCTCGCCTTGCCCCAGGACGTGCAGAGCGAGGCGTACGACTTCCCGGACGAACTGTTCGCGACGACGGTTCACCACATCGCTCGGCAACGTGCGGATCAGGATCGTCTCGCCGAGGCAGCGATGCTGCTGCGCGAGGCGCGACGCCCGCTCATCGTGGCCGGCGGGGGAGTGCACTACTCCGGCGCCGAGGCCGTCCTGCAGGCGTTCGCCGAACGCCACGGCATTCCGATCGTCGAGACCGTGGCCGGCAAGGCGTCGGTCCCGGCCCGACACCCGCTGTACGTGGGGCCGCTCGGCGTCACCGGGTGCGAGGGGGCGAACTCGATGGCCGCCCAGGCCGATGTGGTGCTCGCAGTGGGCACCCGCCTCGGCGACTTCACCACCGGATCGTGGACGGTCTTCCGCGACCCGTCGACGCGTCTCATCGGGCTGAACGCCGCACGCTTCGACGCGGGCAAACACCGCTCGCTCCCCGTCGTCGGCGACGCAATGGTGACGCTCGGCGAGTTGTCCGCGCTGTTGGGCGACTCGTCGACCGACGACGCCTGGCGGACGGAGGCCCGACGAGCCGCGGACGACTACCACGGCTACATCGACGCGCTGGCGGATCCCGCCGCCGTCGGGTCCAGCGGACTCCCCACGTACGCGCAGGTCGTGGGCGTCGCGGACCGGAACCAGCAGCCCGGCGACTACGTGGTCACCGCGGCGGGCGGCTTCCCCGGGGAACTGAACAACGGCTGGCGCGCCGAGCATCTGAACAGCTTCGACTGCGAGTACGGGTTCTCGTGCATGGGCTACGAGATCAGTGGGGCGTGGGGCGCCAAGATGGCCCAGCCCGACAGCGAGGTCATCGTGTTCGTCGGCGACGGGTCGTATCTGATGATGAACAGCGACCTGTACTCGTCGGTGCTGTCCGGTCACAAGCTCATCGTCATCGTCTGCGACAACGGCGGGTTCGCAGTGATCAACCGCCTCCAGGTCAACCAGGGTGGCGTGCCGTTCAACAACCAACTCGAGGACACCCGGCACGAACGGCTGGTGTACGTCGACTTCGCGGCGCACGCCCGATCGATGGGGTGCCTGTCCGAGGACGTGACCACGGTTGCCGATCTTGCCGCCGCGCTCGAGCGGGCCCGTGCCGCCGACCGCACCACGGTCATCGCAATGCGCACCGATGCCTACTCGTGGACCGAAGGCGGCGCCTTCTGGGAGGTCGGCGTGCCCGAGGTGAGCGACCGTCCCGCCGTCCAGGCTGCGCGTGCTGCGGTGCAGGCGGGCAAGCAGCACCAGAGGAGAGTCTGATGGGCATGCTCGACGGCACGGTGGTGGTCGTCAACGGCGGCACCCAGGGCCTCGGCGAGGCGACGGTGCGAGCCGTGGTGCGCGAGGGCGCCACCGGAGTCGTGATCGTCGGCCGCGACGGTGTGAAGGGTGATGCCTTGGCGGCCGAGCTGTCGACGGGCGGTGTCCGAGCCGTGTACGTGCAGGCCGACATGGCCGACGTCGATGCGCCTCGACAGGTGGTCGAGACGGTTCGCCGCGAGTTCGGTGTCGCCCATGGCCTGGTGAACGTCGCTGCGTCGACCGGTCGCGACAACGTCTGGACCGCCGAAGCCGAGCATTGGAACACGATGATGGCCGTCAACGTACGTGCCCCCTTCTTTCTCCTCCAAGGACTCGCCGAGCTGATGCGTGACGACCCAGGCATGGACAGCGCGCAGCG
>JANOET010000231.1:0-4495 GCA_031413415.1 Acidimicrobiaceae bacterium
GACGGCTGCACAGTGGAAGAAGGTTGTCGATGTCCGTGAAGCCCTGCTGCAGCCCGTACCACGAGACGTGGTGGGCTTGGGTGTGTTCGAACGGGACGTCGCACAACGCGCACGTCCGGTACAGCACCCGCGACGCGCGCCGTTGTGCCCGGTTCGCCAATCTGGTTTCGCGGCCGAGGAACAACCGGACCCCGTCGTCACCGACGACGACCGGGGTGATGCTGCCCAGGCATGCCCAGCGGCGGACGGTCTCGACGGGGAGTCCGAACCGTCCGAGCCCCGCGTCGAGCACGGTGTGCTCGTGCCGGTGGCCGTCGACGAGGGTCTTCTCGTCGATCAGCACGGTCACGTCGGGCAGCCCGGACGTGCCCTTGCCCTCGGACAGCGCCAACAGGGCGAGGGCGGCGAGGTGTTCCTGGCGTTCGATCGGGTCCGAAGGCGCGTCGTCGGGCGTCGCCCCGTGGAAGAGGGCTTCGATGGCGTTGCGGATGCGGCCGTCCAACTCGGTGCCGCGGACGGGGTCGAACCGGCCGGCGCAGTTCCACATGCCGTCGGCGCCGGTCCATGACCGGAACCGGGTGTTCGCCCGCTGTCGGGCCAGTTGGTCGAGGCCGTCGTCGTCTCGGGCGTGGCCGATGATCCGCTCCAACAGCTCCCGGTACTGGCGTTCGGTCGAGTTCGCGGCTGCGGCAGCGATGATCGCACCCTGTTCGGCGACCTTGGCCAATTCGTCGGGTGACAGCCCGTTGGTGGCTTTGGCGAAGGTGTCGACACGGTCGCCGGTGGTGTCACCGTTCGCCAACGCATCGGCCAAGGCCGGGATGTCGTCGCAGGCCTTCTTGCGTTGACGGACCTTGGTCGACTTGTTCAGGTTGGTCTTCGATGCCTTGGCGACTTCGTCCTCGGGGAACACCGACGGCTGCACGGCGGCGATCTCGTCCAACCTCGCCACGAACTGGTGGATGACCAAGGAGGGACGCAGGGTCGTGCGGGAGGAGCGGTAGCCGAGCTGGCGAGGCGTGCGACGACGCATGAGCCCGGAGTCACTCCGGAGCCACCAGCGCCGCCAGATCCATGCCCCCATCATGAACAAGGGGTGTGACAGGGATACCGATGATCCAGGGCCATCGGACCCTGGCGGACTCCGCTGGAACGGCGCGACGGTCCGGGTATGGAGGCGCAGCGGTGGGAGCGTCGGCTCCGCAGGTCGTTCGTCGGCTCGGCAGCGGTGCTGCTCGCGCTCGTCTCAGGGTGTGGCGGAGGGCCGGCGACCGGTACCGCCACGACGACTCCATCGACCGACGGGCCGACCAGCACGCCCACCTCGACGACGTCACCGGCCACCACCTCGTCGATGACGCTGCCGGCGACGTCCACGACCGTGTCCGCGTACGGCTTCGAGCCGGCGTGCGACGATCGTGACGCCACGACGTCGACTGTGCCCGATGGTGATCCGGCGCTGGACGTGCTCGGCCTGCTCGGCGAAGAGCCGGTGGTGCAGCTCGAGCTGCCGACCGTGCGGTCGCTCGACGTCCTCGATGCCAGCCGCGTCCGGGTGTGGCGGATCCCCGGCGGGATGATGGTCGAGCTGCGTCCCTACAACGACGGCACACTGCCCGTCGCCGCGCTCCTCGCGGTCGACGCGAACGGATCGGTCCGATGGCGGCGGTGCCTGGATCGTGCGCCCGACCTGGTGGTGCTGGCGCAGTCCGAGACGTCGACCGAGTTCGTCGTCGGTTGGGTGACATATGGCGCGACCGGTCCGATTCGCACCGACCTGGAGGTGTGGTCGTTGGCGACGGGCTCGATCTCGCGGACCTGGGACCATTTCCTCGCCGACAACGGCATCACCGGCGCTCCAGCGGGCAATCGCAGCTTCCTCTCGTGGGGCGGCAACCCGGTGCTGGTGCTCGGCCCGCAGGGTCCGCGGCCGAGCGAGCCGACCGACACGCTGTTGGTGGTCGACCTCGCCGCGATGGCAACGCGTGTCCTTCCCTACCCGCCGACGGCGGTGGGTCGGCCCGTGGACCAGTTGCAGTTGGAGTTCACCTCCGACGGCCGGCTGGTCGCCCTCGATCCGAGTGCCAGCGGTTCCGCCGGTCATGTGGACGCGGTCGAGTCGGCGGGAGGATGGTCTTCCGATGTGGGCGCGCTCGACGCTGCGGTCGGGCTGCGAGTCGACTTCGACTACGGCGCGCCGTTCTCGGCGCTGCACGCGGTCGATGCGCAGGGTCGCGAGCGTTGGCGCCGCGACGATCTGCTCGCCCCTCCGAGGGAAGGCTTCCACCTCGCGTTGGACAGCGACGTGGTCCTGGTCAGCGCCTGTTCGCAGATCGACCTGACCGCCGATGTGCCGTGCTCTGGCGAGAGGTTCGTCGCGGTCGACGCCCGGACCGGTCGGACGCTGTGGGACCGCCCCGGGATCTGGGCCCTGTCGGTGATCGGTGACGGCGTCGCCATGGTGGCCGGGCCCCCCACGGGGGTGGCCGACGCTGCGCAGCCGGACTGGATGATGATCAGCCTGTCGACCGGCCGCCCGGTGAGCGCGCGAACCTGGGCGGATCCGTGGCGGTTCAGCGTCGGGTGCTGCGACGAGCCGGCCAGGGTGTACCGCTCGGGCGGCGTCGTGTTCACCGTCGACTCCGAGACCGTCGAGATGTGGTACCCCGAGGAATGGACGAAGCCGTTGCAGGTGGTGCCGTTCGGCTGACCGGCGCTCACACCGAGCGGGTCATGACAGCCTGGGTGTAGAGCAACTGGAAGCCGACGCGGAGCAGGTTCCGGGCGGACACGCCGTCGGGGACAGCGGTGACGGCGGCCAGGGTGCAACCCATTCTCTTGGCGCGGTGCAGGCGATCGACGAGCAGGGCGTGTTGGGCGCCGCGGCCGCGGGCCTCGGGAAGGGTGGACGCGCCACCGAACCAGGCCACGGTGCGCACTGGTGTCAACGAGCCGGTGCCGACCGGCTTGCCGTCGATCATCGCCACCAGGTTCTGCGCGCCGGGTACGCGGTGCACCGCAGCGCAGAACTCGTCGGAGGTGCGGCGGGCTTCGCTACCGATGGGGAACTGCGCGCCGAGGATGGCGGTCCACTGGGGTTCGAGGTCGTCGCCGACGTCCTCGATCTGCATGCGCACCTCCGGCGGCAGGCCGCGCAGGCCATGCGCATAGACGTTGCGGAACCAGTCGACGGCGTAGCCGCGCTCGCGCAGTCCGGCGACCAGTTCGGTCGATGCCCACGGGGAGACCTCCAGCGACGGCGGAAGGCCTGCGTCGGCGTAGAACGACTCGAGACCGTCGAGCAGTTCCACGGGCGACGAGTCGCCGAAGATCGCGCCGACCGCGCGGTTCACGTAGCGGCCCGGCCCCATGGCGGCAGCAACGCCGCCATCGAGCGACGCCCAGCGCACGGTCGAGCCGGGCAGAGTGGACGCGACCGCGTCCACTTCCAGCGCGGTGAGCCTCGCCGCAGTCCGTTCGACACGGAGGACGAGCGCGGCGTCGATGATCACGACACCACTCTCGCGCTCAGCGGAGCCAGCTGGGTCGGGACTTCTCGTAGCTGTCGATGTCGCCGGTGTGGGTGAGCGTGATGCTGATGTCGTCGAGACCGTTGATGAAACGATGCTGTGTCTGCGGTTCCATGGGGAAGGACGCGGTGATGCCGGCCGCGGGAACTTCGACCAGCAGTCGCTCGACGTCGACCGTGATCTCGACCGTGTGGTCGGCCTCGATGGCATCCCAGATCTGGGCGACGACCGCCTCGGGCACGACGACCGGCACGAGGCCGTTCTTGGTGCAGTTGTTGCGGAAGATGTCGCTGAAGCTCGGCGCAATGACGGCGTCGAAGCCGCCCTGTTGGATGGCCCACACCGCGTGCTCGCGTGACGAGCCGACACCGAACGACGGGCCCGCGACGAGGATGCTCGCCCCGATGTAGCGCTCGTCGTTGAGGACGAAGTTACGGTCGTCGCGCCAGGTGGAGAAGAGGCCCTTCTCGAATCCCGTGCGTTCGACGCGCTTGAGCCATTCCGCGGGGATGATCTGGTCGGTGTCGACGTCGCTGCGCTTCAGCGGGACGCCGCGACCCTGGATGACCTGTACTGCCTTCATGTCATTGCTCCAGATCTGCCGGGGTGGCGAAGTGCCCGGCCACTGCGGTGGCGGCGGCGACGGCGGGGGAGACGAGGTGGGTGCGGCCACCGCGGCCCTGGCGTCCTTCGAAGTTGCGGTTGCTCGTGCTCGCGGCGCGTTCGCCCGGGGCGAGCTTGTCGGGGTTCATCGCCAGGCACATGCTGCACCCCGGCTCGCGCCAGTCGGCGCCGGCGGCGATGAAGATGTGGTGCAGCCCTTCGGCCTCGGCCTGGATCTTCACGGCCATCGATCCGGGAACGACGAGCGTGCGCACGCCTGCCTTCACCTTCCGCCCTTGGGCAACGTGCGCGGCGGCGCGCAGGTCTTCGATGCGGGAGTTCGTGCACGAGCCGATGAACAC
>JANOET010000232.1:0-9938 GCA_031413415.1 Acidimicrobiaceae bacterium
GTGGTCGTGTATGGCCGGCAACTTCGATGGCGCTCTGTCCTCGCCGCGGTTGCAGCTGGAATGGCACTGTGCGCGCTGACGAGAGCCTCCGGCCTCTCGAGCCGCGCCGACGACGTGTCAGGGGCGACACGTGTCTCGTTGATCGTTGCGTTGTCGTTCCTCGCAGATGGGTTCGCCGACCCCATTGAGCACCAATGGATCGGCATGAGTGGTCGCGTCGTGGTCCGACGAGTTCTTCGTTCTGCAGTCCTGCTGATCGCAGGAACGGTGGCGGCGGCGGTGATCGTCACGTTCTGCCTCAACTTCGTCTACAGGCGGGCAGAGATGCCATGGTGGACGCTCGTCCTTGAGGGCATGTGCTTGTCGGGGACCGTGATCGGCATCGGCGCAACCCTCGCGTCGCTGCGTGGGCCCGGCAATCTGGGCGTCTTCACGTGGGTCTTCACGGCCATCACGCTGGGTGTCGTGCACGTGGCGGGCTCGGACTGGTGGGTCATCTTCGCCCCGACTCCGAGGAGCCCGACTTGGGTGGTCTCGCACGCTCACCTGACCATCCTCGCCGTTACATCATTGCTCACTGGGTTGATTGCATCCACCTGGCAGGCCTGGAGGCGCACGTCTCTGAGGCCAGTCATGTGAGCACCGGCGCGAGCTTCGGCACGATGGCTCGACTTGTCGATCGCGACGGTTCAGGGTTGTGACGTGGGCACTCACTGTCACAGCGAGTGGTCAAGTGCGAGCTGGTTGCCGCCTGGACGATGAAGCGACCGAATCAGTTCCAGTTCTGGAGTCGCGCTCACCGGCCCCAGCCCGGGGCGAAGGTCGATGCTCGGATCGTCGTCGAAGTCATCGGCGACGACGTAGACCCGAGTGTCGGATCGGGCACGGCTGAGCGCTGTGTAGCCCGCCTCTTGGTACAGGTCGTCGGTCGCGAGGACGAGGGCATCGTCGGCTGTGAGGCCTTGCGCCTTGTGGATCGTCATCGCGTAGCCGTGATCGAGGTGGCCAGCGTCCAGGTAGCTGGTCGGCACGATCCGATCGGTTCTGTCGGTGAGGCGGACGGTCAGCGATCGGGCCTCGGGATCGACGGCGGTGACCACGCCGCGAAGTCCGTTCAGCAGGCCGTCCGCCCGTTGGTTTCTCAGGCACACCACGCGGTCGCCGGTTCGGAACTCGCGATCAGCGGCGATGAGCGGGTCTGGGCCAAGTCGCCGTCCCTCGAGCATCTCGCGGCGAGCGAGCCGGTTGAGGTCGGCGACGTCGTCGCGGCGGAGGGCGAGAATCACGACATCGCGATGGACGTGGAGCTGGGACCAGTGTGAGATCAGCTGCTGCTTGGCACTGTCGGCCGTGTCGCCGACGTGGATGCGACCGTTCGCTTGGTACGCGGCGAGGAAGCGACCCACCTCACCTGCACGCAGGTCGGCGAGAGCTGCACGTTCCCAAGCGTGCCGCTGCCGGCGGTTCTCGGTGAGGCCGATCGTCGGCATGCGCTTCTCGAGTCCGCGCAGCACGCCGCCCGCCTCGATCGACTGGAGCTGGTGGGGATCGCCGACCAGGATGAGTCGTGAGCCGCCGGCATCCGCCGCGTCGAACAGCCGGGCGAGGGCCCGAGTGCCGACCATCGCGGCCTCGTCGATGACGAGCACCGTCTGGTCGTCGAGCTTCTCGGTGCCACGGTCGAGGTCGATCAGCAGCTTGGCGATCGTGCGTGAGGGGATGTGCGCCTGGTCCTCCAGCTCCTTGGCCGCACGGGCAGCGAGCGAAGCGCCGATGACCCGGTAGTGGCTGCCCTCCCACATCTCGCGGGCGAGGTTGAGGCTGTAGGTCTTGCCGCTGCCGGCCGCAGCGATGAGGCAGTCGACGAGCCGCTCACCGGTGAGCAGGCGATGCACTGCAGCACGCTGCTCACCGGACAGACCGGGCTTGGTGGCGAGCACGAGCTTCGTGACCGAGGGCAGAAGTTGAGGGCGCGGAGTCGTGCTGCGCCGAACAGCGAGGTCGATGATCCGTTGTTCCAACGCGAGGAGCTCGCGGGTCGAGTAGCGGCGAGTGACCGTGCCGATCCGGCGGCCGGAACGCAGCTCGACGTCTTCGCTGCCGTTCGTGTCGACGCCGAGGTCGACCGCTTCCGGATCGTCGAGCAGCCGTGAGGTGACCCGCTCGACCTCGTCGATCGTTGCTCCGTCGGTGGCCCGCTCGGCGAGGTCGCGCAGCGCGTCGAGACGAGTGAACGTCGACTTCTTGTGCGTCAGTCCCTTCGGGCTCAGCGCGGTCGGGATCTCGTCGTCGAGCAGGTGCGCCCGCCGGGGACGGCCGAGCAGCTGGTCAAGAGTCGCCGGGTCGAAGCCGATCGATTCGGCCTCGCATTGCCACCGCTCGCGCAGGGTCTGGTCCGACTCCGGGTCGGCCTTGCGGTCGCGGGTGCTGAGCGCCGCGACCTGAGCGGCCCGACCGCTGGAGTAGCCCTTGATCGCGAGCCGGTCCTCGATCTGGCTCCGCCGCTTGGAGAAGTGCCACAGCAGCGCGGCGGGCGCGCCGTCGATCTCGGAGATGCCGTTGCGGGCTGGTTGCCACTGGATGCCGAAGCGGTTGGTCAGCTCGTGGCGCATCTCGGCCTCGAACAGGAAACCGGCGGTACGCAGCGCCGGATAGACGCGAGTGCCGTCGAGGGTGCGCCACCGACCGTCGGGCCCGCGGGTGGTGTTGGCGACGAGCACGTGCCAGTGAAGTTGCGGGTCGCCGGACCGACTGGTGCGGTGGCGGAACGCGGCGGCGACGTAACCGTCACCGGCGACGTGTTCGACGCCGTTGTGGCCGCGTCGGCTGAAGCAGGCGTTGTCCTCTAGCCAGGCGATCGATCGGGCGACTGCGATCTCGCATGCGTCGACGATCTGTTCCGACAACTCAGGTCGGAGCGCGGCGAGCACCGACACCGACTTCGGCACCGAGAAGGTGAGGTCGAAGCCGGGCACGGTTCGGTTGCCCGCACCGAGCATCGAGCCGTCGGGAGCGATGCCGGCGAGGATCGCTCGCAGCTCCTCGGGTGTCACTTCACCGTCGAGGCCGAGCAGCTCGGCCCCCCGCCCGGCCCAGTACCCGGGCGCCTCACCGCGACCGACGTAGTAATCCTCTGCACCCTTCGCGACTGCGTCGAGGTAGTACCCCTCACTACCCCGACCGAGCTTCGCGAGCGACAGCATCACAACCACCCCGAGTCGGCGAAGGCCGAGCGGCCGAACGGGCTCGAGTCGACGATGCCGGACACGACAGAAAGTGGACGCACTTGCATCACGGCTGCGCGGGCGCTGCTGCGTCGACAGTCGCGTGCGCATCCGGCCGCCGAGGCACTCTGGACCCGCCCGTAGGTCTCGGGTACTACGCCGGCGGTGAGCGGCGAGCTATGGCCCGCCACCTTCGAGTCGCAAATGAGTGAGCTGGGCAACGCTTGGCTCATTGCCAAGCGGAGTGAGGGGCAGGGCATGATCGCCTCCGGCGCGTTGAGGCCGACCTGATGTCGGCCTGAGAGGCCAAAAGGTGCGCTCGCGATGTTGCTGAATACGCGACTGCGCGCACAGTCGCGTGGCCGATCGCATTTGAGTCACGCGATCGCGTGGTCAGTCGCGTGGAGCCGACTCGACTGCGCGCGCGATCGCGTGAGAAATCTGCCGGCGAAGTGCTGCGCCCGAGCGAAACGCGCCTCTGTATCTCGGTGTACTCGCACGATCAGAAGGAGCGCACGATGCACGCCACCGGAACTGAATTCGCCGACCTCGACGATGATCTCCGCCTCGTCACCCTGCCGGATGCCGCCCGGTTTCTCTCCGTCAGCCGGGGATCGCTCTACGACCTGCTCACCACAGGCCAGCTCGCCTCGGTCCACATCGGTCGCTCACGCCGCATCCCGATCGGCGAGATCCGCCGCTACGTCCGTGACCGGCTGCAGCGTGACACCCTCCAAGTACGGTGACTTCCATGGCGACGCCGACGGAGGGACGCAACACGATCGACTACTTGCTCGGTCGCGGCCGACTCGAACGGATCGATGGGAGTACCGCTGGCGAGTCATCGGCGACAATCATCGGACGAGCCACCCGGCGTCTTCTGACTGCTGATGGTGGCCTCGCAGCCGGTGACGTCGAGGGAGCGTTCGCCGCTGCCTACGACGCTTACCGCATGGCCGCCGAGGCACTGCTCATCCGGCAGGGGCTGCGCGCCACCGGTGGCGAGGGCTCGCACGTGACCGTCGAGGATGCCGTCAGCGGACAATTCGCGAAGGCGATCCCTGGTCTCGCCAAGCCAACGTTCGAACGCCTTCGCCGGACGCGCCACGCCGCTCAATACTTCGACCCCTCGAGCGCGGAGATCAGTCGCGACGATGCTGCTTGGGCCCTGACGACTTCGCGGACGGTCGTCGAGGCGGTCGCGCGGTTGCTGGGGACTGATCCTCCCGAGCTGTTCGCGTAGCGATCGGCACCGGAACCAGGGGTCGTCCAGCGACGGTGTCGTGGAAGGTGCCGTTGCCGTCGGGCAGCCAGTCGGTTGATCGGATGGTGACCTGGACTGCTCGCCCGAGCCGGCGCTCGGCAGAACTGGCAGCGGCGTAGACCTCGTCGCGGTCCGGTCCTCCGAGCACGAGGAGGTCGATGTCGCCCACCGGTCGGTCACCCTCCTCGCCCGAGAACCTTGCTGCCCAGGACCCGTAGACGTAGGCAGCGTCGATCCCGCCGATGTGGCCGAGCGCCTGGCCGAGCACCCACGGAACACCGAACGCCTTGACCAGCACATCCGACAGTCCGCTGAAGTAAGGGCTGGCGGGGTCGGCGCTGATGAGGCGTGTTCTTCCGACGAGCCGACTCATCACTAGACCAGCGGCCTCGGCCCGTTCAACCTCGCGGTGGACGGACGCGTACGGGATCCCGGTTCGCTCGGTGAGCTGAGCCAGGCTGTGCTCGGTCGACGCGTCGCCGAGGATGAGCGCTAGCAACTCCGCTTGCTGCTGCGACCGGAAGATCGGCAGAAGTGAGGGTGTTGGAGCTCTGTCCACAAACTGGATGATATCTCTCCGTTTGTGAGAAGTCGAGCGTAGTAGTCGGGGCTGCTGTGGGGTTCCCGGTGAGCTACGCGACCCCGGCTCCCGCGCGAAGACCGGATGAGGAACACAATCGGCCGCGACGACACTGACGGAACATGGAGAGGTTGGCGCGCGAGCGACCGGATTCAGCTTGCTGACGCAGATCTTCGACCTGGCACTGTCGGACGTTGTTGGATCGGCGGCACGTTCGTGAACGCGCGCGCGGTGGCCTCGTTGGCAGGAGATGGCGCCCCGGCCGTGAGCGACTGCGGCCCCAAGGAACAGCGGTTCGAGCTCGTCTTCAGGACCTACTACTCGTCTATCGAGCACACTGTTCGAAGGCGATTTCCCGACGCCGACCTCTCGGATGTGATGTCAGCAACGTTCATGCTCGCCTGGGCACGGTTCGAGGAAGTTCCCGACGACGTACTGGGCTGGTGGCTGTCGGCCGTCGCAGGCAACTTTGCCCGGAACTCACAGCGAGGCGCTCAGCGCCGTCGAGACCGCCACCGGGCTCTCGAAGTGGCAAGTGGAAGGAGTTCGAACTGGCACGCGGAGGCGGCCGAGCAAGCAGAAGATGTGGAGGCCACGCTGGCGGCAATTCGCCGCCTCCGGCGACCCGACAGGCGGGTTCTCTGGCTCGCGGCGGTCCAAGGCCTCAAAGGTGACCAACTGGGCGAAGCACTCGGGATCACTGGTGGAGCAGCGTCGGTACAACTCCATCGAGCGCGCCGGCGTCTCACGCAAGTTCTAGGTTCTGGCGTGTAGATACTCCGCCAACCGGAGCGCACGGACGACATCTCCTGGGCTGTCACGCGAACACGACTGCTGCGGTGTCTCAATCGCGAAGGGAGACCTGTGACGCAACCGGATGCTCAGGCGCAACAGTTTTCAACGTTAGACGAGACACTTTGGAATCTCCACTTTGGCTCGCTACGGCACTTCTGTTGTGGTCTCGTCGGACCTGCTGATGCAGATGACATCGCCGTTGCAGCGTTCCTTCGCTGTCGCGAGCCACTGACGCATGGGGAGATCGCGAACCCTCGCGCCTACCTGTTCCGTACGGCGTCCAACCTCGCTCAGAACGAGCGGCGGCGGCGCTCTCGGGAGTGGGCGAGGGCCATTCGGACGCTTTCAGTCTCACCGGCAGCTGGCTTCGAGGACAGCGGGTCAGTTCGCGATGCCATTGCGCTCCTCTCGCCGCGACAGCGCGCGGTGCTGTACCTCGCCTATTGGGAGGACCTAACTGAGCGCGAAATCGGCGAAACACTGGGCCTTCATCTGGGAACGGTCCACCGGCATCTTCATCGAGCAAGGATTTCACTGAGAAAGGCGCTCCAATGAGACACACCGTGCACTCCGCCGACGAATCACTGCGACCACTCGTTCGCGACGTATTCTCGCGATTGGGCGATGTCGAGACCGCTCGACCATCGAACGAGTGCATCGAGAGTCCGGTCGTGGAGCGCATCTTGCGAGTCGACGTAACGTCTCGGCGGGGCTTCGCTTCGTTGGCCGCAATAGCCGTGATGGGCGCGTCACTGCTAGTTGCAGTCTTGTATGTCATCGCAGACCGCGCGGGTTCGGACAACACCTCGGCGAACGACTCCGCTGCAGCCGAGCAGCAAGCGCCTGTGCCGGACTTACACATGGTGTTGGTCGCCGACGGTTGGTCGTTGGTCATGGTGCAGTTCAACTCCGATCAGGTCACGTCCTCGTACATCAACGACGTGGGGTCCGACGCAGGGGGGAGGCCAGCGATCGTGATCTCGACCGGGCTGCTGGAGGGACACGACCTCGATCGCTTCGTATCTCGCTCCGACGTCGTGATGGACACGCGAGTCGGAAGGCTCTTCAGCGACGCCGACCGCGGCCTCTTCCTCGCGGTGGTTGCCTTGCCCCGGGGGCGGTCGGTCGTCGTCTCGTTCGAGAACATTGCCGGGGCCGACGTCGTTGGACTCTTGACTCAGTTCCGTTTCGTGAACGCCCAGGCGCTCAGCCGCGCTGCGGCGAAAGCGGGAGTCGCAGAGGCGCAGGGCGACTGAGTCTGCAATCTTGAAGTTGCGATGTAATGGGTACGTGCTGAGCGGACACTTCTCAGTGACAGCAGACGCCGGACCAGTTGGGTTTCGGCTCGATCGGAGGAGTCATGAATCGAATCACGGGGCGCGGGATGATGCTGATGGCAATCATCACTGCAGCGGCAGGCCTTACTGCGGGCGCCGGGGCTGGAACGGCCTCCGCCTACTGCAACGGTGCCGGCAATCCTGTCTACTGGTCGACGGCCTGGGCGGCCGAGACTGCGGCCTCTGGCACATGCGACGGACTCAACGACTACAACGGAAAGGTCATTGATGGGGCGTCAGATGGAACCTGCGTGTACGTCCGCTACCTGAAGGACGGCGTTTGGACCAACTCACCTGCTGCATGTTCGTTGAGCATCTGGACGAACTACGGGTTCTCCGACGCGAACAGCTACTCGCCATCCAATCTGTGCAAGTCCAGTGGCGCAGGGTGCAGCTCTCAGTATGGAAACACCGGTTTCTGAGCAGGGACGGAGTCCACTCCGCACGGAATCGTTGACATGCAAGTGGCCTCGCGTCGACGCCCAATGAGCACCGCCTGCGTGGTGGTCATTGGAGTGCTCATGGCTCTGCCAGTCTCGGGATGCCGGGCGGGCCTCGAGAGGCGCGATCCCGATTCGGGTGCCTTGGGGGGCGATTCGGCGATGCCTGCGGAATCGATGGTGGAGGCACTCGTCGGAGTCTCGATGGGGGAACTGCGCCGACGTGTCGATGTCGCCCGAATTCAGGTTGCCATCGAGTGCGTCGAACAGCGCGGGTTCGTCTTGCCAGAGTCGGCTGTCGACGCGCTCGAGACGCTGCCGTCGCCGCCACCGATCTTCGGTGGCAACGTCGATGCGATAGTCAGGTCGCGGCTCGGTGAACCCGCTGGATCAGTCGCCGTTCTGTCGAGCGACGAGGATGCGGCAATTCAGCAGTGTCTGGTGAGCACCGGAACCTCGTTCGCGGACCCGTTTGGTGAACTTGACGACTGGTTGGATCGCGCGATGGAGGATCTGAATGCGCGGGTCGCTGCTGACCAGCGATTCGTGCGAGCGGCCGAAGCGGAGCGATCGTGCATCCGCGACCTCGGCTACCCGACGGGCGACTCGGCGCAGGTCGCGAACGCGCTGATGAGTGACGCCAATCGGCTGATCGATGAGTTTCAGAGCAACGCCATCTCACGGTCCGCAATGGAGCAACAGCTCGGTGGGCTGGTGGCGCAGGAGAACGCTCTCGCCCCGAAGGTGGGAGCCTGCCTGAAGATTCGTCTGGACGTCGAACGTGAAATCTCGCGCGAGGTTCAGCAGTCCGCGATCGATCGAAACGGTGCCGCGCTCGAGGAGATAGTGAAGGAAGTGCGAGTTCGCCTCCACGACCTCGGCCTCGATACACCCAACACCACCAACTGACAGTTGCGTGGTTGTGTACCGATTGTTCTGAAGAACATGACGACCCCGGACGGGACAATCGATCACTTTGGCGGCCAACGGGCCGGAGGTGCTCGCGGAGCGCCTTGTCATGGAGCAATCGGTCTCGCATTTGGGTCCAGCATGAACGCTGCCTTGGCGGCAGTCGCCTTTGGCCGTTCGCCCAACGACCGCACATAGCCAGCTGTGGTCGCCTCGCCTTTGTGACCGACGTACCTTGCGATGTCGCTGATGTCGAGGCCGGCTTCCGCGTACAGCACAGTGACCGCGGTTCGTCGACCGGTGTGCGTCGCGATGCCCTTCGGGTCGATGCCGGCGCGTGTCGCCGCACGAGTCACCGCCTTCGCCGCAGCCTGGCGGTTGACCAAGCCGCCGCGCTCGTTGGTGAACACCAGCGACACGGTCTGTCCCTCGTAGCTGTGCGTCGGCCACGCCTCGCGACACGCGAGTCGCTCGGCTGCTTGTGCCTTGCGTCGTGCTCGGAGCAGTTCGACGACTCCGGGCGACAGGTGGTGTGTGCCCGATGCGCCGGCGTTCTTGGTCGGGCCGAGCACCATGCCGACTTTGTGGACGTAGATCCCGGCGCGACGGACGATCGCCAACCCTGCGTCGAGGTCGAGATCCTCCCACCCGAGGCCGAGCGCCTCGGAGACCCGCCAGCCCTGCACGAACAGCAGCGCGACGACGGCGCCGAGGCGATCGTCAGCGGCGGCCCCAACCAGGTGGCGCGCGTCGTCGGACGCGAGCGCGCGTCGAGCACCGCGAACCACCTTTGGTGCGGCCACGCGATCGACCGGGTTGGAGGCGATCAGCTCGTGGATCACGGCCTGCTCGAGCACCTGGTGCAGCGTCACCCGCACGTCCGCCACCGTCCCCGACGCGAGCCCGGACTTCAACAGGTCGGACTGCCAACGAGCGATGCGCTCCGGCTTCAGCGATCGCGCCGGCAGTTGGCCGATCGTGTTGGTGATCCGCTCGACGCGTTGGCTGTATGTGCCCAACGTCGAGGCTCGCACGCGGTGTCGAGCAACCACGTCGAGCCACCACCCCGCCAACTCGGCCACCGTGGCGTCGCGGTGGAACGTCGACGACTGGACCTGCGAGAGCTCCTCCAGCTTCACGGCCCTGCGGGCGATCGCTTCCTCACGCGTCTTGCCGCGAACGCGCTTCGGCCGGGCGCTGCCGGGAGCAACGTACGTCGCCCGCCACGAACCATCGGCGTCGAGATACACAGATCCCTCGCCGTTCGACGCCTTGCCGTGCACCCGCACGCTGCCGTCGCGGCTGACACTTCGCTTGCCGTTCGCCTTCCGAGCCATGGTTCGAATGCCTCCAAAACCGGGAGCAACGCCGGGAGCAACGCACCCCAAA
>JANOET010000233.1:0-4217 GCA_031413415.1 Acidimicrobiaceae bacterium
CACCCTGCTCGACCACATCCCGCCCGGGCAGATGAACACGTCGATGACCATCAACGCCACGGCCGCCTGGTTGCTCGCGTTGTACGTGGCCAACGCCGAGGAGCAGGGTGTCGAGACCGCCGCGTTGCGCGGCACGACGCAGAACGACATCGTCAAGGAGTACCTGTCGCGCGGCACGTACATCTTCCCGCCCGAGCCCTCCAAGCGACTCATCGTCGACATGGTCGCCTGGTGTGCGCACCACGCACCGAAGTGGAACGCGATGAACGTGTGCAGCTATCACCTGCAAGAGGCAGGCGCGACCCCGGTGCAGGAGATCGCCTTCTCGCTCGCGACGGCCATCGACGTGCTCGATGCCGTACGCGACAGCGGTCAGGTGCCGCCCGAACAGTTCAGCCAGGTGTTCGGCGCGATCTCGTTCTTCGTCAACGCCGGCATCCGCTTCGTCGAGGAGATCTGCAAACTCCGCGCCTTCACCGAACTGTGGGACCGAATCGGCCTCGAGCGTTACGGCGTGACCGACGCCAAAGCCCGTCGGTTCCGTTACGGCGTGCAGGTGAACAGCCTGGGTCTCACCGAAGCGCAGCCCGAGAACAACGTGCAGCGCATCGTGCTCGAGATGCTCGCGGTCACGCTCTCGAAGAAGGCCCGAGCACGCAGTGTGCAGCTGCCCGCGTGGAACGAAGCCCTCGGCCTTCCCCGCCCGTGGGATCAGCAGTGGGCGCTCCGCATGCAGCAGGTGCTCGCGTTCGAGACCGACCTGCTCGAGTACGGCGATCTGTTCGACGGCAGCACGGTCATCGAGGCCAAGACCGACGAACTGCGCGACGCCGCATGGACCGAGCTGCAGGAGGTGCTCGAGTTGGGTGGTGCATTCCATGCGGTCGACGAGCTGAAGGGTCGCCTGGTGCGCAGCATGGCAGAGCGCACACGACGCATCGAAGCGGGCGACCAGACCGTGGTGGGCGTGAACGCGTTCACCGAGAGCGAGCCCTCGCCACTCGACTCGCCGGGCAACATCCTCACCGTCGATCCGGCCGTCGAGCACGAGTTGATCGCCGAGGTCGACGAGTGGCGACGCAACCGCGATCAGGTCGCAGTTGATGCGGCGCTCGCGGCACTGCACGATGCGGCAACAGGCGGCGGCAACATCATGGAGCCCTCCATCGCGCTGGCCAAGGCGGGCGGCACCACGGGCGAGTGGTCGGCCTGCCTGCGCGATGTGTTCGGCGAGTTCCGTGCGCCCACTGGTGTGAACGCAGCCGTCGGTCGTCGAGTGGGCGAACTCGCCGCGGTCGCCGAGTACGTGAAGTCGATGCCCGGCGGCCCGCCCCGATTTCTCGTGGCCAAGCCCGGTCTCGACGGGCACAGCAACGGTGCCGAGCAGATCGCCGTGGCCGCTCGCGACGCAGGCATGGAGGTCGTCTACAGCGGCATTCGCCTGACGCCCGAGCAGATCGTCGCCTCGGCACGCGACGAGGATCCCGATGTCATCGGCCTGTCCATCCTCAGCGGTTCGCACCTCGAGCTCGTGCCGGCCATCGTCGACATGCTGCGGGCCGAAGGGGTCGACGCCCCGGTCATCGTCGGGGGCATCATCCCCGAGAGCGACCGAGCACGCCTCGCCGAGGCCGGCGTCAGCGCCGTCTACACCCCGAAGGACTTCCAGCTGGCCAAGATCATGCGCGACGTCGCCGATCTCACGGCCGGGCACCGTTCCGCGCAGTGACCCCTTGCGCCCTTCGGCGCAGTTCGCTAACTTACAACCGAATGGTTGTAGATCAGCTCCCTCCCGACGAGGCCGACCGCGTCTTCCACGCCCTGGCTGATCCCACTCGACGCGACATCGTGCATCGCGTGCTCACGGGCGCTGCGTCGGTGTCCGAACTCGGCCGGCGCTACCCCATCAGCCTCACGGCGGTGCAGAAGCACGTCGGCGTGCTCGAGCAAGCCGGCCTGGTGACCAAGACCCGGTCCGGACGCGAACAGATCGTCCGCGCCCAGATCGACACCGTGCGCCGGGCAATGCAGTTGCTCGACCAGTACGAGACCCTGTGGCGCGGCCGGGTCGACCGCATGGCCGATCTGCTCGACGAACCCGATTCCCACACCGACCCCGAGGAGCACCCCCGATGACCGTGATCGACGTCCAGAAGGACATGACCGCACTGACCATGACGGTGACCGCCGAGTTCGACGCACCCGTCGAACGCGTGTGGCAACTGTGGGCCGACCCGCGTCGGCTCGAACGGTGGTGGGGGCCGCCCATGTTCCCGGCCAGCTTCGGTCAGCACGACCTGGTTCCCGGCGGGTCGGTCACCTACTTCATGACCAGCCCCGAGGGCCAGCAGTTCCACGGCTGGTGGCGCGTCCTCGACGCGCAGCCGCCGCGACTGCTGCTGGTCGAGGACGGCTTCGCCGACGACCAGGGTGTGCCCAACCCGGACCTGCCCGTCACCACCATGCGTGTCGACCTGTTCGACCGCGACGGAGGCGGCACGAGCGTCACCATCACCAGCCTCTTCGGCACGCTCGAGCAACTCGAGCAACTCGTCGAGATGGGCATGGAGGAAGGCCTGATGGCCGCGATGGGGCAGATGGACGCCGTCCTGGCCGACTGATCAGCGCAGGATGTCGGGCACGTTCCACTCGTTGCCGTGCACGGTGTGGTCCAAGAACGCGAACACCGTGGCGTACCAGACCTTCGCATGCTGTGGCGTGAGCACCCAGTGGTTCTCGTCGGGGAAGTACAGGAACTTGTGCGGCATCTCACCCGTGACCGCAGCCCGCTGAGCGAGCTCGGCCCACAGGCGCAGACCCTCCCCGATGGGAACCCGATAGTCCTTGTCGCCGTGCACCACGAGCATCGGTGTGCGGATCTGGTCGACGAAGCGATGCGGCGAGTTCTCCAACGCCATCTCGGGTGTCATCTCTCGAGCCCAGAAGTACGCCGCGTCTGTGGTCGGTCCGAATTGATCGAGCGCCCACAGGCTGGCATGGGTGACGATGCCGGCGAACCGGTCGGTGTGGCCGGCGATCCAGTTCGCCATGTAGCCGCCGAACGATCCACCCATCGCCGCCACACGGGTTTCGTCGATGTCGTCGCGCGCCTCGGTGGCGTCGGTGATCGTCAGCAGGTCGGTGTAGGGCTCGGCGCCCCACCGGCCCCAGCCGCGCTGGATCATGTGCTGCCCGTAGCCGGTGGACAGACCGGGATCGGGCAGCACGACGGCATACCCCTGGGCGACGGCGAGCCACGGGTTCCACCGCCACGACCACGCGTTCCACGAGCCGAGCGGACCACCGTGGATCCAGAGCAGCAACGGCGCGGGCGTCGCAGGGCTCGCCCCGTCGGGCAGCGCCAACCAGGCGCGCAACGGGGTGCCATCGGCAGCCGTCGCCGTGACCTCCTCGAGCCGACCGGGCAACGGAACGACCTCGATGGGCGACGGCAGGAAGGTGGGCTGCTGCTCGGCCAACCGAGCATCCAGGCGCACGGGCGCCGATGCGGCATCCACGGCTGAGCGAAGCGCGTAGACCCAGGCACCATCGGGCGACACGAGCAGATCCGAGTACGCACCGTGATCGCCCGTGAGGCGGGTGACCGCGCCATCGGCGACCTCGACGCGGAACACGGGTGCAGCGCCGTCGGAGTCGGCGACCATCAGCAGCGCCGAGCCGTCGGGCGTCCAACTCGCCAACCCCGGCCAGCGGTCCCACTCCTTCGCAACATCGGTGAGCGTGCCGGTGGCGATGTCGAGCACGGCCGTCCACTGATCGGGTGGCGTCGACGCCGTGGAACGACGCTCCACGATCAGTGCCAGGCGGGTGCCGTCGGGTGAGAACCTCGGTGACGAGTACCCGTGCTCCACGTCGTCGAGCACCAGTCGTACGTCGCCACTGGCGACGTCGATGAGCGCAAGCGCGTGGCGGCGTCCGAACGGCTCGCTGACGAACCAGTTCGCCGCGACGAGCGACCCGTCGACACTGATGTCGATCTCGGTGTCGTCGAGCGCGCGGCCAGGATGAGGTGTGAGGTCACGCAGCTCCATCCGGCCCGGTGTTGGGGCCGGCGCGGCGGGCTCGCCCTCACCCTTCGGCGCTTCGGACTTCGCCGGCGGCACCACCACGCTCGACGGGGCCGATGGCACGTCGCCCACGAACAGCCGGACCTGATCCGGTCCCAGGTCGCTGTCCCAGTAGCGGATCGGGTAGCC
>JANOET010000234.1:0-2160 GCA_031413415.1 Acidimicrobiaceae bacterium
CCTCCTCCAGGCTCTGCTGCAGGTCGTCGACTCGGCCGATGAAGTCGACCAGATCGAGGATCTTGCGAACGCTGACGCTGACCTGCTGCGTCGCACCGATCGCTTCGGACGTGCTGCTCAGCCCGTCGGCGACGACGGCCACCACCTGCTCGAGTTCACTGGCCGAACTGGCCGCGCTGTCGGCCAGATCGCGGGCTGCGACGAGCGCCGATTCCATGCGCAGCAGCGCGAGTTGCGTGGAGTCGGCGATGCGACCCACGGCGATCCATGCGGCGGCGGCGCTGACCGCGACCAGGATGATCGACACCAGCAGGACGGTGGGCAACGCGCGGCGGGACTGCATCGGCGCATTCTGGCTCATCGCACCGGTGTCCGATCGCGACACGGTCGGCGGCGGAGGCGGTGTCGGCGGAACTCGCGAACTACTGTCGGGGCTGCACTATGAGCACTCACGACGCACCTGCCACCGAAGCCGGTCCCAACAAGCCGTGGTTCCGCACGCCGCACAAGATCGTGCTGGCAGTGGGCATCTTCATGGGCCTGTTCACCCTGGCCTCGGGCATCATCCCCCAGCTCACCCACTGGCACGGCACCAAGGACGTGTCGCGTGAGGTGTTCGACGGCATCCCCGGCGCGCTGCAGGTGGCCTTCTACACGGTCATCCCCGTGCTGCTGGTCTGGGGCGCATTCGCGTTCTCGAACCGCGTGAAGAACTGGGAGCGTGGCGCGCCCGACCGTCGCACGACCACGCCGAAGAACGTGAAGAACCGTTTGCGCGACTTCCGCGCCGGCGCCTACATGCAGACCCTGCTGCGCGACAGCGCCGCCGGACTGATGCACTCGTTGATCTACTTCGGCTTCCTGGTGTTGCTGGGTGTCACCACGGTGCTCGAGATCGACCACCAGATGCCCGAGGGCCTGAAGTTCCTGCACGGCAAGACCTACATGGCCTACTCGTTCATCGGTGATCTGGCCGGCCTGGTGTTCATGGTCGGCATCGTGTGGGCCATCCTGCGCCGCTACGTGCAGCGCCCGTACCGCATCCGCATCAAATCCAAGCCCGAGCACGCCATCATCCTCGGAGTCTTCTTCCTCATCGGCCTGTCGGGCTTCTTCGCCGAGGCGTTCCGCATCGCCGACCAGGGCCAGCCGGGCTACGAGAAGTGGAGCTTCATCGGCTACCCGCTCTCGAACCTGTTCAACGGCATGAGCGAGAGTTCGCTCGGTACGTGGCACCAGATCCTGTGGGTCGTGCACGTCGTGGCGTTCGCCGGGTTCCTGATCATGCTGCCCATCACCATGCTGCGGCACATCTTCACCAGCCCGCTGAACATGTACCTGAAGGACCGCGACCGTCCGAAGGGCGCGATGCGCGCCATGCCGAACCTCACCGAGACGTCGCTCGAGAGCTTCGGTGCGTCGGTCGTCGAGGACTTCACGTGGAAGCAGCTGCTCGACACCGACGCCTGCACCATGTGCGGCCGCTGCACCAGCGTGTGCCCGGCCCACGCGACGGGCAAGCCGCTCGACCCGCGCGAGATCGTGCTGAAGACCGGTGAGGTGATGGCTGCGTCGGCCAACCCGGTGGTGACGCCGCCGTTGTCGGTCGACAAGGAGATCTCCATCTCGGCCAACTCGCTGTTCGAGCGCATCACCGCCGAAGAGGTGTGGAGCTGCACGACGTGCCGTGCGTGCGACGAAATCTGCCCGGTGAACATCGAGATCCTCGACAAGATCCTCGACATGCGCCGCTACCTGTCGCTGATGGAGAGCAACTTCCCCAGCGAACTGGGCAACGCCTACCGCGCCATGGAGAACCAGGGCAACCCGTGGGGCATGAACCAGGGCGAGCGCGGCGATTGGGCCGACGGCCTCGACGTGCAGATCGTCGACCCGGGTTCGGAGTTCTCGGCCGAGTACCTCTACTGGGTGGGCTGCGCCGGTTCGTTCGACGACAAGAACAAGAAGGTCACCCAGGCCATGGCCAAGCTGCTGAAGCGGGCCGGCATCGAGGTCGCCATCCTGGGCCCGAGCGAGATGTGCACGGGCGATTCGGCCCGCCGGTCGGGCAACGAGTACCTGTTCCAGATGCTGGCCATGCCGAACATCGAGATCCTCGACAAGATCCTCGACATGCGCCGCTACCTGTCGCTGATGGAG